>NZ_QURO01000004.1:1537500-1837500 GCF_003426945.1 Thermus sediminis
TAAGTCCCGCAACGAGCGCAACCCCTGCCGTTAGTTGCCAGCGGTTTGGCCGGGCACTCTAACGGGACTGCCTGCGAAAGCGGGAGGAAGGCGGGGACGACGTCTGGTCATCATGGCCCTTACGGCCTGGGCGACACACGTGCTACAATGCCCACTACAGAGCGAGGCGACCTGGTGACGGGGAGCGGATCGCGGAAAGGTGGGCGTAGTTCGGATTGGGGTCTGCAACCCGACCCCATGAAGGCGGAATCGCTAGTAATCGCGGATCAGCCATGCCGCGGTGAATACGTTCCCGGGCCTTGTACACACCGCCCGTCACGCCATGGGAGCGGGTTCTACCCGAAGTCGCTGGGAGCCTTAGGGCAGGCGCCGAGGGTAGGGCTCGTGACTGGGGCGAAGTCGTAACAAGGTAGCTGTACCGGAAGGTGCGGCTGGATCACCTCCTTTCTAAGGAGCACCAAGCCCGTTCCCGCGCTTTCAAATCCCGCTAAGCCGGCGCAAGAAACCCCCCGTTAGGGGGGTTTTTGCTTTAGCCCCCCTCCCGAAGAGGGGGCTCTTTCACCCTAAAAGCCCCGCACGTTCAAGAAGGGCTCTGGGTGAGGCCGGCCCGAGGTGTTGGTCCAGGAGGCGGTGCTATCGGCGTTTTGCAGGAGGGCCTGCTTCACCTGGAGGGGGGTGTGGCTGGGGTAGCGGGAGAGGACCAAGGCAGCGGCCCCGGCCACGTGGGGGGCGGCCATGGAGGTGCCGCTGATGGTGTTGTAACTGGAGGTGGAGGTGTGCCAGGTGGAGAGGATGGAGACCCCCGGGGCGGCGAGGTCCACGTCGGGTCCGTAGTTGGACCAGGAGGGCCAGTCGTTCTGGCTATTGGTGGCGCTCACGGTGATGACCTCATCGTAGGCGGCGGGGACGACGTTGCGGGCATCTATCCCCTCGTTCCCCGCGGCCACCACCACGGTAATCCCGTAGTCGCAGACCGCTTTTTGGATCGCGTTGTGGAAAGCGTCGGTGGAACGGGCGATGGGGCAGTAGAGGCCGTCTTGGTCGTCGGTGCCGCTTCCGCCCAGGCTCATGTTGATGATCTTGGGCTTGCCCCCGTTGTTGTGGGCGATGACCCAGTTGATCCCCTGGACGATGCCGCTTATGGAGCCGGACCCCGAGCCGGAGAGCACCTTCACCGCCCAGAGCTCGGCCTGGGGGGCCACGCCCAGGACGCCGAGGCCATTGGCCACCGCAGCTGCCGTGCCCGCCACATGGGTGCCGTGGCCGTTGTCGTCATCCCAACTGGCCCGGCACCGGCCCCGGCACCTCACCACCGCGTGGCCGCCCTTGAGGTTGGTGAGGTCCTCGTGGCCCACCTTGATGCCCGTGTCCAAAACGTATACCGAGACTCCTGCCCCTTTGGCCGTGGTGGTGGGGGCCCCGATGCGCTCTACGCCCCAGGGGATGGCCTCCCCGTAGGCCCGGACCTCCCGGTCGGGGCTAAAGGCGTAGACCCGAGGATCCCGGGCCAGGCGCTCCGCCTTGGCGGGGGGGAGGTTGCGGAGGATCACGGCCCCCAGGGCCTCGAGGCGGTCCTCCGCCGGGATCTGCAGGCCGTGCGCCTGTTCCAGGGCGGCCAGTTTCTCCGCCAACCGGGCCTTATCGGGGAGGCTGGGCTCCAGGACGGCGATGTAGGTGCCGCCCCCCTGAAGGCCCTGGGGCGCAAGCCCCGCCTGCTGCTGGCAGGCCGCCAGTACCAAAAGAACCAAAGCCAAAGCCAGTTTTCTCATACGCCCTCCTTGGGGTACGCCGGGGAGCGTACCCCGGGGACCCTTTCCCTGTCAAGCCCTATAGTGGAGGGCGTGGACTTCCTGGAGGCCCTCTCCCGCCCTCCCTTGGTCCTGGGGGTGGACCCCAGGCCCGAGCTTCACGGCAAGGAGCCCCTTTCCCACATCCGCCGCTACACCCTGGAGCTTTTGGAGGCCCTGGCCCCTCGCCTGGCCGCGGTCAAGTTCCAGCTGGCCTTCTTCGAGGCCCTGGGGCCTAGGGGCATGGAGCTCCTCTGGGAGCTGGCGAGCGGGGCCCGGGTCATGGGCCTTCCCGCGATCTTTGACGGCAAGCGGGGGGACATCGGCTCCACCGCGGAAGCGTATGCCCGGGCTTATCTGGAGGCTTTCCCCGGAACCGCTCTCACTGTCAACCCCTACCTGGGGCTGGATGCCTTGGAGCCCTTTTTCCGGGCGGCCTCGAGGGCCAAGGGAGGGGTTTTCGTCCTGGCCAAGACCACGAACCCGGGCTCAGGCTTCCTCCAGGACCTGGAGGTGGGGGGGAGGCCCCTTTACCTTCACGTGGCGGAGGCCCTGGCGAAGGCGGGGGAGGAATACCGGGAGGGGCCCTGGAGCCGGGTGGGGATGGTAGCCGGGGCCACGGCGGAGGGGGCGGTCCTGGCCGTCCGGGAGCTGGTCCCCCACGCCCCCCTCCTCCTTCCCGGGGTGGGGGCGCAAGGGGGGAAGCCCCTCAAGGGCCCTGGCCTCCTCAATAGCGCCAGCCGCGCCCTCTACTACCCCGGGGGAAAGCCGGACCTGGAGGAGGCCCTCGAGGCGGCCGAGGCCCTCCTCGCCTTGGTAGAGTAGGGGGGATGGAGGTCCTGGAGCTTTACCGGAGGACGGGGGCCCTGCTTGAGGGCCACTTCCTCCTGCGCTCGGGGATGCACTCCCCCCTTTTCCTCCAGTCGGCGGCCTTGCTCCAGCACCCCCTCTACGCCGAGGCGGTGGGGGAGCGCTTGGGCAGGCTCTTTGAGGAGGAGGGGATCGACTTCGTCCTCGGCCCGGCCATCGGGGGCGTCGTCCTCTCCTTTGTGGTGGCCAAGGCCCTGGGGGCCCGGGCCCTTTTTGCGGAGAAGGACGCCCAAGGGGGGATGTTCATCCGCAAAGGGCTTCTCGTGAACCCTGGGGACCGCTTCCTGGCGGTGGAGGACGTGGTGACCACGGGGGAGAGCGTCCGGAGGGCCATCCGGGCTGCGGAGGCCAGGGGGGCGGTCCTGGTGGGGGTGGGGGCCCTGGTGGACCGGAGTGGGGGAAGGGCCGAGTTCGGCGTGCCCTTCCGCGCTTTGGCCCGCCTCGAGGTCCCCCAGCACCCTCCCGGGACCTGCCCCCTCTGCCGGGCTGGGGTTCCCCTAGAGGAGGTCTAGACCGTGCGCTTCCTGGGGTTTCTTGGCGTTCTCTTGGCCTTGGCCCTGGCCGCACCCGAGGAGGCGGCCAAGGAGGCGGTGACCCGCTGGCTTAGAGGGGAGCTCTCCCCCAGGCTGGAGGAGGTCTTGCGGGCCCCTCCCGAGGAGGCCCCCGGGCTCCTGGAGCGCTACGCCCTCTTCCCCCCGCCTCCTCAGGGGCTCTCCGTGAACCTGGAGGCGGCCAAGGTGGAGGGGAACCGCGTGGCCTTCCCCGCCGCCCTTGGGGAGGGGGTGGGGGAGGTGGTGGTGGTCCTGGAGGGGGGGGAGGTGCGGCGGATCTTCTTCCGTCCCGAGGGGCTGGGCCTACCCCCCTACCTCCTCAGCCCCTTGGCGGGGTGGGGGTTTCTGCTCTTCTCCCTCTTCTGGACCCTCCTCCTCTTCCAGCCCACCCCCCTTAGGGCCTGGCTTTTGGAGGCCCTCTCCTTGGTGCGGGGCTACAGAGGGCTTTACCTCTTCACCAACCTCTTCCTTTACGGCCTCTTCGCCCTGGGGGCCTTCCTCGCCTATGGGATGCCGGAGCTGGCCCGGGCCCTTCAGGTGCTCTTTGCTGGGGCCCTCGAGGCCATCGGCCTGGGGGAGGCCATAGGGAAAGGGCTTCCCGTTTTGGCGGGGGTCATCTTCCACTGGAACTTCGGCCAGGGCCTCCTACTCACCGGGCTCCTCCCCGCCCTCCTCCTGGGGGTGCCCCTCCTCCTCCTAAATGCCCTCCGCTACTTCGTCTTCGGCTTCGCCCTCTCCCCAGCCCTCCTAGGGGGGGTCTTCCTCCTCCACCTGCCCACGATCCTCCTGGAGCTCCAGGCCTACATCCTGGTGACCTTTGGCGGCCTCGTCCTCTTGGCCAAGACCGCCAGGGGGGAGGGGTACAGGAAGGGGCTTAGGGGGCTTCTCCTCGCCTTCTACCTGGGGGCCTACTTCCTCCTCCTCGCCGCCTGGTACGAGGCCTGGGAGCTGGGGGTTCTCCAGTGAAGGTGGCCATCCTGGGGGCGGGGGCCTGGGGCACGGCCCTAGGGGTGCTTCTGGCCAGCAAGGGGATCCCTGTGGCCCTCTGGGCCAGGCGGAAGGAGCAGGTGGAGGCCATGCGGGTCATGCGGGAAAACCGGGACTACCTGCCCGGGGTGGCCCTCCCCGCCCACCTCCACCCCACCTGCGACCCAGAGGAGGCCCTCTTGGGGGTGGAGCTTGCGGTGGTGGCCCTGCCCTCCAAGGCGCTTTCGGTCCTGGAGGGCCTTCCCCTCGCCCCCTGGTACCTCTCCGCCACCAAGGGCCTCTTCTTCCAAGGGGGGGAGGTCCTCACCCCGAGCCAGATCCTCGGCCGGATCACGGGCCGCCCGGCGGTGGCCCTCTCCGGTCCCAACCACGCGGAGGAGGTGGCCCGCTTCCTGCCCACGGCGGGCGTGGTGGCGGGGCCCAGGGCCTTGGCGGAAAGGGTCCAGGAGCTCTTCACCGGGCCCACCTTCCGGGTCTACACGGGCCGGGACCTGAGGGGGTTGGAGCTAGGCGGGGCGGTGAAGAACGTCCTGGCCCTGGCGGCGGGGATGGTGGACGGGCTCCGCCTGGGGGATAACGCCAAGGCCGCCCTCCTCACCCGAGGCCTCAAGGAGATGGTGCGCTTCGGCACCGCCCTGGGGGGGGAGGAGGCCACCTTTTATGGGCTCTCGGGCCTCGGGGACCTCCTGGCCACCGCCTATAGCCTCCACTCCAGAAACCGCGGGGCGGGGGAGAGGCTGGTGCGGGGGGAGGATAGGGAGCGCCTCGAGGACCGCGGGGTGGTGGAGGGGCTTTACGCCGTGAAGGCCATGGTGGCCTGGGGGGAGCGGGCGGGGGTGGAGCTTCCCATCGCCGAGGCCGTCCACGGGGTGGCCTACGGGGGCCTAGACCCCCTCAAGGCCCTCCAGGCCCTGATGGCCCGGGAGCCCAAGCCCGAGTGAGAGGGCCCGGGCTAGGACGAGGAAGATGCTGGCCAGAAAGCCCCGTCAGAAGGGAGTTCTACCGGGGCTTCCCCTGCCCCATGGCGGGGGCCAGCGCCCTTCAAGGTGGCCCTCAACGTGAAGCGGAGAATCCGGGAGGCTGTTTGGGCCTCCCGAGAAGGGCCCCCTAGAAGAGGCCCCTTGCGCCTGGGGGGCTCCGGCCAGAGAAGCCCTAGACCATGGAGTAGCGGCTTTTCCTGGCCTACCGGAGGACCCCGGAAGGCTTCGCGGAGGAGGAAGGGAAGGTCTCCCCCCTGCCCGGGCCTCACCCTCCCTGCCAAGGAGGCCTTCAGGCTTTAGAAGAACTCCGAGAGGAAGCCCAAAAGCGCCGTGCGGAAGGCCTTGGGGTTTTCCAGGTTGGCCAGGTGGCCCGTCTCGGGGAGGATGAGCATGCGCCCATCGGGCAGGGCCTTCCACATCCCCTTGGCCTCCTCCGGGGGGGTGAGGGTGTCCTCCTCCCCCACCAGGACCAGGGCGGGCACCTCCATCCGGGGAAGAAGGGGGGTGGAGTCGGGGCGCTCCGCCAGGGCCTTGAGGCTTTCCGCCACCGCCTCCGGGGCGGCCTCCAGGATCAGGGCCTTGGCCTTTTCCAACACCTTGGGCTTGGCCTCCCGGGTGGTCCTGCCCAGGTGGCCGGGGAGGAGGGCCTCGGGCAGGAAGCCCACTCCCTCCTGCAGGACCCTTTCCCTTAGGGCGTAGCGGTTCTGCCTCGCCTCCTCGCTGTCAGGGCCAGGGCGGGTGCTGGAGAGGACCACCCCTAAAAAGCGCTCCGGGGCCCTGCGGAAGAGCTCAAAGGTGAGGTACCCCCCCATGGAGAGCCCCACGAAGACCGCCCGCTCCAGGCCCATCTCCTCCATCTCCTTTAGGACCTTTTCCGCCGCCTCCCCCAGGGATAGCCCCAGGTAGTGAGGGGCCAGGACGGGGAGGCGGGTCTTGAGGAGGGCCACCTCCTTCTCCCACATCCTGGGGTTGTAGGGGAAGGCGTGCAGGAAGACCACGCCCTTCATGCCTCCTCCTTCACGGGCTCGCCCTTCAGGCCCAGGGCCTCGAGGCGGGCGATGAGGGCCGGGTCCTCCACGATGACCACGTTCTCCCGGCCCAGGGTCTTGGCCCGGATGCGTCCTGCCCGGGCCGCCTCCTTCCAGGCCTCCATGAGGTCTGGGTACTGGACCAGCAAGGGGGTAACCTTGTGGGCCGGGTAGCGCTTCACCTTAGGGCCTCCTCCAGGGCGTGCCAGGCCAGGGTGGCGCACTTCACCCGGGCGGGGAGGCGGGCCACCCCCTGGAGGGCCAGGAGGTCTCCCAGGGAGGGGTCCGGAGGGGCCCCCTCCACCACCATGGCCTGGAACCTCTTGGAGAGGTCCAGGGCCTCGGCCACCCCCTTCCCCTTCACCGCCTCGGTCATGAGGGAGGCGCTGGCGGTGCTGATGGCGCACCCCTGGCCCTGGAAGCGGATGTCCGCAATGGTCTCCCCCTCCAGGAGGACCATGACCTCCACCTGGTCCCCGCAGGAGGGGTTCATGCCCCCAGCCCGCCGGGTGGCCTGGGGGAGAACCCCAAAGTTTTTGGGGTTCTGGTAGTGCTTGAGGATGATCTCCCGGTAGAGCTCGTCCAAGACGCTCATGGATTCCCCCATTATAGCCAGGCCCGGTACTTGTGGACGATCCTGAGAAGGGCCTCCACGAAGCGGTCTACTTCCTCCCGGGTGTTGTAGAGGTAGAAGCTGGCCCGGGCGGTGGCCACAAGGCCTAGCCTCCGGTGGAGGGGCTGGGCGCAGTGGTGCCCGGCCCTTACGGCGATCCCCTCCTCGTCTAGGAAGGTGGCCAGGTCGTGGGCGTGGAGCCGGCCCAGGGTGAAGGGGATGACCCCGCCCCGGTCGGGCCCCCGGGGGCCGTAGACCCGGAGGTGGGGGACCTCCTCCAGGCGCCCTAGGGCGTAGTCCAGAAGGGCCCGGTCGTGGGCGAAGACCCGCTCCATCCCCACCTCCATGAGGTAGCAGGCCGCCTCCCCCAGGGCGATGGCCTCGGCGATGGGGGGGGTGCCCGCCTCAAAGCGCCCCGGGGGCGGGGCGTAGGTAGAGTGGTCCAGGTGGACCTCCCGGATCATCTCCCCGCCCCCCAGGAAGGGCATCATCCCCTCCAGGACCTCGTACCTCCCCCAAAGCACCCCGGCCCCCGTGGGCCCCAGCATCTTGTGGCTGGAGAGGGCGAAGAAGTCGGCCCCTAGGGCCTTCACGTCCACGGGGAGGTGGGGGGCGCTTTGGGCCCCGTCCACCACCACCAAGGCCCCCGCCGCCTTGGCCCTCCTGGCGATCTCGGCCACGGGGTTGAGGGTCCCCAGGACGTTGGACATGTGCGCCAGGGAGACCACCTTGGTCCTTTCCGTGAGGAGGGTGTCCAGGGCCGAGAGGTCCAGCCTGCCCTCCTCGGTGAGGGGGATAGCCCTCACCCGGGCCCCCTTGAGCCCCGCCACCAGGTGCCAGGGGACGAGGCCCGCGTGGTGCTCCATCTCCGTGACCAGGACCTCGTCCCCTTCCTTGAGGTTCCGGAGACCCCAGGCGTAGGCCACGAGGTTCATGGCCTCGGTGGTGTTGCGCACGAAGACGATCTCCCGTTCCTCGGCCTTCAAGAAGCGGGCCATGCGCCTCCTCGCCTCCTCGTAGGCCTCGGTGGCGGCCACGGAGAGGCGGTAGGCCCCCCGGTGGACGTTGGCGTTCTGCTCCTCGTAGTAGCGCTTGAGGGCCTCTAGGACCCGTTTGGGCTTTTGGCTGGTGGCGGCGGAGTCCAGGTAGACGAGATGGGGGTTCTTGGCGATGAGGGGGAAGTCCTCCCTAAGGATGCGGAGGTCCATGCCCTTAGTCTATGGCCCAGGTGCCCCGCCGTGGCCCGCACCCTCACCCTCGGGTGGGGGCCGCCCTCGCGGAGGGGGCTAGGCGGGCTCCCGGGAAGGCCAGGGGGGTCAAAGCCGAGCCAGGGCTCTTTCCAGCCTCGCCCGGGCCTCCTCAGGGAGGCTTCCCAGGCCTTCCCGAACCCCTTCGGAAAGGAGGGCGAACAGGGCCGCGGGGTCTTGGACCAGGACCTCCACCTCCTCCCCTTCCTCGCGCAGGACCACGTTGCAGGGGAGGAAGAGGCCGATCCCTGGCTCGGCCTCGAGGGCCCGGTGGGCCAGGTGGGGGTTGCAGGCCCCCAGGATCAGGTAGGGGGGGCGCTCCACCCCAAGCCGGTTCTTCAGGACCCCGCTTGCGTCTATCTCCGTGAGGATGCCGAAGCCCTCCTCCTTGAGGAGGGCCTCGAGGCGGGCCCGCACCTCGGGGATGGTTCCCGAAAGCCGCTTCTTCAGGGCAAGGCCTTCCATAGATACCCTCCCCCTCTACCTTAGCGCCGGACAGGGTTTTCCGAGAAGGCCCCTCTTCACCCCGAAGGCCTAAAAGCCCTTAGCCGCAGGGAGTTGGTCACCACGAAGAGGCTGCTGAGGCTCATGGCCCAGGCGGCCAGGACCGGGTGCAGGAGGAGGCCGGTGAAGGGATAAAGGGCCCCCGCGGCCACGGGGATGAGGAGGGTGTTGTAGGCGTAGGCCCAGAAGAAGTTGAGGTGGATGGTTCGCAGGGTGCGCCGGGCCAGGGCCACGGCCTTCACCAGACCCCTTAGGTCCCCGGAGACCAGGACGACATCCCCCGCCTCGAGGGCGATGTCCGTCCCCGTGCCCATGGCTATCCCCACGTCCGCCTCTGCCAGGGCGGGGGCATCGTTGATCCCGTCCCCCACGAAGGCCACCCTTCTGCCCTGGGCCTTGAGCCGCTTCACCTCCAGGGCCTTCCCTTGGGGAAGGACCTCGGCCAGGACCTGGGCGATGCCCACCTCCCTGGCCACGGCCTCGGCCGCCAGGCGGCTATCCCCGGTGATCATCGCTAGCTGGAGGCCTAGCCCCCTGAGGGCGGCCACCGCCTCCGGGCTGCCCTCCTTCAGGGGGTCGGCCACCGCCAGGAGGGCCAGGAGCCTCCCGTCCACCGCCGCGAAAAAGGGGGTCTTGGCCTCCCGAGCCAGGGCCTCCGCCAGGGGCCGGAAGGGGGTGGGGTCCACCCCCTGCTGCCGCAGATGCCTTTCCGTCCCCACCACCACGAGCCGCCCCTCCGCCCGGGCCTCCACCCCGAGGCCGGGCACGGCCTGGAAGGCCTGGGCCTTGGGCAGGGCGAGCCCCTCCCTTTCCGCCTTCTCCACCACCGCCCGGGCGATGGGGTGCTCGCTCAGGGCTTCGGCCGCCGCCACCAGGCGCAGGGCCTCCTCCTGGGCGAAGCCTTCCGCCGGGTAGAGGTCCGTGAGCTCCGGCTTTCCCTTGGTGAGGGTGCCCGTCTTGTCCAGGACCACGGTGTCCACCCGGGCCAGGAGCTCCAGGGCCTCCCCCTTGCGGAAGAGAAGGCCCAGCTCCGCCCCTTTGCCCGTGGCCACCAGGATGGCCACAGGGGTGGCCAGGCCCATGGCGCAGGGGCAGGCGATGAGGAGAACGCTCACCGCGGCCACAAAGGCGTAGTTCAGGGAGGGCTCGGGACCCAAGAGGTACCAAAGGGAGAAGGTGAGGGCCGCAACCGCTAGGGCCAGGGGGACGAAGACCCCGGCGATGCGGTCCGCCAGGGCTTGGATGGGAAGCCTGCCCGCCTGGGCCTCCTCCACCAGGCGGATCACCTGGGCCAGGAAGGTGTCCTCCCCCACCCGGGTGGCCCGGATGAGGAGGCTCCCCGGCCCGTTCACCGTTCCCCCCACCACCCCGTCCCCCGGACCCTTGGCCTTGGGGAGGGGCTCCCCGGTGACTATGGACTCGTCCACGTGGGACTCCCCCTCCACCACCACTCCGTCCGTGGGGATCCGCTCCCCGGGGCGGACCAGAATGAGGTCCCCTACGGCCAGGGCTTCCAAGGGGCGTTCCACCTCCTTCCCATCCTCGAGCACCCGAGCGGTCCGGGGCCTCAGCCTGAGGAGCCTCCGGATGGCCTCGGAGGCCCGCCCCTTGGCCCGGGCCTCGAGGTGCTTGCCTAGGAGGACCAGGGAGATGATGACCGCCGCCGCCTCGTAGTAGGTGTTGGCGGTGCCTTCAGGGAAGAGGTTGGGGAAGAGGAGGGCCAGCGTGGAGTAGAGGTAGGCGGAGCCCGTGCCCAGCGTGACCAGGGCGCTCATCCCTGGGCTTTTGTGCTTCAGCTCGCTGAGGCTCTGGCGGAAGAAGCGCCTTCCTGCCAGGAAGAGGACCGGCGTGGCCAGGAGGAACTCCAGGCCCTGCCAAAAGCGCTTGGGCAGGAGCCCCTCCATGGCGTGGCCCAGGTGGGGGAAGAGGTGGAGGGGCATGGCGATGAGGAGGAGGGGGAGGGTGAAGAGGAGGGCCCATTGGAGTTCTTTGCGGTGGCTCTCCCCCGCTTCCAGGTCCTCTTCCTTGGGTTTTTCCGGCACGGGCTCGTACCCCGCCTCGCGGACGGCCTCCTGGAGGCGGGCCAGGCTCACCGTGTCGGGGAGGTAGCGCACGCTGGCCCTTTCCGTGACTAGGTTGACGCCCACCTCCAGCACCCCGGGTACCCGGCCCAGGGCCCGCTCCACCCGGGCTGCACAGGCGGCGCAGGTCATGCCCCGGATGGGGATCTCCGCCCTTTCCACCACGGGCTCGTACCCCGCCTCCTGGATGGCGGCGAGCACCCCCTTGAGGTCCCCTTTCTCGGGGTCCAGGAGGAGGAAGGCCTTCTCTGTAGCCAGGTTGACCCGGGCCTCCGCCACCCCTTCTGCCCGCCTTAGGGCCCGCTCCACCCGGGCCACGCAGGCGGCGCAGGTCATCCCCTTGATGCCCAGGCGGACCTCCTTCATCGCAGGAGCCAGAGGCGGAAGCGGTGGATCTCCTCCGTCTGGGCCAGGGCGATGGCCTTGGCCAGGTCCAGGACCTCCCGGTCCTTGGCCTCCAGAAGTGCGCCAAGGGCCATCTCCACGGCCCCTTGGTGGTGCTTTAGCATCAGCTCCACGAAGCCCCTTTCCCGGTTCCTCGCCCGCCTGAGCCCGGCCACCATGGCGGCCACCTCCTGGGCCATCCCTGGTCCAGGCCCCCGAAGCGTTGGAGGAAGGCCCGCATGGCGCGGATCTCCCCTTCCTGGTCCTCGAGGATGGCTTCCGCCCAGGTCCTAAACTCCGGGTCCTTGAGCCCGGGCAGGGCCACCCTCACCCTCTCCAGGGCCCCCTCGTGGTGGGCGATCATCCCCGAGAGAAAGCTCCTTTCTGGGCTGGTTCTTGGGGTGGCCGGTGCGCCGTGCGGGTGCTGGGCTAGCCTTAGGGAAAGGGCTAGCAATAGGGCAAGAACCCTTCCCATCCCCCACCTCCTAGCGGTACTTGAGGGCCTCCATGAGCTCCTCCACGATCTCCTCCACGTCCCCCCGCCCGTGGGCGGTGGCCACGTGGTCCCTTAGGTGGGCCCTCAGGACCAGCTCCCCCACCCGGTCCAGGGCCCCCTGGACCGCCTTGATCTGTTTGAGGACGTCCACGCAGTAAACCCCCTCGTCCTCCAGCATGCGGAGGACCCCCTCCAGGTGGCCCTTGGCGGAGAGGAGGCGCCTCTTTGCCTCCTCCCTGGCCTTGGGGTCCAGGTGCAGGTGGGGGTGGGGCATCAGGCCAGGACCTCCGCCCGGTAGCCCTCCTCCTCCACGGCCCGGACGAGGGTTCCGGGGTCCGCCTTCCCCTCCACCAGGGCCTCGCCCTGCTCCAGGTACACCTCGGCCCTTTCCACGCCGGGCACCCTCAGCAGGGCCTCCTTCACCGCCTTGGCGCAGTGGTCGCAGGTCATGCCTTCCACCTTGAGCTTGGTCATCCTCGGCCTCCCACCCACCCCCCCTGGGGTGGGGTATCCTTAACCTACCCTTTGGCCTTGGGAAAGGCAACCCCTGGGATCACCGGCAGGAGCCCCCCACCTCCCAAGAGGAAAGGGTCTGGCACTCCAGCCTCCAGACAGGCCTCCGAGAGGTGCGGGCAGGCTGGACTCGAGGTCCGCAAGCGCCCTAGCCAGGGTCCCGCCCCGGGCCCGGGGCGGGACCCCGGTGTGCCTCCTCTTGGGGTTAAAGGTCCAAAAGCACCGTCTCCCCCTCCAGCCGGGCGGGGAAGACCTTGACGGGCCTGGGGGCGGGAAGGGTCCCTTTCCCCGTCCTCAGGTCAAAGCGGGCCCCGTGCCGGGGGCAGACGATGACCCCCTCCTCCACTTCCCCCTCGTGCAGGGGGCCGTCGTCGTGGGTGCAGAGGTCCTCCAGGGCGAAGACCTCCTCCCCAGCGTAGAGGAGGAGGATGGGCCTCTTGTGCTCGGGCCGCCGGACCACCAGGCGGCCGTCCTTGAAGTCCTTGAGGGTAGCTACCGGGATCCACATAGGAAAAACCTTAAGGGGGAAGCGAAGGCCTCCCCCTTAGGGGCTAGAGGCGAACCTTTTCCTCGATCACCGCCTCAATGTGGGCCCTAAGGGCCTTTAGGGGAATGCGGGCGAGGACGTCCGCCAGGTGGGCCTTGACCAGTAGCTCCTGGGCCAGGGTCTGGGGCAGGCCCCGGGACTGGAGGTAGAAGAGCTGGGTCTCGTCCACGGGGGCGGTGGTGGAGCCATGGGTGCAGCGCACGTCGTTGGCCCCGATCTCCAGCTGGGGGATGGAGTCCACCCGGGCCGTGGGGGAGAGGATGAGGTTGCGGTTGGCCTGGTAGGCGTCCGTCTTCTGGGCTCCCCGCTCCAGGCGGATGAGGCCGGAGAAGACGGCCCGGGCCTCGTCCTTCACCGCCCCCTTGTAGAGGAGGTCCGAGCGGGTGTGGTGGGCCACGTGGTGCTGCAGGGTGTAGTGGTCAAACTGCTGCCGCCCGTGGCCGAAGTAGAGGCCCAGCATCTCGCTCTCCGAGCCCGGGCCCAAAAGCTCCGAGGCCACCTCGCTCCGGGCGTAGGCCCCGCCCAGGTTCACCACCAGGTCGTTGAGGCCGGAATCCCGCTCCAAAAGGGCCCGCTGGCGGTGGAAGTGCCACACCCCCTCCCCAAAGGTCTCCACGTGGGCGTGGCGCAACCTGGCCCCGGGCCTCAGGACCATCTCCGTGGCCGAGAGGTGGAGGGCGGGAGGGAGGTCTAAGGAGAGGTACTCCTCAATGTAGGCGGCCTTGGCGTTGTCCTCCAGGAAGAGGAGGCTCCGTCCCGCGGAGGCCTTCCCGCCCTCCAGGAGCACCTTGAAGACCCCGAGGGGCTTTTCCACCTCCAGCCCCGCGGGCACGTAGAGGAAGGCTCCGTGGGTGAAGAAGGCCGAGTTCTCTGCGGCGAACTTGTCCTCGGCGAAGACCGCCTGGAAGAGGCCCGCCTCCACCTTCTCTGGGTGGAGGCGCAGGGCCTCGGCCAGGGAGGTGAAGACGAGGCCCTTGGCCCTCAGCTCCTCGGGGACCTCAGCGTAGACCAGGTCCGCCCCCACGAAGACCAGGAAGGCGGAGACGTCGGTCCGCTCCAGCCGTCGCCTTACCGCCTCGGGCAGGGTATCCCGGGTGAGGTGGAGCCCTTTGGGGGTTTCCACCGGGCTCTCCAAGGGGGCCTCGGAGAGGTCGGTGTAGCGCCAGTTCTCGTCCTTCCTGTTGGGGTAGGGGAGGCGGGCGAAGGCCTCGAGGGCCTGAAGCCTCCTCTTCAGCACCCAGGCGGGCTCGCCCAAGGCCTGGGAGATGCTTTCCACCTGCGTCTTGTCCAGTACCTGCATCCTGCCTCCTTGCGCGGTGAGGGGAGAGGCGCCTCTGGCCCCTCCCCCCAGCCCTTGGCCTTTAGCCGACGGAGCCCTCCATCTCCAGCTCGATGAGGCGGTTCAGCTCCACGGCGTACTCCAGGGGAAGCTCCTTGGCGATGGGCTCAATGAAGCCCCGCACGATGAGGGCCGCGGCCTCGTCCTCCTTGAGGCCCCGGGTCTGCAGGTAGAAGATCTGCTCGTCGTTGATCTTGGAGACCGTGGCCTCGTGGCCCACGTGGGCGGAGTCCTCCTCGATCTCGATGTAGGGGTAGGTGTCCGTGCGGCTTTCCGGGTCGATGAGGAGGGCGTCGCACTCCACGTTGGCCTTAGCCCCGCGGGCCCCTTCCAGGACCTTCACCAGGCCCCTATAGCTCGCCCGCCCCTCACCCTTGGAGATGCTCTTGGAGACGATGGTCCCCGAGGTGTGGGGGGCGGCCAGGATGACCTTGGCCCCGGTGTCCTGGTGCTGGCCCGTCTTGGCGAAGGCGATGGAGAGGATCTCCGTGCGGGCCCCGGGCTCCAGGAGGTAGCTGGAGGGGTACTTCATGGTGACCTTGGAGCCCAGGTTGCCGTCCAGCCACTCGTGGTAGGCCTCCCCATAGACCAGGGCCCTCTGGGTCACCAGGTTGTACATGTTGCTGGACCAGTTTTGGATGGTGGTGTAGCGGCTCCTGGCCCCCCGCTTCACCACGATCTCGATGACCCCGGTGTGGAGGCTCTCCGTGGAGTACATGGGGGCGGTGCAGCCCTCGATGTAGTGCACCTCGGCCCCCTCGTCCACGATGATGAGGGTGCGCTCAAACTGGCCGAACTCCGGGGTGTTGACCCGGAAGTAGGCCTGCAAGGGGAGCTCCACCCTGACCCCCGGGGGCACGTAGACGAAGGAGCCCCCGGACCAGGCGGCGGAGTTCAGGGCGGCGAACTTGTTGTCCTCGGGGGGGACCACCTTGGCGAAGTGTTCCCGGAAGAGGTCCTCGTACTTCTTCATCCCCTCCTCGATGGCCACGAAGATGACCCCCTGGCGCTCAAGCTCCTCCTTGACCCGGTGGTAGACCATCTCCGAGTCGTACTGGGCCCCCACCCCGGCCAGGACCTTGCGCTCCGCCTCGGGGATGCCCAGGCGCTCGTAGGTCTTCCGGATCTCCTCGGGGATCTCCTCCCAGCTCCTGGCGTCCCGCACCTCGGCGGGCTTCACGTAGTAGACCAGCTGGTCCAGGTCCAGGCCCGAGAGGTCGGGGCCCCAGGTGGGCATCGGCTTCTTCTGGAAGATCTCCAAGGCCCTAAGGCGGAACTTGAGCATCCACTCGGGCTCGCCCTTGTGGTAGCTGATGGCCTCGATGACCCGCTTAGAGAGGCCCCGCTCGGCCACGAAGACCGGCTTGACCTCATCCACGAAGTCGTACCTGTACTCCTCTCCCAGAGTCCTCAGGTCTACCTCGTTCATGCCCCCTCCTTGACCCTTTCCCTAAGCCACTCGTAGCCCTTGGCCTCCAGCTCCAGGGCCAGCTCGGGGCCCCCCTGGGCCACCACGCGTCCGTCCACCATCACGTGGACCACGTCGGGCTGGATGTAGTTCAGGATCCGCTGGTAGTGGGTGATGACCAAGGCCCCGAAGCCAGGCCCCCGCATGGCGTTCACCCCCCGGGCCACCACCTTGAGGGCGTCGATGTCCAGGCCGGAGTCGGTTTCGTCCAGGATGGCGTAGCTGGGCTCGAGGACCAGTAGCTGCAGGATCTCCCCCCGCTTCTTCTCCCCGCCGGAGAAGCCCTCGTTGAGGTAGCGGGAGAGGTAGCCCTCGTCCCAGTCCAGAAGGTCTAGGGCCTTCTTCACCTTGGCCCAAAACTCCGCCACCCCCACCTCCCGGCCGAGCCGGGCCTGGAGGGCCAGGCGGAGGAAGTTGGCGATGGTGACCCCGGGGACCTCCACCGGGTACTGGAAGGCCAGGAAGAGGCCTTTCCGGGCCCTTTCGTCGGGGGAGAGGTCCAGGATGCTCTCCCCGTCCAGGAGGATCTCCCCCTTTTCCACAAGGTACTCGGGGTCCCCGGCCAGGATCTTGCCCAGGGTGCTCTTGCCGGTCCCATTGGGGCCCATGAGGGCGTGGACCTGGCCCTTGGGGACCACCAGGTTCACCCCCTTGAGGATCGGCTCCCCGTCAACAGAAGCCCAAAGGTCGCGGATCTCCAACTGGTTCATGTCCTTGCCTCCTGGTGTCGGGTCGATCCCTTACTGCGACCCGTTTGCAGTTAGAGTATAGCCCCTGGCCCGCTGAAAGTATAGTGACTTAGTCGGGATTTGCCAGGCGGAAGGCCAAGGCCTCCGCCGGGGCCAGGGGGCTCGGGGGGAGGTGCTCCGCTAGCTTGGGGCAGAAGCGGGCCAGGGCGCGGCCTAGCTGGAAGCGGAAGGTGGGGGGAAGGCCACTCTTACTGGCCTCCAGGAGCTTTTGCCGGGCGGCCTCCTCCTCCCCCAGGCCCAAAAGGGCTAAGACCTCCACCGCCCGCGCCTGGGCCTGGAGGCCGGGGTCCTCGAGGGGGGGCAGGGCCACGACCTGGGCCAGGGCCTCGCCAAAGCTGCCTCCCCGGGCCAGGGCCTCGGCGTAGCCCAGCCGGGCCTGGGCCCGGAGGTAGGGGTTTTCTAGGGAGAGGAAGGGTTTGAGGAGGTCTTGCCCCGCTTGGGGTGGGAGAAGGAGGGCGAGGAGGCTTATGGTGTCCAGCCTAAGGGCGGTGTAGCGGTCCGTGGCCTCCTCGGGGATAGCGGCCAGGAGGTCCTTTAGGAGGCGCTCCCCCTGGGGGGCGGTGAGGTGGCCCAGGAAGGGGGGGCGGTAGGGCTGGCCCGCCTCCAGGAGGAGGTAGGCGGCCCCCAGGCGGAAGAGGGTGCGGAGGTGGCGGTAGCGGGCCTCCTTGGGCCTCTCCTGGGTGGTGCGGAAGTAGGCCTCGGCCCGCGCCAGAAGCTCTAGGGCGGCGAAGGGCCTTCCCCAGGCGGCCTGGAGAATCCCCCCCTCGCTCTCCACCCGGGCCCGGGTGAAGGGGTCCTCGGCCTCGGCCAGGGCCTTCTTGATGGTGGCTCCCGCCTCCTCGTAGCGGCCTAGCCGCCTCAGGAGGGTGGCGTACCGGGCCCGCACCCGGGCCACCTCGTCCTTAGGGGCCCCCGCCTCCTCCAGGGCCTTGAGGCCCTCGGCCATGCGATCCTGGGCCTCGAGGCGCCCCAGGCGCATGAGGAGGTCCCCCATCTGGTAGCGGGCCCTCCCTAGGAGGAGGGGGTCGTGCCCCACCTGGGAGAGGGCCCTTAGGGCCTCCCCGTACCGGCCCAGGTCCTTGGCCACCAGGCCCCGCCAAAGCTGCACCCGGTCCCGAAGGAAGGGGGCCACGGGGAGGCTCTCCGCCTCGGTTACGAAGGAGGCGGCCTTCTCGTAGTCCCCCTTCCACCGCTCTACCGCTGCCATGACGAGAAGCCCCTCCGCCTGGGCGGTCTCGTCCAGGTGTTCTAGGTCCTCCTTTGGGGGAAGGAGCTCTTCCGCCTCCCGGTAGAGGGCAGCGTCCGCCTTGGCCTCCGCAACCTTGATGCGGGCCCAGGTACGAAGGGCGGGGTTTTGCGATTGGGAGAGGACCCTCAGGGCCTCCTCCGCCTCGGGGTGGGCGTACTGGCCCAAGACGGCCCGGTAGCGCACCACCACCCCCGCCAAGGCCTCCCGTTCCTCCTGGGGCCATCCTTCCGCCTCCTCCCAGAGGCCAGGGAGGAGGGCGAGGCGGGCGGGGTCCTCCTCTAGAAGCTCCAGGAGCACCCGCCGCTCCCCCGCCTTGCGCGCGTGGTAGAGCCTGCGAAAGAGGTTTTCCCGTGGGAAGTAGTCCAGGGCCAGGCGGTGGAGGGCCTTGGGGGCTTCCTCCGGCAGGAGGCTCCGGAGGGCAGGGCGCACCAGGCCCTCCCCCACCCAGTCCAGGAGGGCCTTTTCCGCTTGGGAAAAGCGCTCCACGGGCTTCCCCAAAGCCCTTTCCAGAAGCTCCAGGGGAAAGGCAGGGTCGGCCTCGGGGCTGAAAGCGGCCAAGGCCTGGAGGAGGGGCTTTAGAGCGGGGTCCTCCTGGAGGGGGGTCTTGGGGTCGTGCTTGGCCGCCTCCAGGAGGACCAGGCGGGAAAGCTCCCCGAAGTTGCGCCCCGCTTGGTTCACCAGGGCCTCGAGGCGTTCCGGGGGCAGGTGGGGAAGCCTTTCCCGCACGAAGCGGCGGGCCTCCTCCCGGCTCGGGGGGGAGAGGGGCTGGTAGGGCAGGGTGGGCGGGGGTTCGGAAAGGGCCGCCAGGTAGGGGATGGTGAGCCTCTTTAAGAAAGGCTCCAGCCAGGCGGCGAGCCCCTTGCGGTTCCCGTCCGGACCCCTTAGGGGCAGGCCCTCCAGGCTGCCTTCCGCCTCCGCCCGCAGGAGAAGGGGGCGGCCCTCGCGGTTTAGGGCCTGGGCCAGGAGGGCGAGGGCCTCCTGTTGCAGGGCCCCCTGGAGTACGTAGGGCTGGGTGGGGGAGAGCTGGGCCAAAAATCCCCGCACCTCCTCAGCCACCCCCAGCCCCTCCGCCAGGGGCACCAGGGCCTGGGCCAGTTCCCCGCCCAGGTTTAGGAGGTAGGGTTCCTTGCCCGGCAGGGCGGAGAGGGCCCGCCCCAGGGCGGAGAGGAGGACCCCCTTGCCCGTAGCCGGGCCTCCCACCACCACCATCCTGGGCCTCTCCCCTGCTTCCAGCTCCTTGAGGAAGCGGCGGAAGGTGCGGCGCTTGTCCCTTCCCAAGGCCTTTCGGGCGGCTTCCAGGAAGAGCTCCGGGGGCGGGGGCGGGGGGGTGAGGCCCACCTCCCGGTAGAGGTCGGCCAGGATGCCGTAGAGCCGCTCCTTCTCCTCGGGGCTTCCCAGGTCCTTGTAGAGGATGTTGCGCACCGTGCCCGCCCGCCCGCCCCGTTCCGCCACCAGGGCCTCGAGCCAGCGCAGGGAGCCCTTCTTGCCCCGGTGGTCCCGGCCTCTCAGGTGGGAGCGGAGGTCCTCTAGGTAGCGAAGCCAGATAGTAGCCTCCATCATGGTGTACACACTATAGCGCCTCACCCTCGCCTTTTCCACACAAACGAGAAGCAGTGTAAAACCCCCCCGGGGAGTCCCGGGGGGGCAGGGCATCCCCAGGGCTAGCGGACAGCCTCCTCCGTGAACTGGGCCTCCTCGGTGGAGCCCTTGAGGGCCAGGGTGGAGGCTTCCCCCTGGGTGAGGGCCAGGACCACCTCGTCAAAGTAGCCTGCCCCCACCTCCCGCTGGTGCTTCACGGCGGTGAAGCCCTGGGCCTGGGCCAGGAACTCCTTCTGCTGGAGCTCCACGAAGGCGGGCATCCCCCGGGCCTTGTACCCCTTGGCCAGCTCCCAGGTGTAGTAGTTGAGGGTATGCCAGCCAGCCAGGGTGATGAACTGGAACTTGTAGCCCATCGCCCCCAGCTCCCGGTTGAACTTGGCGATGGTCTCGTCGTCCAGGAACTTCTTCCAGTTGAAGGAGGGGGAGAGGTTGTAGGCGAGGAGCTTGTCGGGGAACTCCCGCTTCACCGCCTCGGCGAACTTCCGGGCCTCCTCCAGGTCGGGCTTGGAGGTCTCCATCCAAAGGACATCGGCGTAGGGGGCGTAGGCCAGGGCCCGGGCGACCCCCGCCTCAATCCCGTTCTTGAACCGGTAGAAGCCCTCAGGGGTGCGCTCGCCAGAGAGGATGAAGGGCCTATCCCGCTCGTCAATGTCGCTGGTGATGAGGGTGGCGGCCTCGGCGTCGGTGCGGGCGATGATCACCGTGGGCACCCCTAGGATGTCCGCGGCCAGGCGGGCCGCCTGCAGGGTACGGATGTGCTGGGCGGTGGGCACCAGGACCTTCCCGCCCAGGTGGCCGCACTTCTTTTCCGAGGCCAACTGGTCCTCGTAGTGGATCCCCGCGGCCCCCGCCTCGATCATGGCCTTGGTGAGCTCAAAGACGTTCAAGGCCCCGCCGAAGCCCGCCTCGGCGTCGGCCACGATGGGCACGTACCAGTCCCGGGTCACCTTGCCCTCGGAGCGCTCGATCATGTCCGCCCGCATGAGGGCGTTGTTGATGCGCTTCACGATTTGGGGCACGGAGTTGTAGGGGTAGAGGGACTGGTCGGGGTAGGTCTGCCAGGCCAGGTTGGCGTCGGCGGCCACCTGCCAGCCGGAGAGGTAGATGGCCTCGAGGCCCGCCCGCACCATCTCCACCGCCATGGCCCCGGTGTAGGCCCCGAAGGTGTGGACGTAGGGCCGCTCGTGCAAAAGCCGCCAGAGCCTCTCCGCCCCTCGCTTGGCCAGGGTGTGCTCCACCAGGACGCTGGGCCTGAGGCGCACCACGTCCTCGGGCCGGTAGTCCCGCCTCACCCCTTTCCAGCGGGGGTTGGTCTCCCACTCCCGCCTCAGGGCCTCCGCTTCTTGCCGCATCTCGGGGGTCAACACGCTAAGGGGTTCCATCTGGCACCTCCCAGGCCCAGTCTGGCAGCGGAGGGCGCTCTAGTGTAGTGTGTAATGTTCTAAGCTTGACACACGGAGGTGGTGTGGTTGCGTCTTGACTACACCACTTTAGCGCACCTGCTGGGCGGCGACGAGGAGGGGGTCCCAGACGGGGCTATAGGGCGGGGCGTAGGCCAGGTCCAGGGCCAGGAGGTCCTCCACGCTGCCCCCCTTGGCCAGGAGGGCAGCCAGGACGTCTATGCGCAGAGCCCCATGCCCAAAGGCCACCACCGCGCCCCCTAGAAGCCTCTCCGTCCCCTCCTCGTAGACTAGCTCCACAACGAGGGGCTGGCTTCCCGGGTAGTAGCGGGCCCCGTCCCGGCTTCGGATGAGGACCTTCCTGGCGGCGTACCCCTCCCTGAGGGCGGCCTCCAAGGAGAGCCCGGCGGTGGCCACCGCCAGGCCGAAGGCCTTGAAGATGGCCGTCCCCGCCACCCCGGCGAAGCGGGCCTCCTTTCCGGCGATGGCGCTGCCGGCTGTGCGGCCGTGCTTGTTGGCCACATCCCCCAAGGGGAGCCAGTAGGGGCGCTTTAAGACCTGGTGGAAGCTCTCCGCCACGTCCCCAGCGGCGTAGACCCCTTCCAGGTTGGTGCGCATCCTTTCGTCGGTGGCGATGGCCCCCGTAGGCCCCAGGGCCACGCCCATGGCCCGGGCCAGCTCCACGTTGGGGCGGATGCCGGTGGCGACGAGGACCAGGTCCACGGGCACCGCCCCTTCCGAGGTTTCCACCGCCTCCACCCGCCCCTGGCCCCTTAGGGCCTCCACCCTGACCCCGGTCCGGACCTCCACTCCGTGGCGCTCCAGCTCGTCTTTCAGGAGAGCCCCCACCTCCTTGTCCCAGTGGGGGAGGGGGCGGTCCTTGGCCTCCAGGAGGGTGACCTCCAGGCCCCGCTTGCGGAAGGCCTCGGCGGCCTCGAGGCCGATGTACCCCGCCCCCAGGATGGCGGCCCGCCTGGCCCCGTTTAGGGCCTCTAGGAGGCGCTCCCCGTCCTCCATGCTCCTCAGGGTGTAGACCCCCTCCTGCTCCGTGCCGGGAATGGGGGGGATAAGGGGCCTCGCCCCCGTGGCCAGGACCAGGTGGTCGTACCGGTCCTGGAAGGCGCGCCCTTCCTGATGGTCAAAGACCGTGAGGGTCTTCAGGGAGGGGTCTATGTCCACCACCTCGTGGCGGGTGTGGACCAGGACCCCCTGCTTGCGGAAGGCCTCCGGGGTGCGGGCCACCAGCCCCTCTAGCTTGGGGATCTCCCCCGAAAGCACGTAGGGCAGGCCGCAGGCCCCGTAGGCCAACCAGCCGGACTTCTCGTAGACCACCACCTCCAGTTCGGGGTTTTCCCGCTTGGCCTTGGCGGCGGCGGAGGCCCCGCCCGCCACCCCGCCCACCACCACCACGCGCTTGCCCATGGGGGCCATTGTGCCACAGGAGGGAGGGGGAGGTGTCCCTAGGTCCCCGCGGGCTGGGGGATCTCCTCCCGCCAGAGCCTCCCCCCCTTGAGGTGGAGGATCCGCCCGGCCCTTCGGGCCAGCTCCAGGTCGTGGGTGACCAGGATCAGGATGCGCTCCTCCCCGAAGGCGAAGAGGAGGGCAGCCACCTGCTCCCGGCTCTCCGCGTCCAGGTTGCCCGTGGGCTCGTCGGCGAAGAGGATGCTGGGGTCCAAGGCCAGGGCCCGGGCCAGGGCCACCCGTTGCTGCTCCCCCCCGGAGAGGCGGCTTGGCAGGTGGTGCAGGCGGTGCGCCAGGCCCACCTGCTCCAAAAGCTCCGCCGCCCGCCTCAGGCGCCTGCTCCAAGGCCACCCCGCCAAGAGGAGGGGGAAGGCCACGTTCTCCAGGGCGGTGAGGGTGGGGATCAGGTTCCACTGTTGGAAGACGAAGCCCATCCGCCTCAGGCGCACCCCTGCCCGTTCGTCCTCGGAGAGGCGGTGGAGGGGGGTTTCCTCCAGGAAGACCCCGCCTTCCGTGGGCAGGTCAAAGCCCGCCAGGAGGTTTAGGAGGGTGGTCTTCCCGCTTCCTGAGGGCCCCACCACCGCCGTGGCCCCCTTGGGGAAGGCGTAGGTGAAGCCCCGGAGGGCCACCACCTCCTTCTCCCCTTGCCGGTAGCGCTTGCTGAGGTTCTCGGCCCGAAGCATCACACCCTCCCCAAGGCTTCCACCACGGGGATGCGGCTGGCGTTGTGGGCCGGCAGCAGGCCCGCCCCAAGGCCCAGGAGGAGGGCCACCCCCAAGGCGAAGAGGGAAAGCCTAGGGGTCACGGCGGAGAGGGCCAGGCCCACCTGGTCCAGGGTGTAGAGGTTGATGGCGGAGGAGGCGAGACCCCCCACCCCAAGGCCCAGAAGGCCCCCCAGGAGGGCCAGGAGGAGGGCCTCGAGGAGCACCAGGCGGAAGATGAAGCCCCTCCTGGCCCCTAGGGCCCGCATGACCCCAAACTCCCGGATGCGCTCGTAGACGGACATCATCACCGTGTTGGCCACGAGGAGCCCGCCCACGACCAGGGCCACCAGGCTAATGCCAAAGCGCACCAGGTCGCCGATGCGCAAGGCCCTCTCCGCAAAGCGCATCACCTCCCCTGCCGTCTGGGCCTTGAGGCCAGGAACGGCGCCTTCCAGGGCTCGGGCCACCTCTTCTGCCCTCTGCCCGGGGTCCAGGGCCACCAGCACCGCGCTGGCGTTCCTGGTGCCCAGCACCTCCTGCAGGACGGGAAGCGGCACGAAGATGAGGTTGTCCGCCAGGCCCCCGGTCTCCCCCAGAACCCCCTCCACCCTCAGCTCCACCCGGGGGGAGAGGCGCAGGGGGCTTTCCAGGCCGAGGGCGTTTCGCTGGGCTACCCTGGCCCCCACCACCGCCCCCCTTTCCGAAGGGAGGAGGCGGCCCTCCTGGGCCCCCAGCCCAGGATACAGGAGGTCGGGGCTCACCCCCAGAGGTAGACCCTGGAAGAAGAAGCTGGTGCCAGGGTCAAAGCCTCCCCGGGCGAGGAAGAGGGTGGGGATCACAGCCTTTACCCCTAGATCCTTCCCGGCCTCTTCCAGGGCGCGGATCTGCTCCTGGGTTATCTCGGGAAAGGCCCCTAGGCCGAAGCCCTCCGTCCCCTCGGGCACCACCTGGATGGCTGGGCCCACCCGGGAGAGCTCCTGGAAGAGGGCCCGCCTCAGGCCTTCCCCGAAGGAGAGGAAGAGGACCATGCTGCCCGTGGCCACCAGCACCCCCAGCAGGGTGAGGAGGCTCCGCACGGGCCTGGCCATGAGGTTGCGCAGGACGAGGTAAAGGACTTCCATCCCCCCAAGCTTACCCTGGGGGGAGGTCTTGGGCGTGGCCGGAGCTACAGGAGGCGCTCCACGAAGCGGGTGTCCATGGCCTCCAGCAACTCCTGGGGCCTCACCTTTTGCCGCTCAGGATGCTCGTAGTAGGCCCTTTCCGCCTCCTCAAAGTCCTCGTGGCCCACGAACCAGAGGAACTCCCTCTCCGAGAGCCAGTAGGCCCCGAGGACCTGGAAGCCCAGGGCCTGGCGCAGGGGAACGATGGTCTCCAGGAAGACTTTCTGAAAGGGCTCCCTCGCCCCCTCCTTCAGGGTGTAGCGGCGCATCTGGACCTTCATGGGCCAAGTTTAAGGCATCAGGAGGCGTGGGGAGGCGGCCCTTCGGGAAGCCCTCCCTTGTGAGGGGGCTGGCCCTCTAGGGCCAGGGACCGAATCCCCCGCTTTGTGGGTCCAGACCCTATAATCAAAGCCATGCGCACGGCGGAGATCCGCGAGGGGTACCTCTCCTTCTTTGAGAGCAAGGGCCATCTGCGCCTGCCCTCCTTCAGCCTCATCCCCGAGAACGACCCCTCCCTCCTCTTCACCTCCGCGGGCATGGCCCCCTTAAAGCCCTACTTCCTGGGGGCCAGGCCCATCTTCGGGGGCAAGGAGTGGCGGAGGGTCACCACCTGCCAGAAGTGCCTCCGGGTGGGGGACATTGAGAACGTGGGCCGCACGGGGCGGCACAACACCTTCTTTGAAATGCTGGGTAACTTCTCCTTCGGGGACTACTTCAAGAGGGAGGCCATCCTCTGGGCCTGGGAGTTCCTCACCGAGCACTTGAAGCTTGAACCCGACCGCCTCTGGGTCACGGTCTACGAGGACGACGACGAGGCCTACGCCCTCTGGCGGGACCTGGTGGGGGTACCCGAGGAGCAGATCGGTCGCTTCGGGGAGGAGGAGAACTACTGGCCTGGGGGGGCCATCACCCACGGGCCGAACGGGCCTTCTGGCCCCTGCTCGGAGATCTTCTACGACCGGGGGCCCGCCTTCGGCACCCCCGACGAGACCGGCCCCAACACGGGAAGCGGGGACCGGTTCGTGGAGATCTGGAACCTGGTCTTCACCCAGTACGACCGCCAGGGGCCCATCCCCGGCCCTGGCATCCTCAAGCCCCTGCCCCAGAAGAACATAGACACCGGCATGGGCCTCTACCGGGTGGCGGCCATCCTGCAGGGCGTGGAGGACTTCTACCGTACAGATACCTTCTACCCCATCCTCGAGCGGGTAGCCCTCTTGAGCGGCAGGCCCTACCTGGGCCAGGAGAGCGTGAGCCACCGGGTCATCGCCGACCACGTCCGGGCGGTGGTGGCGGCCCTTTCCGATGGGGTCACCTTCTCCAACACCGGGAGGGGGTACGTGATCCGCCGCCTCCTCCGCCGGGCCCTGCGCCACGGCTACCTCCTGGGCCTGGCCGAGCCCTTCCTCCACCGGCTCGCCCCGGTGGTGGCGGAGCTCCTCGGGGACTTCTACCCCGAGATGCGGGAGAACCTGGCCGCCGTGGAGCGGCAGGTCCGCCTCGAGGAGGAGCGCTTCCTGGAGACCCTGGAAGGGGGGCTAAAGCGCCTGGACGCCCTCCTTTCCGGCCTGAGGCCGGGGGAGGTCCTCCCGGGAGGGGAGGCCTTCCGCCTTTACGACACCTACGGCTTCCCCCTGGACCTCACGGTGGAGATCGCCGCCGAGAGGGGCTTTGGCGTGGACACCGAGGGCTTTAAGAGAGCCCTAGAGGCCCAACAGGAGCGCTCCCGGGCGGCTATGGCCTTTGAGCGGGAGATCTTCAAGCGGAGCGCCCAGGTCCTGGAGGAGCTCTACGCTGAGAAGGGGGCCACGGAGTTCCTGGGCTACGGCACCCTGGAGGCCGAGGCCCAGGTCCTGGCCCTCCTGGCGGGGGACGAGAGCCTAGGGGAGGCGGGCCCCGGCACCGAGGTCCAGGTGGTCCTGGACCGGACCCCCTTCTACGCGGAAGGGGGCGGGCAGATCGGGGACTTTGGCCTTTTGGAGTGGCCCGGGGGAAGGGCCCGGGTGGAGACCACCCACAGGACCGAGCAGGGCATCTTCCTGCACCGGGCCCGGGTGGAGGAGGGGGTCCTTCGGGTGGGGGAGAGGGTGCGGGCGGTGGTGGACCCGAAAAGGCGGGACACCGAGCGGAACCACACCGCCACCCACCTCCTCCACGCGGCGCTAAGGGCCGTGCTGGGTCCCCACGTGCGCCAGGCGGGAAGCCTCGTGGCCCCGGACCGCCTCCGCTTTGACTTCACCCACCCCGAGGCCCTCACCGGAGAGGAGCTTGAGCGGATAGAGCTCCTGGTGAACCGCTGGATCCTGGCGGACTTCCCCGTCACCTGGCGCTACCTGCCCCTGGAGGAGGCCAGGAAGGAGGGGGCCATGGCCCTCTTCGGGGAGAAGTACGGGGAAGTGGTCCGGGTGGTGCGGGTGGAGGGGAGCCCCCTAGAGGGCCTCGAGTCCAAGGAGCTCTGCGGGGGCACCCACGTGCGCCGCACCGGGGAGATCGGGGCCTTCCTCATCCGGGGCGAGGAGGCGGTCTCCGCCGGGGTGCGCCGCATAGAGGCCGTCACCGGGGAGGGGGCCATCCGCTTCGCCCGGGGGGCCCTCTCCCGCCTGAAGGCCCTGACGGAGCGGCTGGAAGTGGGGGAGGCCGCCATAGAGGAGCGCCTGGAGAAGCTCCTCGCCGAGCTTCGGGCCAAGGAGAAGGAGGTGGAAGGCCTCAAGGCCCGGCTGGTCCAGGCGGCCTTGGGCGGGGGCGGGGGCCTGGCCCTGGAGGAGAAGGGGGGGCTTAGGTGGGCCGCCCTGAAGCTTCCCGGCCTGGACCTGGCGGCTCTTCGCCAGGCGGCGGACGACCTGGTGGGGCGGGGGGCCGACGTGGCCCTGGTCCTCTCCGGGGGGCAGGCGGTCCTGAAGCTCTCCAAACGGGCCCAGGAGAAGGGCCTCGAGGCGGGAAGCCTCTTCCGGGCCCTTGCGGAGCGGGCCGGGGGTCGGGGCGGGGGCAAGGGGGCCTTGGCCCAGGGCGGGGGGCTGGACCCCGAGCGGGCCAGGCTGGTCCTTCCCGAGCTCCTCCCGTAGAATGGGGGCATGGTCCTCCTAAGCGTTTTGGCGGTGGCCCTCTCCTGGGCCCTCTTCGCCCTCGTCTTCGGCCGCTACCGGAGCCGGCCCTCCCTGCACAACGCCTTCTATAGCCTGGGCCTCCTCCTCTTCGCCTTGGCGGTTTCCGCGGAGCTCCTCGCCCGCCTCCAGGGAGCCTGGAGCCCCTTTCTCTACCGGCTCTGGTACTTCGCCGGGGCCACGCACGGGGTGACCTTCCTTGGCCTCGGGAGCCTGGCCCTCCTGAACCCCAGGGCCGCCAAGGGCCTTCTCCTCCTCCTTTCCCCTTTGATCCTCTTTGGCCTCTACCTGGTGGCCACGGCCCCCCTGGACTTTGCCCGGCTCCCCGAGCCCTACACCCCCTCCGGGGCCGCCTTCCCGCCCCCGGGCCCCACCTCCCCCAGGCTCTGGACCATCCCCTTCAACCTCCTGGGCACGGCCCTCATGGCGGGGGTGGCCCTCTACACCACCCTCCTCTTCTGGCGCAAAAACCCCCTGAGGGCCCAGGGCACGGCCCTCATCTTCCTCGCCGCCCTCGTCCTGGCCTCCACCAGCACCCTGAACCGCCTGGGGGTGGTGGGCCTCGAGGAGGCGGGGCGGGCCTTCGGGGTGAGCCTCCTCTACCTGGGGGTGGTCCTGGCGGACAGAAGCGTGCAGCATGCGGGTGGGCGCGCTTGACGTGGGGGAGGCCAGGATCGGCCTGGCCGTGGGGGAGGAGGGGCTTCCCTTCGCCTCTGGCCGGGGGTATCTCGTGCGCCGGGGCCTGGAGGAGGACGTGGAGGCCCTTTTGGACTTCGTACGCCGGGAGGGCCTTGCCAAGCTCATCGTGGGCCTTCCCCTGCGCACGGACCTCAAGGAGAGCGCCCAGGCGGCCCGGGTCCTCCCCCTGGTGGAGGCCCTGAGGGCCCGGGGGGTGGAGGTGGAGCTTTGGGACGAGCGCTACACCACCAAGGCGGCCCTGGCCCGCCTGCGGCACGCCCCCAGGCGGGTGCGGCGGGAGAAGGGCAAGCTAGACGAGATGAGCGCGGTGGTCCTTTTGGAGGGGTACCTTGCCCAAGGGCCCTAGGCTATGGCTTCTTTGGGGGGTGGTGGCCTTTTTCCTCACCTTCGCCCTCCTCCTCCTCTACGCCCTCTGGCTCCTGGGCCCCACGGGCAAGGAGGCTACGGTGCGCATCCCCAGGGGGACTACGGGGGCGGAGGCAGCCCGGATCCTGGAGGAGGCAGGGCTCCTGCGTTCCGGCTACCTTTTCTCCGCCTACCTGCGCTTTTCCGGCAGGGCCAAGCGCCTCATCCCCGGGGTCTACCGCCTCCAGGGCGAGGGGGCCTTCCGCCTGGCCCGGGCCCTCACCGGCGGGGAGAGGCCCCTCACCGTCACCCTTACCTTCCCCGAGGGCATGCGGGCGGTGGACTACGCCGAGAGGCTTGCCCGGGCGGGCCTGGATGGGGAGGGCTTCTTGCGGTTGGTGGAAAGCCCCGGGGCCCTGAAGCCCCCTTACGTGGAGGGCAGGGGCCTCGAGGGCTACCTCTTCCCCGCCACCTACCCCTTCGACCTCCTCGCCACCCCCGAGGAGGTCCTCCGGGCCATGCTCCGCCGCTTTGAGGCCGAGCTCACCCCCCCGGTGCGGAGGCTTTTGGAGGAGCGGGGGCTTTCCGTTCACGCCTGGGTGACCCTGGCCTCCATCGTCCAGGTGGAGGCGGGAAGCGAAGGGGAGATGCCCAAGATCGCCGGGGTCTTCCTCAACCGGCTGGAAAGGGGCATGCCCCTCCAGGCGGACCCCACCGTGGCCTACGCCCTGGGCAAGGCCCTGCCCGAGCTCTCCCGCCCCGCTGGGGACTTCGCCGTGGACTCCCCCTACAACACCTACCGCTACCCGGGCCTCCCCCCGGGGCCCATCGCCAACCCGGGGCGGGCAGCCCTTGTCGCCGTGCTAAACCCCGTGCGCGCCGACGGGAGAGGCCGCCCCTACCTCTACTTCTTCCACGCCAGGGGGCGGCTTTTCCTAAACGTGGACTACGAGGGGCACCTGAGGGACCTCGCCCGTTACCGCTACGCCTCCCCGTGACGGAGGAGCCTGAGCTGGGCGTAGGCGAAGAGGAGGGTGAGGAGGAGGATGACCACGGTCACCGCCGCGGCGTAGCCCAGGCGGAAGCTCTCAAAGCCCGTCTCGTAGAGGTAGTAGCCCAGGACCCGGGTGGCCCCGAAAGGCCCTCCCCGGGTGAGGAGGAAGACGGCGGCGTAGGACTGGAGGGAGAGGATGGTCCCCACCACCACCAGGAAGGCCACCGCAGGCCGCATGAGGGGGAGGACCACGTGGCGGAAGGCCTCAAAGGGCCCCGCTCCGTCCACGTAGGCGGCCTCGAGGAGCCCCCTGGGGATGGCCTTGAGCCGGGCCGAGGCCACCAGGACCCCGTAGCCCAGGTGCCGCCACAGGGTGAAGAGGACGACCATGACCAAGGCCCAGAACCCGTCCCGGTCCCAGGGGGGGATGGGGAGGAACTGGGCCAGGGCCCCGTACTCCGGGGTGAAGAGGGTGTACCAGCTCAGGGTGGCCCCGCCCAGGGTGACCAAACCCGGGAGGAAGAGAAGGCCCTTGGCG
This sequence comes from Thermus sediminis, assembly GCF_003426945.1. NCBI lineage: Bacteria > Thermotogati > Deinococcota > Deinococci > Thermales > Thermaceae > Thermus > Thermus sediminis. Next base: position 1,566,895 of record NZ_QURO01000004.1, read on the forward strand.
AAGCGCTCGTAGGGGGCCCCTTCCAGGGCCACGGCCAGGGCCAGGGATAGCCCCACGAAGAGGGGCAGGGCCAGGGCCATGAACTTCAGGGTGACCCAGAGGCTTCCCCAAAAGGCAGGGTCCCGGAGGAGGTCCTGGTAGTTCCCTAGGCCCACGGGCCTGGGGTCGGCGAGGCCGGACCAGTCCCAGGTGGAGAAGCGGAGGACGTCCAAAAAGGGGTAGAGGACGAAGACCCCTAGGCTGAGGAGGGCGGGGAGGGAGAAGAGGGCGAGGGGGAGCTTCCGCCGCACGGGGCTACCAGAGGTAGAGGAGGCTTAGGAGGAAGGGGTAGCGGTCTGAGGTGGAAGCTTCCAAGGCCAGGGGCTCCAGGTAGAGGCGGAAGCCCACCCCCCAGGCCAGGTGGAAGCCCCCCTGGTACCCCAGGCCCAGGGTCCCCGAGAGGGCCCCGCCCGGGACCTCGAGGCTCAAGAGGGGCCCCAGATGGACCCCAAAGGGGTAGCGGAGGTCCAGGCCCAAGCCCACCGAGGTGTAGAGGTCGGCGAGGACAAGCCCGGGGAAGAGGTTGGCCTTGAGGAGGGCGTAGACCTCGGGGTTTTGGGAGAGGAGGACCTGGAGGTCAAGGCCGGTGTCGATCCCCAGGGGGCTGAAGGGGAGTACGAGGCTTCCCTGGAGGTAGAAGCCCTTGTCCGGGGCGTAGCCGAAGCCGGCGGTGTTCTCCGGGTAGACCGGGGCCTGGGCCAGGGCCAGGCCCAGGAGGAGGCCGAGGATCGGGAGGCGCTTCATATCCCCCCCATCCTACCAGGTACCATGGGGCCCATGGCAGCCCCCTTTGCCCTGGAGCCCTTCCCCGGCCTCCTTCCCACCGTGGAAGTTCCCCTCCTCGTCCTGGTGGGCCTCACGGGGGTGGGGAAGAGCACCCTGGCGGAGGCCCTCGGCTTGCCCCGGCTTCCCGACCGCCGGGCGCTCGTGGACCGCTACGTCCTCCCCCGCTACGGGGCGAGGCCCCCCATTCCCCGGGAGGAGCGCTTCCGCCTCACCCGCCGCTTCCGGGAGGAGTTCCCCGGGGGTGTGGCCGAGGTCCTCGCCCGGGGGTACGTGGCCCCTGCTCCTCTCCTCCTCTTTGACGGGCTTAGGGGGGAGAAGGAGGTGGCCTTCGCCCTGGAGCGCCTGCCCAAGGCCCTCTTTGTCCTCCTCCACGCCCGGGAGGCCACCCGCCTGAGGCGCCTCCTCGCCCGCCAGGACGCCTTTGACCGGGTGGCCCTCTCCCCGGAGGAGGCCGGGAGGCTCCATGAGCTCGCCCAGGGGGTCCTCTCCCCGGCGGAGCTCAGGGAGGCCTTGGCCCTGGCCCCGGCGGAGGAGGTCCTGGCCAGGCTCAAGATCGTGGCCGAGGAGAAGAGGAACTACGACCCGGAAGGCCCCTTGCGCCTCCTAAGGGGCCACCCCCGGGCCCTCCTCCTGGACACGGAGGCCCTGGACCTGGAGGGGGAGGTGCGGGCGGTGCGGGCCTTCCTCGAGGCCCGGGGCTTCTAGAATGGGCCTTATGGCGACCGTCAAGGACCTCCGCCTTATCCCCTTCCGCATCCCCCTGAAGGCCCCCTTGCGCTGGGGGAAGGCCTCGGAGATGGAGGCCCTAGAGCACGCCCTCCTGGAGGTGGAGCTTTCCGATGGCTCCCTGGGCCGGGCCGAGGTGGCCATCAGGCCCACCATCTACGGGGAGACCCTGGGGAGCGCGGAGGCGGGGCTGGCCTACCTCAGGCCCAGGCTCCTTGGCCTCGAGGCCGACGACCATGAGGCCATCCGCGCGGTTTTGGAGGCTTTCCCCTGCAACCACGCCCTCAAAGGGGCCCTGGACCTGGCCCTCTGGGAGGCCTGGGCCCGGAGCGAGGGGGAGGAGCTCCACCAGGTCCTGAGGCCCGCCAAGCACCGGGTGCGGGTGGCCTATATCCTGGGGTTGGCCTCGGAGGAGGAGGCCCTTGCCGATGCCCGGATGGCCTACGGGGCGGGGGTCAGGGTCTTCAAGGTCAAGGTGGGCCGGGACCTGGAGGGGGACACGAGGAGGATCCGGCGCCTCAAGGAGGCCTTCCCCGACGCCGACCTCTACGCCGACGCCAACGAGAGCCTAAGCCCCAAGGAGGCGGAGGCCTACCTCCTGGCCTGGAGGGAGCTCGGCCTCCTCTACGTGGAGGAGCCCCTGCCCACAGAGGAGGTGGAGGCGAGGCGTAGGCTCAAGGAGAGGGGCATCCTCCCCCTCATCGCCGACGACAGCGCCATGACCCCCAAGGACCTCAGGCGGGAGCTAGGCCTGGACACCTTTGACCTCCTCAACCTCAAGCCCGCCCGCACCGGGGCCACCTGGACCCTGGAGATGCTCGCCCTGGCCCGGGAGAGGGGCAAGAGGGCCATGGTGGGAAGCCAGGCCCAGAGTAGCTTTGGGGCCTACCACTCCGCCCTCCTCGCCTTCCAGCAAGGGGTCACCGGGCCCAACGAGCTCGCCTTCCACCTCAAGGCGGAAGGGGGCTTCCTGGACTTCCCCGCCTTCAGGGAGGGGTGGCTCCACTGGGAAGACCTCGTGGAGGCCCGCTTTGACGAGGGGGCCTTCCAGAGGTACGCCCTATAGGAGGGCCAGGGCCTCCCAGAAGTCCCTTAAGACCCCCTGGGCCCCGGCGGCGAGGAGGGCCTCCCTGGGGTGCCCCGTGAGGAGGGCGTAGGTGGGGATGCCCGCACCCAAGGCGCTTTCCACCCCGGAAGGGGAGTCCTCAAAGGCCAGGGCCTCCTCCGGCCCCACCCCCAGGCGCTCCAGGGCCACCCGGTAGGGGAGGGGGTCGGGCTTGCCCCGGCCCACCTCCTCCGCCAGGACCAGGAGGGGTGGGTTCAAGCCCAGGGCCTTCAGCACGTGGTGGGCGTTCTCCTTGGGGGCGTTGGTGACCACGGCCCAGGGGAGGCCCTTTTTCTGGGCTAAATCCAGAAGCTCCCCTAGGCCCGGGGTGGGCTTAAGGCCTTGGGCCAGTTCCCGGAAGTGAGCCTCCTTGGCCTCTATGAGCCTCCCAGCCTCCTCCCCTTCCATGCCCAAGAGGTCCCGCACGATCTCGGGGTTTAGGCGGCCGGAGATCCTCTTCCGGTAAAACTCCGGGTCCACCTCGAGGCCAAAGGACCTCAAGACCTCCCGCCAGGCTAGGAGGTGCAGGGGGTCCGTGTCCACCAAGGTGCCGTCCAGGTCCAAGAGGAGGGCCCTAACCATCTTTCTCCAAAACGCTTACCAGGAAGAATAGCCCCAGGGCGAGGCCCAGGAGCCCGAAGGGAATGCCTGGAAGGGGCAGAAGGGCGAAGAGGGCGGGCACGAGGGTGCTCCCTCCCGCCCCGGCGTAGAGGAGGTGCCCCAAAGCCCGGTGGCCGTACCGGGCCTGGACCAAGGCGAAGAGCGTGGAGAAGAGGGGGCCCAGGAGGAAGCCCGCCAGGGGGAAGAGGAGGGCGGTGGGGGGAAGAGGTTGAGGAGGAGGAGAAGGGTCACCCCCAAAAGGAGCCCCTTTAGGACCAAGAGGGGTCTCTGGGCCACCAGGCCCGCCAGGAGGAGCCTCCCCAGGGCCAGGAAAAGCCAGTAGAGGGAGAGGAGGATCCCGCCCGTGGCCGTGGCATAGCCCAGGCCCTCCAGCCAGACCCGGTTCCAGGTGGCCAGGGCCCCCTCGAGGCCGGTATAGAGGGCCACGGCTAGGAGGAAGGGGAGGAGCCCTTGGGCGCCTCCCCGAGCGAGGCTCTTGACCGGCGGGGCCTCCCAGACCAAGAGGGCGGCCAGGAGGGCCAAGAGGCCTGCCAGGAGGAGAAGGGCGGCGTAGGGCAAAAGGGTGAGGGCCAAGGGGGTGAAAACCGCCCCCAGGCCGAAGCCCACGTTCACCCGGTTCACCGACTCCACCCGCCTTTCGGGAAAGAGCTCCCCCACCAGGCTGTTCCCGTGCACGTTCAGCACCCCCTGGGCCAGGCCCACGGGGAAGGCTAAGGCCACCACCCAGACGAACGCCGGGGCCAAGGCTACCCCTAAGAAGGCTAGGGCCAGGAGGAGGAGGGCCCCGGGAAGGAGGGGGTGGCGCCTCTCCCCCTGGGCCAGGCGTATCCCCAGGAAGAGCCCAAGGAGGAGGGCGGCGAAGAAGGAGGAGACCTCCCTCCCCACCCCGAAGGCCTCCCGCCAATGGGGGAGGGCAGCCCCAGGCAGGGCCACGATCACCCCCACCAGGAAGAGGGAGAGGAAGGCGCCAAAGAAAAAGCGCACGCCCGCCATTCTTCACCCTTCCTGAACTCCCAGTCAATAATGGGAAGCATGAAGGACGCTTTGGAAAGGGCCCTATCCGGGGAGGGGTTCTTCGCCTTCCCCGGGCTTCTCCTCCTTGCGGGCCCCGATGCCTTCGGTTTCCTCCAGGGCCAGGCCACCCGGGACTTGAGGCGGCTAGGGGCCCCTTCGGGGGTTCTCTTCCTGAACCATAAGGGCCAGATTGAGGAGGCCGCCACCCTCTTTCCCCACGCCGAGGGCTTCCTTCTCGCCCCCTGGGGGACGCTCTCGGGCCTCAAGGCCCGGCTCCAGCGCTACATCGTCTTTGACCGGGTGGAGCTTTTGGAGCTTCCCCTCTTCCGCCTCCTCCACGCCGACGGCCGGGAGGAGGTGGCGGAGAGGGGGGAAGGGGGGCTTCCCCTCGAGGTCTTCCCCGTTTACGCCCTTCTCAAAGGGGTGCCCCTCCTTGGGGACATCCAGGGGGAGCTCCCCCAGAGCGTGGGGCTTCTCCACCTGGTGGACTACGGCAAGGGGTGCTACGTGGGCCAGGAGATCATGGCCCGCACCGAGGGGAAGGAGGTTCCCTACCGCCTGGTGGGCCTGAAGGCCCTGAGGGCTGGGGAGGTGGGGGAGCTCTTCCTGGAGGGGAAGCGGGTGGGGGAGATCAAGCGCCTGGAAAGGACGCCTTTCGGCCTTCTCGGCCTGGGGCTCGTGCGCAAGGAGGTACCCTTGGGAGGCGCGGTGACGGGGGGTGGGGGGGAGTACCTCCTCCTCCCATACCCCTTTGCGGAGGCCCTATGGAGCGGGCAGAGATCATCGGGGTAGGCACCGAGCTCATCTACGGGGAGACCCTGGACACCAACACCCAGGAGATCGCCAAAAGCCTCGAGCCCTACGCCCTCAAGGTGGAGAGGACCCTGAGGGTGGTGGACGAGGTTTCCCCCTTGGCCCGGGAGGTGGCCGAGGCCTGGGCAAGGGCCCGCCTCCTCGTCCTCTCCGGGGGGCTGGGGCCCACCCCGGACGACGTGACCCGGGAGGCCGTGGCCCTGGCCCTGGGGGAGCCCCTGGAGCTGGACGAGGCCATGCTCTCCCGCATTGAGGCCCTCTTCCGCGCCCGGGGCCGCCCTATGCCCCAGGCCAACCGCAAGCAGGCCCTGAGGATCCCCTCCGCCCGCTGGCTGGAAAACCCCCGGGGCACCGCCCCCGGCTGGTGGGTGCGGAAGGAAGGGAAGGACCTGGTCCTCCTCCCAGGGCCGCCCCCCGAGTGGCGGCCCATGTGGCGGGAGGTGCTCCGGGGGCTTTCCCTGCCCAGGAGGGCTTACGCCAAGCGGGTGCTGAAGACCTGGGGCCTGGGGGAGTCGGATATCGTGGAGCGGCTGGGGGGGCTTTTCCTCCGGGGAAAGGAGGTGGAGGTGGGCACCTACCCCAAGCTCCACGGGGTGGAGGTGGTGGTGCGGGGCCGGGAGGATCTGGTGGCCGATCTCTCCGAGAGGATCAGGAAAAAACTCCTCAAGGAGGTCTGGGGCGAGGGGGAGATGACCCTGGCCGAGGCGGTGAAACGGCGCCTGGAGCTAGAGGGGGCCACCCTTTCCACCATGGAGAGCCTCACCGGAGGGCTCCTGGGGGCGGAGATCACCCGCCTTCCCGGGGCCAGCCGCTTCTACCTAGGGGGCGTGGTATCCTATTCCGTAGGGGCCAAGGCCCGCTTCGGTGTGCCGGAGGAGCGCCTCGCCAAGACGGTCTCCGCCGAGACAGCCAAGGCCATGGCGGAGGCCGCCCGGGCACTTTTCGGCTCCACCTACGCTCTTTCCACTACGGGCGTGGCGGGGCCCGACCCCTTGGAAGGGGAGGCCGTGGGCACGGTCTACGTAGCCCTGGCCGGACCCGAGGGGGTGGAGGCCAGGCGGTACCGCTTTCCCGGGGACCGTGAGGTGGTGAGGCTTCGGAGCGTGTACGCCGCCCTAGCCCTTTTTGTAACATGAGGCTCTTCTACGCCATTTTTCTACCGGAAGACGTGCGGCGGGTCCTGGTGGAGGCCCAGGGAAAGGTTTCCCGCTACAAGGGCTGGAAGGAGGTCCCTCCCCACCAGCTCCACCTCACCCTCCTCTTCCTAGGGGAGAGGCCCGAGGAAGACCTCGAGAATCTCGTTGCCCTAGGCCACCGCCTGGGGCGGCAGGTGCCCCCCTTTTGGGCGAGGCTCAAGGGCACCGGCTACTTCCCCAACGAGGGCACGCCTCGGGTCTGGTTCGCCAAGGCCGAGGGGGAAGGCTTTGGCCCCCTGGCCCAGGGCCTGCGGGAGGGGGTGAGGGAGCTCCTAGGGGAAGGGGCCCTGGAGGCGGAGGGGGATAGGGCCTTCAAGCCCCACATCACCCTGGCCCGGCGCAAGGCCCCCGCCCCCCGGGTCCCCCCGCTGGTCTTCGGCCTCACCTGGCCCGTGGAAGTCTTCGCCCTGGTGCGTTCGGAGCTTAGGCCTAAGGGACCCGTCTACACGATCCTGGAGAGATTCCCCTTGCGAGGTGAACATGGACGAAAACAGGAAGAGAGCCCTGGAGAACGCCCTGAAGACCATTGAGAAGGAGTTCGGCAAGGGTGCGGTTATGCGCCTAGGGGAGATGCCTAGGCAACAGGTGGACGTGATCCCCACGGGCTCCTTAGGCCTGGACCTGGCCCTCGGCATCGGGGGGATTCCCCGGGGGCGGGTCATCGAGATCTACGGGCCGGAATCCGGGGGCAAGACCACCCTGGCCCTCACCATCATCGCCCAGGCCCAGAAGCAGGGGGGAGTGGCGGCCTTCGTGGATGCGGAGCACGCCCTGGACCCCTTGTACGCCGCCAAGCTTGGGGTGAAGGTGGAGGACCTCCTGGTCTCCCAGCCGGACACCGGGGAGCAGGCCCTGGAGATCGTGGAGCTCCTGGCCCGCTCGGGGGCGGTGGACGTCATCGTGGTGGACTCTGTGGCTGCTTTGGTGCCCAAGGCGGAGATCGAGGGGGAGATGGGCGACCAACACGTAGGCCTTCAGGCTAGGCTCATGAGCCAGGCCCTGAGGAAGCTCACCGCTGTCCTCTCCAAAAGCAACACCGCTGCCATCTTCATCAACCAGGTGCGGGAGAAGGTGGGGGTTATGTACGGGAACCCCGAGACCACCCCTGGGGGAAGGGCCCTCAAGTTTTACTCCAGCGTCCGCCTGGACGTGCGCAAAAGCGGCCAGCCCATCAAGGTCGGCAACGAGGCCGTGGGCATCAAGGTGAAGGTAAAGGTGGTGAAGAACAAGTTGGCCCCGCCCTTCCGGGAAGCCGAGCTGGAAATCTACTTCGGCCGGGGCTTGGACCCGGTCATGGACCTGGTCAACGTAGCCGTGGCGGCAGGGGTCGTGGAGAAGGCCGGCTCCTGGTTCTCCTACGGGGAGCACCGCCTGGGCCAGGGCAAGGAGAAGGCGGTGGAGTATCTCCGGGAGCGCCCCGAACTCCTGGAGGAGGTCCGGGCCAGGGTGCTGGAGCGGGCGGGCGAGGTGGTCCTTTCCGCCAGCGAGGAAGAGGGGGAGTAGATGAGCCTTCTGGACCTGGTGCTTTTGCTCCTGGTCCTGGCCCTCCTTGCGGCCCTCTTCCTTCGGCGCAGGGGGGAGGAGCAGGCTAAGGAGGAGGCGAGGGAGATCCTGGAGGCCGCCCGCCGGGAGGCCAGGGAGATCCTGGACGCGGCCCGTCAAGAGGCCAAGGCCCTCCGCGAAGAAGGGGAGGGCCGGATCCAGGCCCTCCGCCGGGAACTGGAGAAGGAGATGGGGGCCCGGGCCGAGGCCCTGGAAAGGGAGGCCAAAAGGCGCCTGGCCGAGACCGAGGAGCGCCTCAAGGCCGAGCGGGAGGAGCTGAGGGGGGAAAGGGAGCGCCTCAAGGCCGAGCGGGAGGAGCTCCGCCGGGAGGCGGAAAGGCTTTCCAAACGGGGCGAGGCTCTGGACGCCCGGGCCCTCAAGCTGGACGCCCTGGAGGAGGCCCTAAAGGCCAAGGAGGCCGGGCTCGTCCAGCGGGAGAAGGAGATCGAGCAAAGGCTCCACCAGGTGGCGGGCCTCTCCCCCGAGGAGGCGAGGAGGCTCATCCTGGAGAGGCTGGACCAGGAGCTGGAGGAGGAGAAGGCGGCCCGGGTGCGGGCCGCCTTGGAGAGGGCCCGGGCAGAGGCCCGGCGCGAGGCCCAGAAGATCCTGGCCCAGGCCATGCAGCGCCAGGCCTCGGAGACCGCGGCCCAGCTCTCCGTTTCCGTGGTCCCCATCCCCTCCGATGCCATGAAGGGGCGGATCATCGGCCGCGAGGGGCGGAACATCCGCACCTTTGAGGCCCTCACCGGGGTGGACCTGATCATCGACGACACCCCGGAGGCGGTCCTCCTCTCCTCCTTCAACCCCGTGCGCCGGGAGATCGCCCGCATGGCCCTGGAGGAGCTTCTCCAGGACGGGCGCATCCACCCAGGCCGCATCGAGGAGGTGGTGGAGAAGGCCAAGGGGGAGATGAAGACCTTCATCTACGAAAGGGGAGAGGAGGCGGCCCTCGAGGCCGGGGTGGTGGGCCTGAAGCCGGGCCTGGTGCAGCTTCTGGGGAGGCTCCACTTCCGCTCCAGCTACGGCCAGAACGTCCTCAAGCACTCGGTCCAGGTGGCCCACCTCGCGGGGATCATGGCGGCGGAGCTGGGCCTGGACACCGGGCTTGCCCGCAGAGCCGGGCTTCTCCACGACCTGGGCAAGAGCGTGGATCGGGAGGTGGAGGGGAGCCACGTGGAGATCGGCATCGCCCTGGCCCGCCGCTTCGGCGAGCCCCCCGAGGTCCTGGATGCCATCGCCCACCACCACGACCCCGAGAACGCCGAGACCCTTTACGCTGTCCTGGTGGCCGCCGCCGACGCCCTCTCCGCCGCCCGGCCCGGGGCCAGGCGGGAGAGCCTGGAGGAGTACCTAGAGCGCCTTGAGGCCCTGGAGCGCATTGCCCTTTCCTTCCCTGGGGTGGAGACGGCCTTCGCGGTGCAGGCGGGTCGGGAGGTCCGGGTCATCGTCAAGCCCGAAAAGGTCACCGACGCCAAGGCCACCCTCCTGGCCCGGGAGATCGCAAACCGCATCGAGCGGGAGATGAACTACCCCGGGCAGGTGCAGGTGACCGTGGTGCGGGAAACCCGAGTGGTGGAGTACGCTAGGTGAAGTGAGGCCCTATGCTTAAAGGCGAGGACATCGGGATCGACTTGGGGACGGCCAGCGTCCTCATCTACGTGCGGGGAAAGGGGATCGTCCTGAGGGAGCCCTCGGTAATCGCCGTGGTCCAGGGGAAGAGGGAGGTGAAGGCGGTGGGGGCCGAGGCCTACCGCATGCTGGGACGCACCCCCGGCAACATCGTGGCCGTGCGGCCCCTCAAAGACGGGGTTATCGCCGACTACGCCCTCACCGAGCGCATGCTCCTCCTCTTCCTGCAAAAGGTCCTTTCCCCCGTGAGCCGCTTCTTCCGGCCTCGGGTCATGGTGGGGGTGCCCTCTGGGGTCACGGACGTGGAAAGGCGGGCTGTGGTCCAGGCGGTCTCCGCCCTGGCCCAGAAGGTTTACCTCATCGAGGAGCCCTTGGCCGCGGCCATCGGGGCGGGCATCCGGGTGGCCGAGCCCACGGGGAGCATGGTGGTGGACATCGGAGGCGGCTCCACGGACATCGCCGTCATCTCCCTAGGGGGGATCGTGCGCTCGGAAAGCTTAAGGATCGCGGGCAATGAGATGGACCAGGCCATCATCCGCCACATCCGCCAGAAGTACAGCCTCCTCATCGGGGAACGCACCGCCGAGGAGCTCAAGATCCAGCTGGGCCGGGCCAAGCTCCTCCCTGGGGAGGAGCGGGAGGTGGCCGAGGTGCGGGGCCGGGACCTCATCACCGGCCTCCCCCGCACCGCAGAGATTCCCGCCGAAGACGTGGCCGAGGCCTTGAAGGAGCCCTTGGAAAAGATCTTCCAGGGGGTGAGGTCGGTGTTGGAGACCACGCCCCCCGAGCTGGCCTCGGACATCTACGAGCGGGGCATCCTCCTCACCGGGGGTGGGGCGCTCCTCAAGAACCTGGACCTCGCCCTGCAGGAGGCCACCGGAGTCCCGGTGGTGGTGGCGGAGAACGCCATTGAGGCGGTGGCCCTGGGCACGGGGAAGGCCCTGGAAATGCTCCACGTCTTGGAGGACACCATCGTTTCCTCGGACGACGTCCTGAAGAGGTGAGGCCGTGGAGATCGGGGAGATCCTGAGGTTCCTCCCCCACCGCTACCCCTTCCTCCTCATCGACCGGGTCCTCGAGGCGGACGAGAAGCGCTTCCGCGCCCTCAAAAACGTCACCTTCAACGAGCCCCACTTCCAGGGGCACTTCCCCGGCTACCCCATCATGCCGGGGGTCCTGATCCTCGAGGCCATGGCCCAGGCGGCCGTGGGCACCCTGGCCCGCCAGCCGGGGGTGGCGCCAGGGGGGCTCGTCTTCCTAGTGGGGGTGGAGGAGGCCCGCTTCAAAAAGCCCGTGGTCCCTGGGGACACCCTGATCCTGGAGGGGGAACTCCTCTTCTTCCGGAGGGGCTTGGGCAAGGTGGCGGTGAGGGCCCTGGTGGAGGGAGAGGAAAGGGCGAGGGCCACCCTGAGCTTCGCCCTTGGGGAAGGGTGATGGCGGACCTCTTCGCCTACCTCAAGCGGGCCCGGGGCGGCCGGGTGGTGCAGACGGGCTTCCTCTCCCTAGAGGAGCAGGCGGAGCTGGAGGCCCTGGCCCGCAAGGAGGGTCTCTGCGTTTCCTTCTTTGGGGGCTTCCCCTTGGCGGAGCGGAAGGCGGCCGTGCTTTACCCTCCGGAGGTCCCTTCCGTCCACGACCCGGTGGAGGTCTTCTTCCTGGAGAAGGAGCCCCCCGAGCTGGGCGAGGCCATGGGGGATGTGGAGCCCCATGAGGAAGGCTTTTTGGTGGCCCTTTTGCCCAAGGGAAGGAAGACCCTAGAGGAGGCGGGATTTACCCTCCTTCCCCCTCCCGAGGAGGCCCTGAGGCCCTCCAAAGAGAGGGTGCGCACCCTGGTGGTGCCCTCCTTGCGGGTGGACGCCGTGGGGGCCAAGGGGTTTGGGGTTTCCCGCAACTACTTCGTCCAGGGGGTGAAGGCGGGAAAGGTGCGCCTTAGGGGCAAGGTGGCTTCCCCCAAGGAGGAGATCGCTCCCGGAGACGTCCTCCTGGCCGAGGGCCTGGGGAGCCTACGGCTCCTTGAGGTCCTTGGCGAAACCCGGCGGGGCAATTATAAAATCAAGGTGGAGGTGGAGCGCTAGGGAAGATCCATCGGCTTTGGGCTTGACGGAAGAAGGGAGCGTCCTATAGACTAAGGTTTGTGCTCTTTGGTCGGGCCAAGGGAGCACGGTAAGAGCCAGCTGCCGCAAGGGGGTCCCCTTGCGGAAGAACCCTGTTAGCTTACCTCGGGCGGCCCGCTTCCCCTCAGAGGTGACGCATGGAGATCAAGCGGTTTGGTCGCATCCGAGAGGTCATTCCCCTCCCCCCCCTTACGGAAGTCCAGGTGGAGTCCTATAGGAAGGCCCTCCAGGCGGACATCCCTCCTGAAAAGCGGGAAAACGTGGGCATCCAGGCCGCCTTCAAGGAGACCTTCCCTGTAGAGGAGGGGGACAGGGGCAAGGGGGGCCTGGTCCTGGACTTCCTGGAATACCGCATCGGCGACCCCCCCTTCTCCCAGGACGAGTGCCGGGAAAAGGATCTCACCTACCAGGCTCCCCTCTACGCCCGCCTGCAGCTCGTCCACAAGGACACGGGCCTCATCAAGGAGGACGAGGTCTTCTTGGGCCACCTCCCCCTGATGACCGAGGACGGCTCCTTCATCGTGAACGGGGCCGACCGGGTCATCGTCTCCCAGATCCACCGCTCCCCCGGGGTCTACTTCACCCCCGACCCCACCCGCCCCGGGCGCTTCTTGGCCAGCATCATCCCCTTGCCCAAGCGGGGGCCCTGGATTGACCTCGAGGTGGAGGGGAACGGGGTGGTGATCATGAAGGTCAACAAGCGCAAGTTCCCCCTGGTCCTCCTCCTTAGGGTCCTGGGGTACGACCAGGAGACCCTGGTGCGGGAGCTTTCCGCTTACGGGGACCTGGTCCAGGGCCTCCTAGACGAGGCGGTCTTCGCCATGCACCCCGAGGAGGCCATGGTCCGCCTCTTCACCCTCCTCCGCCCCGGGGACCCGCCCAAGAGGGAGAAGGCCCTGGCCTACCTCCACGGCCTCCTGGCCGACCCCAGGCGGTATGACCTGGGGGAGGCGGGCCGTTACAAGGCGGAGGAGAAGCTGGGCGTGGGCTTTTCCGGCCGCACCCTGGTCCGCTTTGAGGAGGGGGAGTTCAGGGACGAGGTCTTCCTGCCCACCTTGCGCTACCTCTTCGCCCTCACCGCCGGGGTGCCGGGCCACGAGGTGGACGACATTGACCACCTGGGCAACCGCCGCATCCGCACCGTGGGCGAGCTCATGGCGGACCAGTTCCGGGTGGGGCTTTCCCGCCTTGCCCGGGGGGTGCGGGAGCGCATGGTCATGGGCTCCCCCGACACCCTGACCCCCGCCAAACTGGTGAATAGCCGTCCCCTCGAGGCCGCCCTGAGGGAGTTCTTCAGCCGCAGCCAGCTCTCCCAGTTCAAGGACGAGACCAACCCCCTCTCCTCCCTGAGGCACAAAAGGCGCATCTCCGCCCTGGGCCCCGGGGGCCTTACCCGGGAGCGGGCGGGGTTTGACGTGCGCGACGTGCACCGCACCCACTACGGGCGCATCTGCCCGGTGGAGACCCCGGAGGGGGCCAACATCGGCCTCATCACCTCCTTGGCCGCCTACGCCCGGGTGGACAGCCTGGGCTTCATCCGCACCCCTTACCGCCGGGTGAGGGACGGGGTGGTCACCGAGGAGGTGGTCTACATGACCGCTTCCGAGGAGGACCAGTACACCATCGCCCAGGCCAACACCCCCCTTGAGGGGGACCGCATCGCCGCCGACCGGGTGGTGGCGAGGCGTAAGGGGGAGCCCGTGATCGTCTCCCCGGAGGAGGTGGAGTTCATGGACGTCTCCCCCAAGCAGGTCTTCTCCCTGAACACCAACCTCATCCCCTTCCTGGAACACGACGACGCCAACCGGGCCCTCATGGGCTCCAACATGCAGACCCAGGCGGTGCCCCTCATCCGGGCCCAGGCCCCCGTGGTCATGACCGGCCTGGAGGAGCGGGTGGTGCGGGACTCCCTGGCCGCCCTCTACGCCGAGGAGGACGGGGAGGTGGTCAAGGCGGACGGCACCCGCATCGCCGTCCGCTACGGGGACGGCCGCCTGGTGGAGCACCCCTTGCGGCGTTTCGCCCGCTCCAACCAGGGTACGGTCCTGGACCAGCGCCCCCGGGTCAGGGTGGGCCAGCGGGTGCGGAAGGGGGACCTCCTGGCGGACGGCCCCGCCTCCGAGGGGGGCATTTTGGCCCTGGGGCAGAACGTCCTGGTGGCCATCATGCCCTTTGACGGCTACAACTTTGAGGACGCCATCGTCATCAGCGAGGGGCTCCTCAAGCGGGACTTCTACACCTCCATCCACATCGAGCGCTACGAGATCGAGGCCCGGGACACCAAGCTGGGCCCCGAGCGCATCACCCGGGACATCCCCCACCTCTCGGAGGCCGCCCTCAGGGACCTGGACGAGGAAGGTATCGTCCGCATCGGGGCCGAGGTGAAGCCCGGCGACATCCTGGTGGGCCGCACCAGCTTCAAGGGGGAGCAGGAGCCCTCCCCCGAGGAGCGCCTCCTGCGCTCCATCTTCGGCGAGAAGGCCAAGGACGTGAAGGACACCTCCTTGAGGGTTCCCCCCGGGGAAGGGGGGATCGTGGTGGGCCGCCTGCGCCTCAAGCGGGGTGACCCCGGGGTGGAGCTCAAACCCGGGGTTAGGGAGGTGGTCCGGGTCTTCGTGGCCCAAAAGCGCAAGCTCCAGGTGGGGGACAAGCTGGCCAACCGCCACGGGAACAAGGGGGTGGTGGCCAAGATCCTCCCCGTGGAGGACATGCCCCACCTCCCGGACGGCACCCCCGTGGACGTGATCCTAAACCCCCTGGGCGTGCCCAGCCGCATGAACCTGGGCCAGATCCTGGAAACCCACCTGGGCCTGGCGGGCTACTTCCTGGGCCAGCGCTACATCTCCCCGGTGTTTGACGGGGCCACCGAGCCCGAGATCAAGGCCCTCCTGGCCGAGGCCTTTGACCTCTACTTCGGCAGGCGGCAAGCGGAGGGCTTCGGGGTGGACAAGCGGGAGAGGGAGGTCCTGGCCCGGGCGGAGAAGCTGGGCCTGGTCTCCCCGGGCAAGAGCCCGGAGGAGCAGCTTAAGGAGCTCTTCACCCAGGGCAAGGTGGTCCTCTACGATGGCCGCACAGGGGAGCCCATCGAGGGGCCCATCGCCGTGGGGCAGATGTTCATCATGAAGCTCTACCACATGGTGGAGGACAAGATGCACGCCCGCTCCACCGGCCCCTACTCCCTCATCACCCAGCAGCCCCTGGGGGGCAAGGCCCAGTTTGGCGGCCAGCGCTTCGGGGAGATGGAGGTGTGGGCCCTCGAGGCCTACGGGGCCGCCCACACCCTGCAGGAGATGCTCACCCTCAAGTCCGACGACATAGAGGGCAGGAACGCCGCCTACGAGGCCATCATCAAGGGGGAGGACGTGCCCGAAGCCAGCGTGCCCGAGTCCTTCCGCGTGCTGGTGAAGGAGCTCCAGGCCCTGGCCCTGGACGTGCAGACCCTGGACGAGAGGGACAACCCCGTGGACATCTTTGAGGGCCTGGCCTCCAAGAGGTAGACCACAGCCACCTGGAGGGAAGATGAAAAAGGAAGTCCGTAAGGTCCGCATCGCCCTGGCCTCCCCAGAGCGGATCCGCTCCTGGAGCTACGGGGAGGTGGAGAAACCCGAGACCATCAACTACCGCACCCTGAAGCCCGAGCGGGACGGGCTCTTTGACGAGCGCATCTTCGGTCCCATCAAGGACTACGAGTGCGCCTGCGGCAAGTACAAGCGCCAGCGCTTCGAGGGCAAGGTCTGCGAGCGCTGCGGGGTGGAGGTGACGAGGAGCATCGTCCGCCGCTACCGCATGGGTCACATTGAGCTGGCCACGCCCGCCGCCCACATCTGGTTCGTGAAGGACGTGCCCTCCAAGATCGGCACCCTCCTGGACCTCTCCGCCACCGAGCTGGAGCAGGTCCTCTACTTCAACAAGTACATCGTCTTAGACCCCAAGGGGGCGGTCCTGGACGGGGTACCGGTGGAGAAGCGCCACCTCCTCACCGACGAGGAGTACCGGGAGCTCCGCTACGGCAGGCAGGAGACCTACCCCCTGCCCCCCGGGGTGGACGCCCTAGTCAAGGACGGGGAGGAGGTGGTGAAGGGCCAAGAGCTGGCTCCGGGCCTTGTGAGCCGCATGGACGGGGTGGCCCTTTACCGCTTCCCCCGCCGGGTGCGGGTGGACTACCTGAGGAAGGAGCGGGCCGCCCTCAGGATTCCCCTTGGGGCCTGGGTGGAGAAGGAGGGCTACCGGCCGGGGGAGGTCCTAGCCGAGCTTCCCGGGCCCTACCTCTTCCGGGCGGAGGAGGGAGGGGTGGTGGAGCTCAAGGCGCTTTCCGAGGGCCACCTCCTCTACCTGCGCCAGGGGGACGAGGTCGTGGCCCGCCACCTCCTCCCCGTGGGCCTGACCCCCGTGGTGGTCCAGGGGGAGGTCGTGGAGCCCGGCCAGCCCCTGGCGGAGGGCAAGGGGCTTCTGCGCCTGCCCCGCCACATGACGGCCAAGGAGGTGGAGGCCGAAGAGGAAGGGGAGACCGTCCACCTTACCCTCTTCCTAGAGTGGACCGAGCCCAAGGACTACCGCATCGCCCCCCACATGAACGTCATCGTCCCCGAGGGGGCCAAGGTGCAGGCCGGGGAGAAGATCGTGGCCGCCATTGACCCCGAGGAGGAGGTCATCGCTGAGGCCGAAGGGGTGGTCCACCTGCACGAGCCCGCCAGCCTCCTGGTGGTCAGGGCCCGGGTCTACCCCTTTGAGGACGACGTGGAGGTGACCACCGGGGACCGGGTGGCCCCGGGGGACGCCCTGGCCGACGGGGGGAAGGTCAAGAGCGAGATCTACGGCCGGGTGGAGGTGGACCTCGTCCGGGGCGTGGTGCGGGTGGTGGAGTCCTACGACATCGACGCCCGCATGGGGGCCGAGGCCATCCGGGAGCTTCTCAAGGAACTGGAACTGGAGAGGCTGGAGCAGGAACTCCTGGAGGAGATGAAGCACCCCTCCCGCGCCCGGCGGGCCAAGGCCAGGAAGCGCCTCGAGGTGGTGCGGGCCTTCCTGGACTCCGGCAACCGCCCGGAGTGGATGGTCCTGGAGGCCGTTCCTGTCCTGCCGCCGGATCTCAGGCCCATGGTCCAGGTGGACGGGGGGCGCTTCGCCACATCGGACCTCAACGACCTCTACCGCCGCCTCATCAACCGCAACAACCGCCTGAAGAAGCTCCTGGCCCAGGGGGCCCCGGAGATCATCATCCGCAACGAGAAGCGCATGCTCCAGGAGGCCGTGGACGCCGTCATCGATAATGGCCGCCGCGGCAGCCCCGTCACCAACCCCGGCTCCGAGCGCCCCTTGAGGAGCCTCACCGACATCCTCTCCGGCAAGCAGGGCCGCTTCCGCCAGAACCTCCTGGGCAAGCGGGTGGACTACTCGGGCCGGAGCGTGATCGTGGTGGGCCCCCAGCTCAAGCTCCACCAGTGCGGTCTGCCCAAGCGCATGGCCCTGGAGCTCTTCAAGCCCTTCCTCCTCAAGAAGATGGAGGAGAAGGGCATCGCCCCCAACGTGAAGGCGGCGAGGCGGATGCTAGAAAGGCAGCGGGACATTAAGGATGAGGTCTGGGACGCCCTGGAGGAGGTGATCCACGGCAAGGTGGTCCTCCTCAACCGGGCCCCCACCCTCCACCGCCTGGGGATCCAGGCCTTCCAGCCCGTCTTGGTGGAGGGGCAGTCCATCCAGCTCCACCCCCTAGTTTGCGAGGCCTTCAACGCCGACTTCGACGGGGACCAGATGGCAGCCCACGTGCCCCTTTCCTCCTTTGCCCAGGCGGAGGCCAGGATCCAGATGCTTTCCGCCCACAACCTCCTCTCCCCGGCCTCGGGGGAGCCCCTGGCCAAGCCTAGCCGGGACATCATCCTGGGCCTCTACTACATCACCCAGGTGCGGAAGGAGAAGAAGGGCGCGGGGCGGGAGTTCGCCACCCCCGAGGAGGCCTTGGAGGCTTACAGGAGGGGCGAGGTGGCCCTGAACGCCCCCATCCTGGTGGCGGGCAAGGAGACCAGCGTGGGCCGCCTCAAGTTCCTTTTCGCCAACCCCGACGAGGCCCTCCTGGCGGTGGCCCACGGGCTTCTGGACCTTCAGGACGTGGTCACCGTGCGCTACCTGGGCCAGCGCCTGGAGACAAGCCCGGGCCGCATCCTCTTCGCCCGCATCGTGGGCGAGGCCGTGGGGGACGAGAGGGTAGCCCAGGAGCTCATCCAGATGGACGTCCCCCAGGAGAAGAACTCCCTCAAGGACCTGGTCTACCAGGCCTTCCTGCGCCTGGGCGTGGAGAAGACCGCCCGCCTCCTGGACGCCCTCAAGTACTACGGTTTCACCCTCTCCACCACCAGCGGCATCACCATCGGCATCGACGATGCGGTGATCCCCGAGGAGAAGCAGAGGTACCTGGAGGAGGCCGACCGGAAGCTAAGGCAGATCGAGCAGGCCTACGAGATGGGCTTCCTCACCGACCGGGAGCGCTACGACCAGGTGATCGGGCTCTGGACGGAGACCACGGAGAAGGTCACCCAGGCGGTCTTCAGGAACTTTGAGGAGAACTACCCCTTCAACCCCCTCTACGTCATGGCCCAGTCCGGGGCCCGGGGTAACCCCCAGCAGATCCGCCAGCTCTGCGGCCTCAGGGGCCTGATGCAGAAGCCCTCGGGGGAGACCTTCGAGGTGCCGGTGCGCTCCTCCTTCCGTGAGGGGCTCACGGTGCTGGAGTACTTCATCAGCAGCCACGGGGCGAGGAAAGGGGGAGCGGACACCGCGCTTCGCACCGCCGACTCCGGCTACCTCACCCGGAAGCTCGTGGACGTGGCCCACGAGATCGTGGTCCGGGAGGCGGACTGCGGCACCACCAACTACATCTCCGTTCCCCTCTTCCAGCCCGACGAGGTGACCCGCACCCAGCGCCTGAGGAAGCGTTCGGACATCGAGTCTGGCCTCTACGGCCGGGTCCTGGCCCGGGAGGTGGAGGTCCTGGGCCGGAGGCTGGAGGAGGGGCGGTACCTCTCCTTGGAGGACGTCCACTTCCTCATCCGGGCGGCGGAGGCGGGGGAGGTGCAGGAGGTCCCCGTGCGGAGCCCCCTCACCTGCGGGACCCGCTACGGGGTCTGCCAGAAGTGCTACGGCTACGACCTCTCCATGGCCCGGCCCGTGTCCATTGGGGAGGCGGTGGGCGTGGTGGCCGCGGAGTCCATCGGCGAGCCCGGCACCCAGCTCACCATGCGCACCTTCCACACGGGGGGCGTGGCGGTGGGCACGGACATCACCCAGGGCCTGCCCCGGGTCATTGAGCTCTTTGAGGCCCGCCGCCCCAAGGCCAAGGCGGTCATCTCCGAGATCGACGGCGTGGTGCGGATTGAGGAGGGGGAGGACCGCCTCTCCGTCTTCGTGGAGTCCGAGGGCTTCGCCAAGGAGTACAAGCTCCCCAAGGACGTCCGCCTCTTGGTGAAGGACGGGGACTACGTGGAGGCGGGCCAGCCCCTCACCCGTGGGGCCGTTGACCCCCACCAGCTCCTGGAGGCCAAGGGCCCCGAGGCGGTGGAGCGCTACCTGGTGGACGAGATCCAGAAGGTCTACCGGGCCCAGGGGGTGAAGCTCCACGACAAGCACATCGAGATCGTGGTGCGGCAGATGCTCAAGTACGTGGAGGTCACCGACCCCGGGGATAGCCGCCTCCTCGAGGGCCAGGTCCTGGAACGGTGGGACGTGGAGGCCCTAAACGAGAGGCTCATCGCCGAGGGCAAGGTGCCCGTGGCCTGGAGGCCCCTCCTCATGGGGGTCACCAAGAGCGCCCTCTCCACCAAGAGCTGGCTCTCCGCTGCGAGCTTCCAGAACACCACCCATGTGCTCACCGAGGCGGCCATCGCCGGGAAGAAGGACGAGCTCATCGGCCTCAAGGAGAACGTGATCCTGGGCCGCCTGATCCCTGCGGGCACGGGCTCCGACTTCGTCCGCTTCACCCAGGTGGTGGACCGGAAGACCCTGAAGGCCATTGAGGAGGCCCGGAGAGAGGCGGTGGAGGCCAAGGAGGCCCCCGTCCGCCGCCCCGTGCGCCGGGAGCAGCCGGGCAAGGGCCTCTAGGTGTACCCCGCCGAGGCTTGGGCCTCGGCGGGGCCCCTTTGGGACGATGTTAGCCAAGGTCTTTTCCACCTTTCGCCAAGTGGGTGAGGACCTCTTCCGCCAGAGGCTCATCTCGGCCACGGCGGGCAACTTCTCCGTGCGCACCAAGGAGGGCTTCCTCATCACCAAAAGCGGGGTGCAGAAGGCCCACCTGACCCCGGAGGACCTGGTGGAGGTCCCCTTGGAGGGGCCTATCCCCGAGGGGGCCAGCGTGGAGAGCGTGGTCCACCGGGAGGTGTACCGGAGGACCCCGGCCTGGGCCCTCGTCCACGCCCATCCCCGGGTGGCCGTGGCCCTCTCCCTCCACCTGGACCGCCTCCTGCCCCTGGACCTCGAGGGCCAGCTCCACCTGAAGGAGGTGCCCGTCCTCTCCCCCAAGAGCGCTTCGGGCACGGAGGAGGCCGCCAGGGCCGTGGCCGAAGCCCTTCGGCATAGCCGGGTCTGCCTCCTCAGGGGGCACGGGGCCTTCGCCCGGGGCGGGAAGGAGAAGCCGGAGGAGGCCCTTCTGGAAGCCTATGGCCTCATGACCACCTTGGAGGAGAGCGCCGAGATCCTCTTTTATGAGCGCCTGTGGGGGAGAGCATGAGGGTCCTTTTTGTGGAGGGCAAGGAGGAGGAGGCCTTAAGGGCCTTGGCCCGGGAGCTCCCTCACCCTTACTGGCTTCTTGAGGGGGAAGGGCTTTTTCTCCTCCAGGTCTTCGGGGCCTCGGAGGAGGCGGCCTCCAGGGCCCGGGAGGTGCCCGGGGTTAAGGTTTGGGCCTTTCGCCTCCAGGATGGGGTAGTCTATGGGGGATGCGGGAAGAGATCGGCTACATCCCCGTAGGGGGGGCAGAGCTCTACGTGGAGGACGTGGGGGACCTGCACGCCCCCGCCCTCTTTGTCCTTCACGGCGGCCCTGGGGGGAACGCCTACGTCCTGAGGGAGGGCCTCGGGGAGTACCTGGAGGACTTCCGCGTCATCTACTTTGACCAGCGGGGCTCGGGGCGGAGCCTGGAGCTCCCCGACGACCCGAGGCTTTTCACTGTGGACGCCTTGGCGGAGGACACCCTCCTCCTGGCCGAGGCCCTGGGGCTGGACCGCTTCGCCCTCCTGGGGCACGGCTTCGGGGCCCTGGTGGCCCTGGAGGTCCTCCGCCGCTACCCAGAGGCCAGGGGGGCGGTTCTTCTCGCTCCCTGGTTGAGTTTTCCCTGGCTTGCGGCCCGGCTGGCGGAGGCTGCCGGGCTTTCCCCTTCCGAGGACCCGGAGGAAACCCTCCGGGCCGCCCTGGAAAGGGCTGAGCCCAAGCTTCTCTTTGACCGCCTCATGTTCCCGAGCCAAAGGAGCCGCCTGGAGTACGAGTGGGTGGTGGAGGGCTCGGGGATCCTGGGCCCCGACGCCCCGGCCCGGGCCTTCCTGCGGAACGGCCTCTGGCGCCTGGACTACACCCCCTACCTCACCCCAAGCCGGAGGCCCGTGGCCGTGGTGGTGGGGGAGAAGGACGGCACCAGCTACCCCTACGCCGAGGAGGTGGCCGAGCGCCTCGGGGCCCCCATCCACGTGATCCCCGAGGCGGGGCACTTCCCCTGGATGGACCAGCCAGAGGCCTTCGAGGAGGCCTTCCTCGAGGCCCTCTCGGCCCTACGCGTGCTACACTAGAGGCGTCACCGGGGGTGCCCCTAGGGGGCTGAGAGATACCCTTGGAACCTGATCCGGGTAATGCCGGCGTAGGGAAGGTGACCGAGGCCCCTCCCGGTGACCAAGGAGGGGTTTTATGCTTAGGATCCTTGCGGCTTTCGCCCTTCTGGCCTTCGGCCTGGCCCAGGAGATCACGGTCCTCACCCACAACAGCTTCTCCCTGGACAGGGCCCTCATCGCCCAGTTTGAGCGGGAGACGGGCCTTAGGCTCCGCTTCCTCAAGGGGGGGGATGCGGGGGAGACCTTGAACCGGGCCATCCTTACCAGGGCCGCCCCCATCGCCGACGTCATCTACGGCTTTGACAACACCTTCCTCTCCCGGGCCCTGGAGGCGGACATCCTCCTCCCCTACCGGAGCCCGGAGGTCCGGAACCTCAAGGCCACCCTGCTCCTAGACCCCACCTTCCGCGCCCTCCCCGTGGACTACGGCTGGGTGAGCCTGAACTACGATAGGGCCTACTTCAAGGACCGCCCCCTGCCCAGGACGCCCCAGGACCTGGCCCGGCCCGAGTACGCCCGGCTCCTCGTGGTCCAGAACCCCGCTACCAGCTCCCCGGGTCTGGCCTTCCTCATGGCCACGGTGGCCCGCTTCGGCGAGGACGGCTACCTGGACTTCTGGGCCAGGCTTCGGGAGGGTGGGGTGCGGGTGGCCAAGGGCTGGAGCGAGGCCTACTACACCCACTTCACCCTCTACAAGGGGGACCGGCCCCTGGTGGTCTCCTACACCACCTCCCCGGCGGCGGAGGTCTTCTACTCCGAGGGCAGGTACCAGGAACCCCCCACGGGCAACCTTTTCCCCGAGCTCGCCTTCTTCCAGGTGGAGTTCGTGGGCATCCTGAGGGGGACCAGGAACCCCGAGGGGGCGAGGAGGGTGGTGGACTGGTTCCTCTCCCGTCCGGTACAGGAGAACCTGCCCACGGAGATGTGGATGTACCCCGCCAGGAGGGAGACCCGCCTTCCCGAGGTCTTCCGCTTCGCCCCTGAGCCCCTGGGGAGCGTACGCCTGGACCCCGGGGCCATGGCCAGGAACCGGGAGCGGTGGATTGAGGAGTGGACCAAGGTGGTCCTCCAGGGCCAAAGCCCCGAGGCGGTGCGGCGGGCGAGGCGCTAGGGCGTGGGCCGCCTCCTGGGGAGGCTTCTTCTCCTTTTCCTCGCCTTCGCCCTCCTCTACCCCCTCCTCCGCATCCTCCTCCTGGGGGTAGGGGAGGGGTTGGCCCGGGCCCTGGGCAACCCCTTCTACCTGGGCCGCTACCTCTTCAGCCTGCAGTACGGGTTCCTCTCCGCCCTCCTCACCCTTCTCCTGGCCCTGCCCCTGGCCTTCCTCTTCCGGCGGCGCTTCCCCTTTAGGGAGGCCCTCCTCGCCTGGAGCACCCTGCCCTTCGTCCTCCCCGCCCCGGTGGTGGCCCTAGGCTTTCTGGCCCTCCTTGGGCCCAGGGGGCTCCTGGGGGTGGACCTCTACGGCACCCAGGCCATGCTCCTCCTGGCCGCGGTCTTCTACAACCTGGGGCTGGCCCTCCGCATCCTCCTCCCCGTGGCCCTCTGCCTCGAGGGGCCCCTTAGGGCGGCCCGGGTCCTGGGGGCAAGCCCCTTTCGGGCCTTCCTCCGCGTGGGGCTTCCCCTCCTCCTCCCCGCCCTGGGCTCGGCGGGGCTCCTGGTCTTCCTCTACACCTTCTCCGCCTTCGGGGTGCCCCTCCTCCTAGGGGGTGGGCGGTACGCCACCCTCGAGGTGGAGGTCTACACCCTCCTGGCCCACCGCCTGGCCTTCGCCGAGGCCAGCGGCCTGATGCTCTTGCAGCTCGCCACCCTGGGCCTGGCCGCCTTCCTCTACCTGAGGATCCCCTCCTACCCCCTTTCCCCTGGGGGCCTCCTCCCGGGCCCCAGGCCCTGGGCCCTCACCCTGGGGCTTGGCCTCCTCTTCCTCCTTCTCTACGCGCCCCTCCTCGCCCTCTTCCTGGAGGTGGACCCCAGGGCCCTGGTCCGGGCCTGGGCCTCCGAGGCCTTTACCCCCTTGCCCCTAGCCCTTTGGAACACCTTCCGCTTCGCCCTCCCGGCCTTTCTCCTGGCCCTCCTCCTGGGGGTGGCCTACGCCGTGGCGGCCCGGGGGCGGGGAGGCCTTGACCTCCTTGGGCTCCTCCCCCTCATGGTGAGTCCGGTGGCCGTGGGCTTCGGCTACCTCCTGGCCTACCCCTCCTTGCGGGGATCCTCCTTGCTCCTCGCCGCCGCCTACGCCCTTTTGGCCTACCCCCTCCTCGCCCGGGCCCTCCTCCCGGCCCTGAGGAGCCTCCCCCCAAGCCTCCCCGGGGCGGCCCGGGTCCTGGGGGCCACCCCCTTTCGCGCCTTTCTCAAGGTGGAGCTTCCCCTCCTCCTCCCGGCCCTGGCCTCGGGGAGCGCCCTAGCCCTTGCCGCCATCCTGGGGGAGTTCGGGGCGAGCCTCGTCCTTTGGCGGCCCGAGTGGACCACCCTGACCCTGGCCATCTACGAGAGGTTGGGAAGGCCCGGGGAGGGGCCTTACCGGGAGGCCTTGGCCCTGGCCGCCCTTCTCGCCCTCCTCTCCGGCCTCCTCTTCTACCTCCTGGACCGGGGGCGGGGGCGCTTGGGCTGACTTTTCTGGGGCCCCCGCCGTGGCTCTTGCCACGGCGGGGGGCTTAGCCCTGGCACCGGGGGCAGAAGTGGGTCCCCCGGCCCGCCACCACCCCCCTGGCGATGGGAGTCCCGCACCGGGGGCAGGGGAGGCCCGCCCGCCGGTAGACGGCGTGCCGCTCCTGGAAACTACCGGGGAGGCCGTCGGGCTGCTGGTAGGTGCGGTCGGAGAGGGTGCTCCCCCCTAGGGCCACCGCCTCGGCCAGGACCGCCCTGAGGGCCTGGAAGAGCCTCAAGGCCTCCGCCTCGGAAACCTCCTTCCCCGGCCGGAAGGGGCTTAGGCCCGCCCGGAAGAGGGCCTCGTCGGCGTAGATGTTCCCCACCCCCGCGGCCAGGGTCTGGTCCAGGAGGAGGGCCTTGAGGGGCTTCTGGCTCCGCCTCAGGCCCGTGAGGAAGGGCTCGGGGCGGAAGTCCTCGGAGAGGGGCTCGGGGCCAAGCCTTTTGAGGAGGGGGATCTCCCGGTAGTCCCCCTCTTGGACCACCCAGAGGCGCCCGAAGCGCCGGGGGTCGTGGAAGTGGAGGACCCCCTCTTCCAGGAGGAGCTCGGCCCGGGTGTGGGGGGTCCTCTCCAGGCGGAAGCCCCCCGTCATCCCCAGGTGGACCACCATCTCCAGGCCGCCGGAGAGCCCAAAGAGAAGGAACTTACCCCGCCTGGCAATCCCCTCCACCCGCCTGCCCGAGGCCCTTTCCGTGTGGCGGTAGCGGGAGGGGTCCTGGTGGCGGACCTCGAGGAGGGGCTTGCCCTTTAGGAGGGGAAGAAGCCTCCTCCTCGTGGTCTCCACCTCGGGAAGCTCAGGCACGGGGCCGCCTCCGGGCAAAGGCCTGGTAAAGCCTTTCCCCCAGGCCCCCCACCTGGCCCAGGAGGAGCAAGGGGTAAAGGGGCCAGAGGAGGGGGATCTTTCGCCCCAAGGCCAGAAGGGCCCCGTAGCCCCGGTGGATCCGCCCCTCCTCCAGGACGTGGAGCTCCCTCAAGAGCTCCTCCTGGGGGAGGTCCTGGGCCTCCTGCAGGGGCTCCACCTTCAGGGCCTTTCCCAGGTCCAGGGCCTCGAGGGCCCTGCCCAAGGCCCGGCAGTAGGGGCAACGGGCGTCAATCAGCACCCGCATGGGCCTCCACCGGGACGGGCTCCCCCCGCTCGTTCACGGCCACGTAGGTGAGGAAGCCCTTGGTGGCAAGAAGGCGGCCATCCTCCCCGAAGCGCTCCTTGTAGACCTCCACCTCCACGGTGAGGGAGGTCCTGCCCACCCGCACCACCCGGGCCACCACCTCCAGGAGGTCCCCGGTGCGGATGGGCACCTTGAACTCCACGCTTCCCACGGCCACGGTGACCACGGGCCTTCTGGCCCTCCGGGCGGCGGCGTAGGAGCCCACCTTGTCCATAAGCCCCAGGACGAAGCCCCCGAAGGCCGCCCCCAGGGGGTTGGTGTGCTCGGGGAAGACGAGCTCTAGGGTGCGCGCCTCCATATCCCTTTCAGGCTACCCCAGGAGGGCGTCCGTCAGACGGGCCATCTCCCGGTCCTTCTCCGTGACCCCCCCCGCCGAGTGGGTCCACCACTCCACGAGGACCCGCCCCCACTCCACGGTGAGGCGGGGGTGGTGGTTCTCCCTTTCCGCAAGCTCCCCCACCCGGTTGGCGAAGGCCAGGGCCTCCTGGAAGTCCTTGAAGCGGAAGGCCTTACAGAGACGCTTGGGGTTTTCCCGCTCCTCCCAGTCCATGCCCTAAGGGTAAGGGAAAACCCCCGGGCCCATGGTGCCCGGGGGAGGATTCTGGTTGCGGGGGCGGGATTTGAACCCGCGACCTTCGGGTTATGAGCCCGACGAGCTACCAGGCTGCTCCACCCCGCGCCGCCATCCCTAACTATAGCCTGGGGGAAGGGGGTATGTCAAGCACCTTGCCCGGGTTCAGGAGCCCCTCGGGGTCTAGGAGGGCCTTGAGCTTTCGCATCCATTCCAGGGCGGCCCCGTGCTCCTTGAGGAGGAACCTCTTCTTCCGGAGGCCCACCCCGTGCTCCGCGGTGCAGGTGCCCCCGAGGGCCAGGGCCCTTTCCACGAGCCTTTCCGCGTAGGCCTCCGCCTTGGGGTAGGCCTCGGGGAGGACGGGGATCAGGGTGTGGAAGTTCCCGTCCCCCACGTGGCCCAGGATGTTGCCCGCTAGGCCCATCTCCGCCATGAGCCCCTGGGCGTGGGCCGCCATCTCGGGGAGGCGGGAAAGGGGGACGGCCACGTCGGTGATGACGAACTGGTGGCCGGGGTAGAGGTGGACCAGGGCCCAGTAGGCCTGGTGCCGGGCCTCCCACTGCCTCTTCCTCTCCTCCTCCGTCTTGGCGGCCTCCACCGAAAGGGCCCCCGCCTCCCGCACGAGCTCTTGGGCCAAGGCGCTTTCCGCCCCTAGGGCCTCCTTGGTGGAGGCGTGGAACTCCAGGAAGAGGGCCGGGCGCTCGGGGAAGGCCGTTCCCAGGTAGCGGTTCAGGGCCCCCATGGCGAGCTCGTCCAGTAGCTCCAGCCTGGCCACGGGAAGCCCCGAGGCCATGACCCCCACGCTCGCCTCCACCGCCTCCCTCACCCCGGGGAAGAAGACCCTGAGGGTGTGGACGTGCTCGGGGAGGGGGTAAAGCCTTAGGGTGAGGCGGGTGATGACCCCCAGGGTGCCCTCCGAGCCGATGAAGAGGTCCTTGAGGTCGTACCCCGAGGCGGTCTTGCGCACGGGCCTCCCCAGCTCCAGCACCTCCCCACCCGCCAGGACCACCTGGAGGGCGAGGACATTGGCCCGCATCCCCCCGTAGCGCACGGTGGTGGTTCCGCTGGCGTTGGTGGCCGCCATGCCGCCTATGGAGGCGTCCGCCCCCGGGTCCACGGGGAAGAAGAGGCCCGTGCCCTTCAGGGCCTCGTTCAGGGCCTTGCGGGTGAGGCCGGGCTCCACCACGCAGAGGAAGTCCTCCGGCCTCACCTCCAGGAGGCGGTTCATGCGGGAGAGGTCCAGGCTGATGGCCTCGCGGACGGGGTAGAGGTGGCCCTCGAGGCTCGTCCCCGCCCCAAAGGGGATCACCGCCACCCCGTGCTCCCGGGCCCAGAGGAGGGCCTTCCTAACGTCCTCCACGCCCTCCGGGTAGACCACGGCCAAGACCGGCCTCGCCTCGGGGTAGCCC
The DNA here is from genome assembly GCF_003426945.1 of Thermus sediminis. Classification (NCBI taxonomy): domain Bacteria; kingdom Thermotogati; phylum Deinococcota; class Deinococci; order Thermales; family Thermaceae; genus Thermus; species Thermus sediminis. The sequence continues at coordinate 1,594,064 of NZ_QURO01000004.1, forward strand.
TCGTCCTTGCCGTGGCGCAGGCGCTCGCTCTCCGAGAGGTCCACCTTCCCCGGGAAGAGGCGCTTCAGGGCTTCCAGCTTTTCCATGCCCCTGAGTTTACGCCGCCTTCCGCCTCCCCAAAAGGGCCGCGAAGCCTAAGGAGTAGCCACCTCGCCGGGAGGAGGAGGTGAAGCCCCGCCCCAGCCAGGAACCCCACCGCTACCCGGCCCTGGGGCTTCGGGGGGCCCCAGGGGAACCTACGGGGGTCCACCCACTTCCCTCCGGCCGAGGAGGGTCCAGGCGGCCAGGGCCAGGAGGAGAAACCCAAGCCCCACTCCTAGATAGACCCCCTCCAAACCCACCTCTCTTCCCAGTATCCCTGCCAGAAGGGCACCCCAAAGTCCGGCCATACCCGCAAGGAATCTCATTCCCCCACCTGTCCGGCCCAGCAGGGCGTCCGGGGCCAGGGCCTGCCTTAGCACCACCTCTTGGACCCCCAGGAGGATGGCGCTTGTCCCCAGGAGGGCCACGAGGAGCAGGCCCAGGGGAAGGGGGGGCTTGAAGAGCAAACCCAGGATGGCCCCGGCGTCCATGAGGAAAAGGAGGCTAAGCACCCTTTGCGACCTTTTGCCTCTGATTTTCCCTGCCAAAAGCCCTCCTAAGGCCCCCCCAAGGGAGAAGGCGGCACTGAGGAGCCCATACCCTACGGGTCCGTACCCGGCTTGGAGGGACCAGAGGGGAAGGAGAGCGAAGGGCATGACCCGGAGGAAGCTGGCCCCAAGGACCATTCCGGCTAGCCGACGAAAGAAGGCTTCCTGGTACAGCCACCTCAGGCCGGCCAGCACCCCCGGGGGGGCTTTTCCAAGGGGCGGTATGGGAGGGAGCCTAGCGGCGAAGTGAAGGGCCACAAAGCCTAGCGCGCCCCCGAAGAAAAAGGGCCAGGAGGGATTCTGGACGAAGAGGAAGGCGCCCAAGGGGGCGCCCAGAAGGTCGGCAAGGAGACTTGCCGTGTAAAGATGCCCATGAGCCTTCTCCCGTTCCTGCGGCACGAGTCTAGGGACCAGGACCCGGACCTCCAGAAGAAGCTCAAGGATGTTGCCTACCAGGTAAAGGCCGAGAAAGGTCCATGGACCAATGAGGCCGAGGCTTGTTCCTAAAAGAAAGCGCAGGAGACTGCCAGAGAGAAGTCCGAAGGTTAGGGCTTTTTTGCGGTCTGTCCGATCTAGAAGGTAGCCTGTGAAGAGGGCCAAGACGGAGGCACCCCAACCGATGGCGTGTTGCAGACCCAGGTAGAAGGGGTTGTCTAAGCGAGCGAGGTAGAGGGAGGCCGCAGCACCTACGGTCCCCCCAGCGCAGCTGGCCAAAAACAGGTTCGTGGCTAATAAGAACACGCTCAGCTAAGTCAAGAAACCCTCTACTTCCCGGACTACCCCATCAGCAGAGGAGCAAACGTACATTTTCTCCAAGTCCTGAGAGAACCTTACGCAAGTAGGCATCCTTAGCCCTCTCACAACGGAAGGCTGGAAGTGATAATTGCCAGGTTGAGCGGGGTCTACTTAAAATGTCCCGAACAGTGCCCGCAGTGTGTTCGGAAACCAAAAGCCTGCCGTCTGGGGTCCACTCCATGTGGGAGGGATTCTTCAAACCCCAGGCGAAGGGCCTCACGTGGACCCGCCGCGTCCGGCCGCCGACCTTGACCTCCTGCACTTCCTTGAGCATCTCCTTCACCCCCTTCCGGGTTAGCCACAAGGTAGCACGGGGGAGGTTACGCGAGGTTACGTGGAAGGGGTTCCACGACTGGCCTCCCGCGCAACCTCGCGTAACCGTAGGCTTCCTGCGTAACCTTCCTCGTGGCACCCTGGGGGCATGAGGGGCAAGGTTCGTGGGCTTCTCCTCTTGGCCTGGTTTCTCCTCCTGGCCTGGCTTCTCCTCCTGGCCCGGCCTTCCGGGCCCGCTTGGGCCTGCTGGGACCCCGACTGCTTCCCCCCGACCTCACACCCCGTACTCCCGGCGGAGCCTCGCCACCCGGGCCCGGGCGATGGGGAGGCGGGGGTCTTCGGGGGGTAGCCTCTGGCGAGGAACAGGCCGAATCCTAGGGAAGCAGCTCTACCCCGGCCCGCCTTCGCAGCTTGCTGTCCAAAGTGGCTATCCCGGCCCCTTGCCTGCGGGCGCGGTGGGCCAAGAAGGCGTCTACCAGGCTAAGCCCTCCCTTCCCGGCCTCCTCCAGGGCGGGGCGGAGGTCCTCCTCGTCTTCCAGAAGGACCCCCTCCCGGTCCAGCAGGTCCAAGAAAGAGGGCCCCTGCCGCTTCAGCCCGCCCCACCCCGTAGAAGAAGACCAGGGTGTAGAAGGCCTCGGCCACCACTAGGGGGTGGACCACGAGGGTGTAGCGTCCTCCTCGGCCCCGCGAAACACCTCCAGGGCTTGGGCGGCAAGCTCCGGAGGGTCCCCGGTCAGGAGGCGGAGCATCAGGGAGGTGTCCAGGTAGTAGGGCTTCAAGCCCCTTCCCTCCACGCCTCCTCCTGCGCCTGCCTCTCCGCCTCTTCTCCGGGGAACCCCCGCTTGCCCTTCAGGCGCCCGAGCAGGGCCTCCAGGGGTACGCGGCGCCGGGGGCGGAGGAAGGCCCCCCCTTCCCGGAGCTCAAAGACCACCTCCTCTCCCGGGCGGAGCCCAAGGGCTTCCCGGACCGCCTTGGGGAGGGTGATTTGCCCTTTACTGCTCACCCTGGACTTTACCATTCCCTTTTCACTTTACCACAGTTCCCTTTTTGGCACCAAAGAACCGCGCTTGCCGAAGAGGCCCCTGCCAAGGGGGACCTGCCCCTTACCGCCACCTCCTTCCCGCCAAGGGGGCAAGCGCGAGGAGGAGCCCCCCGGCCAGGAGGAAGGGAAGGGAAAGCCCCACTCCGGCCAGAAGCCCCCCTAGGGCCGGCCCTAAAGGGGCGAGGAGGCCGGTGAGGAAGAGAAACCCTCCCGCCACCCGGCCCCGAAGCTCCGGGGGGGCCTGGCTCAGGCGCGCTGCGCCCGCGATGGCGGCGAAGGCGGCGCTTCCTCCGCCCAGGAGGAGGCAAAGGGCCAGGAGTAGGGGCCAGGGGGGAAGTAGGGCCGCTCCCAGGAGTCCTAGGGCGGCGAGGAGGAGGAAAAGCCTTAGCGCCTGGCCCTCCCCCAACCGGGCTAGGGCCAGGCCCACCAGAAGCCCCCCCAGGGCGCTCCCCAGGCTCAGGGCTGTTCCCAGGAGGCCCAGGACCCAGGGAGCCTCTCCCAGACCCCGCAGGACCAGGAAGGGGAGGAGGCCGGCGAAGAGGGCAAAGGCCAGGCCCAAGGCCCCTTCGGCCAGGAGAAGCCGCCTCAGAGGGGGGCTTTCCCAGAGGAAGCGGACCCCGAGGAGGCTTCCCCCCTCGGGCCGCCCCGCGGGCCTTGCGGGGAGGGGAAGCGCCCGGTAGAGCCCGGCGGCCAGGAAAAGGAGGCCACCCCCCAGGGCCGTGGGAAGCCCCCGGCTCCGGGTGAAGAGGAGGCCCGCCAGGAGGTCGGAGAGGGCGTCGGCTAGGGTGTAGACGGCATTGAGCTGGCCCCGGGCCCGGGCTAGGGCCTCCTTGGGGAGGAGGTCGGCGAAGAGGGCCCCGGCGGCCACCATCCGCACCACTTCCAGCCCGGCAAAGAGGAAACCCAGGAGGTAGAGGAAGGGGAGGCTCGTGCCCGTGAGGAAGAGGGCCAGGCTAAGCAGGCCCTGCCCCAGGGCGGCCAGGACGAGAAGCCTTGGCCGGGGCCACCGATCCGTCCAGACCCCGGCGAGGAGGGCGAGCAGGGGTTCCGCCAGGAGCCGGAGGGCCAGGGCCAGGCTGGCCCCCAAGGGACCCACCGCCCCCAGGGCCGCCAGGGCCCCGTGGGCGAAGTAGAAGAACCCTGCTCCGAAGAGGCGGAGGGCCTCGAGGGCGAGGAGGACGCCGGGCATCATCCCTACCCTAGCCGGGAAGGGGGGTGCGCCGCTCCCCTCCAGGACACCTACATCCCCCGCAGGGCCTCCAGCCGCCTGGGGCTTAGGGGGCCCAGGGCCAGGCCCAAGAGGAGGAGGAGGCCCAGGAGGGCGAGGCCCAGGGGTAGGCGGGCCCCAAGCCCCCCCAGGGCCCCGGCCAGGAGGGCACCCAGGAGGCTCCCCGCGGAGATGAGGGCGATGGCCCCCGCCTGCACCCGGCCCAAGAGGGGCTCCGGGGCAAGGCGCTGCCGGTAGGCCCGCAGGTGGACCCCGCTCAGGGCGCCGCCTGCCCCGGCGAGGAGCGTACCCAGGGCCCCGAAGGGAAAGGGCAGGAGGAGGAGGGCAAGCCCCAGGGTCCTCAACCCGTGCCCGCCCCAGATCCCGAGGGAGGGCCCGACCCTCCCTGCCAGGAGGCTTCCCAGGAAGCCCCCGAAGGAGAGGCCCAGGGGGTAGAGGCCGTAGAGGACGGGGGGCGTTCCCTGGGCCAGGGCCAGGAGGGGCAGGAGGGCCAGGGCCAGCCCCGAGAGGAAGCCCAGGGCCAGGGCGTAGAGGGTGAGGGAGAGGAGCCTCCTGTCCGCGAGCAAGAAGGCGAGCCCCGCCAGGAGGGCCCTGAAGGTGAAGCCCTCTCCCTGGGCCGCCCGTGGGGGCGGGTAGGCGGGGAGGTTCCGGAGGAGAAGGCCCTCCCCCGCGAGGAGGAGGCCGCCCAGGGCAAAGGGGAGGGGCTTGGCCAGAAGGAGGAGGGGCGGGGCCAGGAGGTCCCCCAGGCTGTCCCCGAGGAGCTGGGCGGCCTGCAGCCTTCCCCCCTCCCGCTCCAGCCGGTTCCGGGCGAGGCGGACCAGGAGGGCGTGCCAGGCGGGGAGGTCCAGGGCCAAGACGGCCTGGAAGAGGAAGGCCAGGGGGATGAGGAAGAGGGGCTCCTTGGGGAGGAGGGCGAGGAGGCCCAGGATCCCGGCCCTGAGCCAGACGCCTACGAGGAGGAGGGCCCTGCGGTCCAGCCGGTCCAGGAGGAGGCCGGCGAGGAGGTCAAAGGGCAGGGTGAGGTAGGGGAGGGCGGCCAAGAGGGCCAGGGCCCAGGGACTTCCTTCAAGGCCCAGGAGGAGCCCGAGGCCCGTGAAGGCTAGGCTCCCCCCGAAGACGCCTAGGGACTCGGCGAAAAGATACTTCGTCTGCAAGCTTGTGTCGGGTTTAATCAGCGAACCCCTCTACTTGCCAGATTGCCCCACTTTGCGGTGAACAGACGAACATTCACTAGGAGCCTTCCATTCGGGGCCCACTCCATGTGGGTGGGCGCGTGCAGGTTCCAGGCGAAGGGCCTCACGTGGACCCGCCGCGTCCGGCCGCCGACCTTGACCTCCTGCACCTCTTTAAGCATCTCCTTCACCCCCTTCCGGGTTAGCCACAAGGTAGCACGGGGGAGGTTACGCGAGGTTACGTGGAAGGGGTTCCACGACTGGCCCCCCGCGTAACCTCGCGTAACCGTAGGCTTCCTGCGTAACCTTCCTCGTGACACCCTGGAGGCATGAGGGGCAAGGTTCGTGGGCTTCTCCTCTTGGCCTGGTTTCTCCTCCTGGCCTGGCTTCTCCTCCTGGCCCGGCCTTCCGGGCCCGCTTGGGCCTGCTGGGATCCCGACTGCTTCCCCCCGGCCTCACACCCCGTACTCCCGGCGGAGCCTCGCCACCCGGGCCCGGGCGATGGGGAGGCGGGGGTCTTCGGGGGATAGCCTCTCCAAGAGGGCCTCCCAGACCTCCAGGTCCTCCCCTAGGCGCTCGGCCAGGGCGAGGAGGAGGTCCGGCCTTCCGCTGGCCAGCACCGCCCCTCTTAGGGCCTCCTCCAGCTCCAGGCGGAGGGCCTCCACCCCGGGGGCCTGGCTCCAGGGGAGGAGGGGGCCCCGGTAGAGGGCCAGGGCCTCCCCCAGGTCCCCCCGGGAGAGGGCCCGGAGGAAGGCCGAAAGGTCCGAGGGGGGAGGGGTTTCCAGGCGGTAAGGAGGGGAGGAGACCCGGAGGCCCTTTTCCCGCAGGCGGTGGAGGAGGGCCTTCAGGGCCCCCAGGTTGGGCTCCCCGTAGAGGGCCTCCGCCAGGGCCTCCCCCGGTAGGCCCTCCTCGCGGGCGAGGAGGAGGGCCAGGGCCTCGGTGCCCCTGGGGCCCAGGGAGGGGAGGGGGCTTCCCCCGAGGAGGCGCAGGAGGGGCGTCTCGGCCGGGCCCAGGAAGAAGGCCCGGGCCTCTGGGCGGAGGCCGGGCCCGAGCTGGGGGGCCAGGGGGGCTTCCACCATCACCCCCAGGGCCTTCAGGCGGGCCTCGGCCAGGAGGGCGTAGGGGGCCCCGTCCTCCCGCAAGAGGCCGTGGGCGGCGAGGAGGGAGGCCTCATCCCCCTCCCCAAGCCCCCGGGCGAGGAGGTAAAACCCCCAGGGCCAGCCCTCCTGGCGGAGGAAGGCCCGGGCCCCCTCCAGGAGGAGCCGGAGCTCAGGGGGGTCCAGGGCCAGGGCCCCGAGGACGAGGAGGCTCGCGAGCCTCTGGGGCGCCAGGAGGGGGAGGAGGCCCCGGAGGAGGTTCCCAGCCCGCCTGGGGCTTCCCCGGAGGAGGTGGGCCAGGGCCAGGGTGTGCCCCGCAAGGAGGCGCACCCCGGGGAAGGGGTGGGGCAGGAAGGGCTCCGCCTCCTCCAGGACCTCGAGGAGGAGCTTGGTGCCGAAGAGGAGCTCCAGGCGCAGGTGGTGGAGGGTGGTCCAGGGGGAGGGGTCCTTGAGGCAGGCGAGGGCGGCGTGGGCCAGGGCCTCGGGCCGGCCCAGGCGCTCCAGGGCGATGGCCAGGGCCAGGCGGAGCCGGGCCTCCCCCTGGGCGCCTCCCCGGAAGCGGAAGAGGGCCTCCTCCAGGGCCAAGGCGCCCGCCCTTGGGGGAAGGGCCAGGCCCAGGTGGTAGAGGGTAAGGGGGGTCTGGGCCCTCTGGGCGGCCTCGAGGGCCAAGGCCCGGTAGGCGCCAAAGTTCCCCTTGCGGCCCTCCACGAAGCCCAGGAGGGCCAGGCGCTCGGCCTCCAGGGGGCCCTCCCGGGGGGTGAGGAGGAGGGCTTCGGCCTCCTGGTCCTCCCCCCTTTCCAGGAGGGCGAGGGTCCGGGCGAGGGGGCTTGGGTCCATGGAGAAAGCTTAGGGGATTCCTGGGGTTGTTTATGGGAAACACCTCACCCCAGATGTCCTCCCCCTGGGGGAGGAGATGGGGGCGGTTCCTTCCCCCGGCATGGGAAGGGGGCTTTGGTTGAGGGTTCCTCGCTCACCCGCTGCGCTGGTCTTTCCCTGGCGCGTCAACACCAAGGGGAGAGCGAGCCCACCCACCTGTTCCACCTGGGTCTGGCCCCCGCGCCCTGGGCGCCCGCACGGAAACCGCGCAACGCGACGCCCCGGCCTCGAGCGGGTTTGGCCCGGGGCCCCGCCCTGGCCCGCGCCACAGTGGGGCGCCTAGGCCTCGCCCCGGAGGATGGCCTCCATCTTGGCCAGGGCCTCCTCCGGCAGGTCCACCCCTGCCGCCCCCAGGCTCTCCCGGATCTGCTCGGGCCGGGTGGCCCCGGTGATGGCGCTACTGATCCCGGGAAGCCTCAGGACCCAGGCCAGGGCGAGCTGGGCCCGGGTGAGGCCGAGCTCCTCCGCCACCTCCTTGAGCCTGAGCACCTTCCTGCGGTTCTCCTCGGTGAGGAAGCGCTCGGCGAACTGGGGGTAGCGGGCGAAGCGGCTTTCCTCGGGGATGCCCCCATCGTACCGCCCGGCGAGCATGCCCATGGCCAGGGGGCTCCAGACCACCAGGCCCATGCCGAAGCGCTCCGCCTCGGGGAGGATCTCCCCTTCCACCCTTTCGCGGTAGAGCATGGAGTACTGGGGCTGCTCCACGACGGGGGGATGGAGGCCGTTTTCCCGGGCAAAGGCCACGGCCTCGGCGATCCGGGCTGCGGGCCACTCCGAGGTACCCCAGTAGAGGGCGTACCCCTTCTCCACAATCGTGTGCATGGCGTGGACGACCTCCTCCATGGGCACCTCGGGGTCGTAGCGGTGGGCGAAGAAGAGGTCCACGTAGTCGGTCTTGAGGCGTTTCAGGCTTTTGGTGATGCTTTCCAGGAGGTGCTTGCGGCTTAGGCCCCGGTCGTTGGGGTCCTCGGACATGGGCCAAAAGGCCTTGGTGGAGAGGACCAGGGTGTGCCGGGGGTAGTCCTTCAGGACCTCCCCCATGACCTCCTCGGCCAGGCCCTTGGCGTAAACGTCGGCGTTGTCAAAGAAGTTCACGCCCCCCTCGTAGGCGATCTGGACGATCTCCCGGACCGTTTCCTTGTCCTTCACCACATCGCCGAAGGTGACCCAGGCCCCTAAGGAGATCTCGGAGACCTTCAGACCCCACCGGCCCAGCTTACGGTAACGCATCCCGCCCATAGCGGTTGGAGTCTACCCCATGTTCCCGGGGATTGACCACCGGGTCAGTCTCGGGTCAGAGAAAGGAGGGGGCCAGCCCCTCCGAGGGCCTAGAACACCGCCTTCCGCAGGATGTCGCTCACCGAGACGATGCCGATCACCTCGCCCTGGATCACCGGGGCCCGGCGGATCCCGGTGTTGGCGAAGAGGCGGGCCACGTACTCCACGGCCAAGTCGGGGTTCACGGTGATGACGGGCTTGGTCATGATCTCGTGGACCTGGACGGTGGCCGGGTCCTTGCCATAGGCGATCACCTTGTAGACGATGTCCGTCTCGGTGACGATGCCGTAGGCGTCCTCCTCGTTGCGCCTTTCCACGATGAGGGCCCGGAGGCCAGTTTCCTTCATGAGGTTGATGGCCTCCTTCACCGTGGCCGAGCCCTGGATCTTGACCACCTCGGTGGTCATGATGTCCTTGGCCTTCTTCATACCACCACCCCCTTGCCCTAGGCTTGGGCAAGCCTAGGGTATACCAGCACCGGGGCACAGGGGTAGAGGCAAAAGCCCTTGCCGGCCTAGGCCTCCTCCACCTCGAGGACCCCCCCCTCGGCCTGGAAGCCCAGGCGCTTGTGGGCTCCGTCGCAGAAGGGCTTGTTGGCCGAGCCCCCGCAGCGGCAGAGGAAGACCCGGGGCCTTTCCAGGACCTCTTCCCTGTCCCCGATCCTCAGGCGGAACCCCTTTCCCTCCAAGCGGATGGGGCCGTTTTCCAAGAACTCCAGGCGCATGGCCTTAGGGTACCAGGCAGGCGAGGAGAGCGACAGAGGAATGGTATACTCTCGGCGTCTATGAAAAGGCTCTTTAGGGGTCTGGCCTGGTCCCTTTTGGCGGCGGGGGTTCTCCTGGCCCTTCTCCTCCTCGGGGGGTTTGTGTACCTGCGCTCCTCCCTGCCCCAGGCCCAGGGAAGGATGAGCCTAAGGGGGCTTTCCGCCCCGGTGGAGGTGGTCCGGGACGGGAAGGGCGTGGTGCGGGTCCGGGCTGCCTCCTTGGGGGACCTCTTCTTCGCCCAGGGCTTCGTCCACGGCCAGGAGAGGCTCTGGCAGATGGAGTTCCAGAGGCGGGTGGGCCAGGGGCGGCTCTCGGAGGTCTTAGGGGAGGCCACGCTTCCCCAGGACCGATTCCTCCGCACCTGGGGCTTTTACCGGGCAGCGGAGGAGGCCTATAAGAGGCTCTACCCCGAGGAGAGGGAGGCCGTGGAGGCCTACGCGGCAGGGGTGAACGCCTTCTTGAGAAGCGGCCACCCCTTGCCTCCGGAGTTCCTCCTCCTGGGCTTCCGCCCCGAGCCCTGGACGGGGCCCGACGTCCTGGTCTGGGCCAAGATGATGAGTTACGACCTCTCGGGGAACTGGGAAGAGGAACTAAGGCGCCACCGCCTCCTGGCCCGGGGGGTCAGCCCGGAGAGGCTTCTGGAGCTCATTCCCCCTTACCCCGAGGACGCCCCCACCATCCTGCGCTCGGAAGACCTCCGGCTTTCCCTCAGGCGGGAGGAGGCTCCCATAGCCCTCCTCCAGATGGCCCCGCCCCGCTTCCTGGAGGCCAGCAACAACTGGGTGGTCTCGGGAAGCCGCACGGTGACGGGAAAGCCCTTCCTGGCCAATGACCCCCACCTGGGCCTCCAGGCCCCAAGCCTCTGGTTCCTCATGGCCCTCGAGGCCCCGGGCTACCGGGCCATCGGGGCTAGCCTCCCCGGGGTGCCGGGCATCGTCATCGGCCGCAACGACCGCATCGCCTGGGGGGTGACCAACGTGGGGGCGGACGTGCAGGACCTCTACCTCCTGGAGGAGGTGGCGGGGGGGTACCGCTACCGGGGCCAGGTGGTCCCCTACCGGGTCCGGGAGGAGAGGATCCGGATCAGAGGGGGTAGGGAGGAGGTCCTCGTGGTGCGGGAGACGGTCTATGGCCCCGTGATCACCGACGCCCTCCAGGACCCCCCTAAGACCCCCATGGCCCTCCGCTGGGTGAGCCTGGACCCAGAGGACCACCTCCTCATGGCCTTCCTGGGGGTGAACCGGGCGAGAAACTGGGAGGAGTTCCTGGCCGCCCTAGAGGACTACTCCGCTCCCAGCCAGAACTTCGTCTACGCCGATGTGGAGGGCAACATCGGCTACGTCGCCCCCGGTAAGTTTCCCATCCGCCGGCCGGGGCACACGGGCATGGTCCCCGTGCCTGGGGACGGGAGCTGGGACTGGCTAGGCTACAGGCGCCCGGAGGACTGGCCCCGGGCCTTCAACCCTCCCCGGGGGTACCTCGTCACCGCCAACCACCGGGTGACCCCCGAGGGCTTCCCCTACGCCCTCACCTACGACTGGGCCGAGCCCTACCGGGCGAGGCGCATAGAGGAGCTCCTCCTCGCCAAGGAAAAGCTCTCCCTGGAGGAGATAAAGGCCATCCAGCTGGACCAGAAGAGCCTCCTCTACCGGGACTTCCGCCCGGTTCTGGAAGCCCTCACACCCCTTGCCGAGAGGAGCGTCCGCTGGCGGGAGAGGCTTTTGGCCTGGGACGGCACCATGGCCGCGGGCTCGGAGGAGGCCCTGGCCTTCGCCCTCTGGTACACGGAGCTCACCCGCCTGCCCGAGAGGGAGGTGGGGGAGGCCTTCTGGGACGAGCCCCGCTACCTCCTCAAAGCCCTTAGGGAGGGGGACAGGAACTGCGACCAGCCGGAGACCGAGTACCCCGAGACCTGCCTGGACTACGCCGCCCTGGCCCTGGAGCGGGCCCTGGACCGGAAGGAGGCCCTTGGGGCCAGGGCCTGGGGGGCGGTCCACCGGGCCACTTTTCCCCACGCCGTCCTCACCCATACCCCCCTGGGGCGCCTCTCCGACCGCGCCCTTCCCTTTGGTGGGGACCGGTACACGGTGAACGTGGGCCCCTTTGACCCAAAGACCTTGCGCATGGACCAAGGCCCCAGCTACCGCCAGATCGTGGACCTCTCCGATATGGAGGGCTCGCTTTTCGTCCACCCCATGGGCCAGTCGGGCCACTTCCTCTCCCCCCACTACGCTGACCTCCTCCCCCTTTGGGCCGGGGGCAGGTACCTCCCCATGCGCTTCGCCGGAGAAGGGCGGACCCTCCTCCTGGAGCCGGGGCGTTAGACGTCCTCTCCAAAGGCCAGCGGCCGGCCCAGGCGCTTGGCCAGGGTGGAGGCTTGGCTCGCCAGGCGGATCAGGTCGTCGGCGTTGGCAGCGGCGTTCTCCGGGTGCCGGTTCCGCCGCCTTCCCCCGGACAGGCCCAAGGAGAAGCCGATGGCCACGCCCTCTAGGGTTAGCGGCGGTTGCCAGAGGGCCTCGAGGTGGGGGAGAACCGCGGCCCGGGGCTTGGGAAAGAGGAGGGCGAACTCGTCCCCCCCGTAGCGGTAGGCCTCGCCCCCAAGCCCTTGGGCGAAGGCCTTGAGCCGTTCCGCCAGGGCCTTTAGGACCTGGTCGCCAAAGGGGTGGCCGAAGCGCTTGTTGAGGTCGCCGAAGCCGTCCAGGTCCACGAAGACCAGCGTAGGGTCCAGGCCCTGGGCCAGGCGGGCCTCCAAGGCCTGGCGGAGGAGGGGAGACTGGGGAAGGCCGGTGAGGGCGTCCATGCCCTGCCCCCCATGCCCTGCCCCAGGGCGTAAAGGAGCTGGGCCTTGGTCAGGAGGCCCAGGAGGCGGCCTCCCTCCACCACCAAGAGGCGCTCCACCCCCTTTTCCTCCATGAGGCCCTTGGCCTGGAGGAGGCTCGCCTTGGGCGAGACGGTGAGGGGGGCGGTCTGGCAGACGTCGGCCACCAGGCGGTTGGGGTGGGCCCCCCGCAGGTCCCGGGAGGTGACGATCCCCAGGATGGTCCCGTCTTCCACCACCACCAGGGAGCCGATCCGCCTTTCCGCCATGATCCGGGCCGCCTCCCTGACCCCCTGCCAGGGGCCGATGGTCAGGGGGTCCTTGGCCATCACCTCTTCCACCAGGAAGGGCATCGGGGTCTACTCCAACCGCAGGGTGCGGCTAGCCCGAAGGATCACCTCCACCTGGGCCCGGATCACCTGCTCCTCGGAGAGGAGGGGGGCTAGCTCCTCCGCAAGGGTTTCCGCCAGCAGGTTGGCCTCCAGGGCCTGAAGGAGGGCCTTGCGCACCAGGAAGGCCTCCACGGGCCCCTTCTCCAAGCGTAAGAGCTCGTACTGGCCGGGGGCCAGGCTGTCCGCCATGCGCTTGGCCGCCTCCGGACCGATGGGCGCCTGCCTGCCGATGAGAAGGGCGTCCCACAGGGGAGGGATTTCAAAAGCTTGGCCACTTAAACGGAGCTCCAGCTGGCGGCGCGTTTCTTCCTTGCCCTTGGCCATGGGGCCATTCTACCGGTTTTCTTCGCTGTTCTCCAACCTCTGGAAGTTTCCCAGGGCTTCCCGCACCCGTTCGTGCACCCAGTAGGCCTTGCGGCCGAAGAGGAGCTCCACCGCCTCGTCCACCCCCTCCACGGCGTAGAGGTGGAAGACCCCCTCTTCCGCCGCCCGCACCACCTCCTCCCTTAGGGTGAGGTGGGGGAGGTTGGCCTTGGGCAAGACCACCCCTTGGGTGCCGGTGAGGCCCAGGGTCCGGCAGACCCGGTAAAACCCCTCCACCTTCTCCGCCACCCGGCCCACGGCTAGGACCCGGCCCGTCTGGTCCATGGCCCCGGTCACCGCCAGGTCCTGCCTCAGGGGGAGGCCCGCTAGGGCGGAGAGCACGGCGAGGAGCTCGGCGAGGCCCGCGGAGTCCCCCTCTATCCCTCCGTAGCTCTGCTCAAAGACCAGGCTCACGGTGGCGGAGAGGGCCCCTACCTGGGCGTAGGTGCCCCGGAGGTACCCGGCCAGGGTGAGGACCGCCTTGTGGAAGACCTGCCCCCCCAGGCCCACCTCCCGGTCAATGGAGAGGACCCCCTCCTTCCCGGGACCCGCCTGGGCGGTGATGCGTACGGGGCGGCCGGTGGCCAGGGGGCCCTCCACCACCACCAGGCCGTTCACCTCCCCCACCCGCTCCCCCTGGACCTCGAGGGCCACCACCCCCTCCCTGAGCTCCCTCAGGTACACCTCCTCCTCCAGGCCGAAGCGCTCCTCCCGGGCCCTGACCGCCTTCGCCACCGCCTCCGAGTCCACGGGGCTTTTGAGGCTCTGGGCCTCCCGGGCCAGGTCCAGGAGGCGGTAGAGCCTGGCGTCCAGCCTGTCCTTGTGCCCGGCCAGGCGGCGGGCCTCGTCCGAAAGGGCCGCCAGGCCCTCGGGGGTGAGGGTCACGCCCTCCCTTTCCAGGAAGCCTCCCAGATAGGCCACGTTCTCCTCGGTGTAGGGGATCTCGGGGCTGAACTCCACCCGGAAGGGGAAGAGCTCCAGGAACTCCTCGTCCTCCTCCAGAAGGGCGATGACCTCCGGCGGTCCCACCAGGAAGACCTGGGCCTTGAGGGGGGCGGGCTTCAACCGGGGACCTTTCACCTCGGGCCTTGGGGCCAGGGGCTCCACCTCCCCCGTGGCCAGGGCCCGCTTGAGGAGGGGGTAGCTCCCGAGCTCCAAGACCCGGTGGGCCTCGAGGACTAGCACCCCCCCGGTGGCCCGCACTAGGGCCCCGGGGCGGAGGAGGCCCAGGTGGGTGGAGAAGACCCCTTCCCTGGCCTCGTACTCCAGGTGGCCAAGAAGCCTCTCCGGGGTGGGGGTGGGCTCGTAGACCACCCGTTCCCCCCCCTCCACCAGGAGCCTTGGGAGAAGGGCTTCTAAGGGAAGTTCCTCCTCCAGGGCGGCGGCTCGGAGCAGGGTTTCCAGAATGTGGTCCAGGTAGCGCCCCGCTTGGGGGAACCGGGCCTTCAGGGCTTCGGCCTTGGGGAGGAGGAAGCGCTCGGCGAAACCCCGCCTTAGGGCGGCCACCTCCGCCTGAACCCGTTGCCGCACATCCAAGTGGGCCAGGACGGCCTCCTCCAACTTGGCCGAGAGCTCGGGGGGGAGGGTCCCCTTCCCGGAGAGCCGGAGCTGCTCCCCCTCCTCCAACAGGGCGAAGCCGTAGCTTTGGGCCTCCTCGGCGAGGGCCTTTAGGAGGGTCTCGGTCTCCCTCTCGTGGCGGGACTCCACCAGGCTCTTGGCGTAGAGGAAGCCCTTCTCCCGGAAGAGGGCCGGGGTGAACTCGGAAAGGAGCTCCTCTACCCCGTCCACCAAGGCCCTTCCCTCCCCTTCGGGAAGGAGGAGGGGGAAGGCCTCCTCCCCCAAGGGGAGGTAGACCAGCTCCTCCTTGGGGAAGGTCCGGCCTTGGAGGTAGGCGAGGAGGCGCTTGCGCTTGCCCAGGCCGCTCGGCCCCACCAGGTAGCCGTGCCCCCCTTGGCGGAAGGCGGCCTCGAGGGCCCTAAGAGCCCGCTCCTGGCCGAAGAAGGGCGGGGCGGGCCTGGGGGGGGTGGGAGGGGTGAACCAGCGCAGGGTGCGCACCCGCATCGGGCCCACTATACCCGGACCCCGGCCCCTCTCGTCTTGGGGTAAACTGGCGGCAAAGGGGGGATTTGATGGTCAAGGTGGAGGTTTTGGGCATGATCCTGGCGGGAGGGCAGGGGAGCCGCCTCTACCCCCTGACCGCCAAGCGGGCCAAACCCGCGGTGCCCTTCGGAGCCAAGTACCGCATCATCGACTTTGTCCTCAACAACTTCGTCAACTCCGGCATCTACGCCATCTACGTCCTCACCCAGTACAAGGCCCAGTCCCTCACGGAGCACATCCAGCGCTACTGGCGTTTCGGAGCCTTCTTGTCGGACCACTTCATCCTCCTGGTGCCCGCCCAGATGTACCGCTACGAGGAGCTCGGGCCCGTGTGGTACCGCGGGACCGCGGACGCCATCTACCAGAACCTCCACCTGGTCCAGAACCACGCCCCGAAGGCCGTGGCCGTCTTCGGCGGGGACCACATCTTCAAGATGAACGTCCGCCACATGGTGGACTACCACTACGAGAAGCGGGCGGACATCACCATCGCCGCCTACCCCGTACTCGTGGAGGAGGCAAGCCGTTTCGGGGTCCTGCAGGTGGATGAGGAGTGGCGCCTCACCGAGTTCCAGGAAAAGCCCAAGGCCCCCAGGCCCATCCCCGGGAAGCCCCACCTGGCCCTGGCCTCCATGGGGAACTACATCTTCCGCACCGAGGCCCTTTTGGAACTCCTGGAGGCCGACGCCAGGGACGAAGCCTCCAGCCACGATTTCGGCAAAGACGTGATCCCCCGGGCCCTCAAGGAAGGGTATAGGGTCTACGCCTACGATTTCCACCGCAACCCCATCCCGGGCCAGGAGGGCCCCAACCTCTACTGGCGGGACGTGGGCACCCTGGACGCCTACTTCGAGGCCAGCATGGACCTGGTCAAGGTCGTACCGGAGTTTGACCTCTTCAACCCCGAGTGGCCCCTCCGCACCGCCAACCTCTTCAGCCCCCCCGCCAAGTTCGTCCACGAGACGGGGGAGAGGGTGGGGCGGGCTCTGAATAGCCTCCTGGCGGGCGGGGTGATCGTGAGCGGAGGGACGGTGAGGGAGTCCGTCCTCTTCCGCCGGGTGCGGGTGAACTCCTATAGCCTGGTGGAGCGCTCCGTGCTCTTTGAGGACGTGGAGGTGGGGCGCTATTGCCGCATCCGGAACGCCATCGTGGACAAGAACGTCAAGATCCCCCCCAACACCGAGATCGGCTACGACCCGGAGCTGGACCGGGCCCGGGGGTTCACCGTGACCCCCGAGGGGGTGGTGGTGGTGCCCAAGAGCTACCGCTTCTAGCCATGGAGAAGCACCCCGGAAAGCTCTTCTACCGCCTCTCCCGCCTGAGCCCGGGGGACCAGCTTCCCCTTAAGCGCAAGCCCCGGGCTAAGGTCTACGCCAACCCTTTGGAGACCCAGGCCCTGCCTCCCTTTCGCCAAGAGGGCGGTCCTCCCCTCTTCCGGGCCATGGCCCACCTCAAGCCCCTCCTCCCCGAGGTGGGCTCGGCCCTCACCCTGAAGGACCTCTCCCAGGTCCTCTACCCTCTGGCGGAGCGGGGAGGGGGGCGGGGCTTTCCCTCGGCGGGGGGGCCTACCCCCTCGAGGCCTACCTGGTGGCCTTCCGGGTGGAGGGGGTCTTCCCCGGGGTCTACCACTACTTCCCCAGGGAGCACCAGCTCTTCCAGCTCTCGGGCAGGGCTGAGGTGGGGGCCTGGTCCGAGGCCCTCTTGGGGCTTCCCCTGGGCCAGGCTTCGGCCCTCTTGGTCCTAACCCTTTACCCCGAGCGGAGCGAGGCCTTGTTTGGAATTCGGGGCTACCGGTATGCTCTTTTGGAGGCGGGCTATGCCGTGACCCTTGCCCTTCTCGCCGCGGTGGGCCAGGGTCTGGCCGCCTATCCCGCGGAGACCTTTTACGACGAGGCCGTGGCCCGGTTGTTGGGTTTGCCCGAGGGGGAGCACCCCGGGGTGGTCTTGATCTTGGGACGCTAGGGATCCGGGGAAGCATTATGGCGCGTATCCTTCTGGTGGAGGACGACCCGCAGGTGGGAGAGCTGGTGAAGCGTTTTCTGGAGAAGGAGGGGATGGAGACCCTATGGGTACGCTCGGGGGATGAAGCCCTGGTCCGGGTCTGGGAGGGGCGGCGGCCCGATCTGGTAGTCCTGGACCGGGGCTTACCGGATAGGGAGGGGCTTGAGGTTTTGAAGGAACTCCGCCTCTTTGACCCCCTCCTTCCTGTTCTCCTCCTCACGGGGCGGGTCGACGAGGCGAGCCGGGTGGAGGGGCTTTTGGAGGGGGCGGACGACTACCTGGGCAAACCCTTCTCCCTCAAGGAGCTCTTGGCCCGCATCAAGGCCCTCCTCCGCCGGGCGGGGAAGGAGGGGAGGCGGCGCTTCGGCCCCTTGGAGCTGGACTTGGAGGCCCACCAGGCCTTCTTGGATGGGGAGCCCCTGAAGCTTTCCCCCACGGAGATGAACCTCCTCCTCACCCTAGTCCAGGCCCCGGGCCGGGTCTACACCCGGGAGGAGCTCTTGGACCGGGTCTGGGGGCCTGACTTCCCCGGATCGGAGCGGGTGGTGGACGCCTACATCCGCCTCCTCCGCAGGAAGCTAAAGGACGACCCCCAGGCCCCCCGTTTCATTGAGACCGTGGTGGGGCTGGGCTACCGCTTCCTGGGGGAGTAGTGGAAAGGGTCTTCGCCTACGGTACCCTCAAGCGGGGGGAGAGGAACCACTTCCTGGTGGTCCCTTACCTCCACCGGGTCCTCCCAGGCCGGGTATGGGGGTTTCGCCTTTTCCACCTGCCCCAGGGGGAGAAGCGCCCCTACCCCTACCCGGCTATGGTCCCGGGGGAGGGGTGGGTGGACGGGGAGGTCCTCTTCCTGGACCTCGAGGCCCTACCCCTTCTGGACGAGCTGGAGGAGGAGGGGGTGGAGTACCGGCGGGTGCAGGTCCAGGCGGAGACCCCCGAGGGGCTTATCCCCGCCTGGGCCTACCTCTACCTGGGGGACCTCGAGGGGGCAAGGCCCCTTCCCCCCGGGGCCTGGGAGGGGTAGGTACCCTGCCGGGGCTTCCGCCCCGGCGGGGGCCCCAGAAGAGGCCGGCCCACGCCAGACCCGCTATGCTTAGCCTATGCGGGTCCTCCACGTGGCCCCCGAGGCCTACCCCCTGGTGAAGGTGGGGGGGCTCGCCGACGTGGTGGGGGCCTTACCCAAGGCCCTGAAGCCCCTGGGGGTAGAGGCGGAGGTCCTCCTCCCCTGGCACGGGGGCCTCGAGGCCAGGAGGGTGGGGGAGGTGGGCTTCCCCTTCGCCGGGCGGGAGGAGGTGGCCCCCTTGGGGGAGCGGGTGGAGGGGGGGGTACGCTTCCTCCTCCTCGGGGTGGAGGGCTTCGGACGGGAGCGGGTCTACGGCTACCCCGATGACCCCGAGCGCTACCTGCGCTTCGCCCTGGCAGCGGGCCGCCTGGCCCAGGGCTACCACCTGGTCCACGCCCACGACTGGACGGCGGCCCTCCTCGCCCTCCTTTTCCCCACGGTCTACACCATCCACAACCTGGCCCACCAGGGGCTTTTGGACCCCGGGGCCTTCTTCCACTGGACCGGTTTTCCCTGGAATCTATTCCACATGGAGGCCCTAGAGTACCACGGCCGGGTCAACCTGATGAAGGGGGGGATCGTCTTCGCCCGGCGGGTGACCACGGTGAGCCCTGCTTACGCCGAGGAGATCAAGACCCCGGAGTTCGGCATGGGCCTGGACGGGGTCCTCCGCCGCCACGCCCACAAGCTCCGGGGGATCCTGAACGGCCTGGACCTCGAGGCCTTTGATCCCGCCAAGGACCCCCACCTCCCCGCCCCCTACACCCGGGAGGACCCCTCGGGAAAGGCCCTGGCCCGGGCCCTCTTTTGGGAAAAGACGGGCCTCAAGCCCCCCGTCCTGGCCTACATAGGCCGGCTGGACCCCCAAAAGGGCCTGGACCTCCTCCTCGCCGCCCTCCCCCGCCTTCTGGAACTGGGCTTTAGCCTCTACGTCCAGGGGGTGGGGGAGGAGGGGCTGGCCCGGGCTTTCCGGGAGGCGGCGGCGGCCAACCCCGATAGGGTGGCCTTCCTGGAGGCCTATCACGAGCCCATGGCCCGCCTGGCCTACGCCGGGGCCGAGGCCCTTTTGCTGCCCAGCCGCTTTGAGCCCTGCGGCCTGGCGCAGATGATCGCCCAGCGCTACGGCACGCCCCCCGTGGCCCGGGCCGTGGGCGGGCTTAAGGACACGGTGGAGGACGGGAGGACCGGGGTCCTCTTCCAGAGCTACCACCCGGAAGGCCTCCTCTACGGCGTGCTCCGCCTCTTCCGCCTGGGGGCGGAGGAGGTGGGGCTTAGGGGGATGGGGAAGGACTTCTCCTGGGAGGGGCCCGCCAGGGCCTACCACAGGGTCTACCGGGAGGCCCTAGACTAGGGAGGGATGGCGGACCCCCTGGACCACTTCCTGGCCCTCCTAAGGCGCAAGGACTATGGGGGGGCCCGGGCCTATGCCGAAGGCTTCCCCGAGGGAGAAAAGGAGCGGCTTCTTAAGGGTTTAGACCTCCTGGAGAGGGCCCCCGAGGCCCTCGAGGACCCCCTTTTCGCCGCCGAGAAGGAGGTGGTCCTAGGGGTCAAAGCGGTGCGGGAGGGCAGGCGGGAGGAGGCAGAGGCCCGCTTCCAGAAGGCCCTCACCCTGGACCCCCTGCACCATCGGGCCCTCACCAACCTGGGGTCCCTCCATTTGGAAAGGGGAGAGGAGGAGGCGGCCCTGGACCTCTACGGAAAGGCCTTGAGGCTGGCCCCCGACGACCCCCTTCTCCACGAGAACCTGGCCGCCCTCTACAAGAGGAGGGGGGACCTGGACAAGATGGTGGCCCACATGAAGCGGGCTACCCGGCTGAGGATGACCCCCCCCGCCCCCCTAGACCCCCTCACGGGGGAGCGCAAGCGCTCCATCCGGATTCCCCTTTGGGCCCTATTCCTCCTCCTCGCCCTCCTCGCCTACCTTTTCCTCTACAGGCCGTAGAGCCTGGCCAGGGCAGGCCCTGCCCCTCGGCGGGGATCCTGGGCAAAACCCCCTGGGACCCCCTGGGCTCACCGGGCGGGCCAACAAGTGGCCGTGCGGTGCGCTATGGGGGCCGCGGCCAGGTGGGGGTCAGATGCCCCGCAAGACCTCCTCCGGGGAGAGGGGCTTGGGTTCGCGAAAGGTGATTTCCTCCCCCTCCCCTTCCTCTAGGACCGCCAACCCTGGGCTCAAGGCCTCGAGGCGGGCGAGAAGCCCCTGGACCAGGTCCTCCGGGGTGCTGGCGGCGGAGGTGATGCCCACGCTCTCCACCCCGGAAAGCCACTCGGGGCGCAGGTCCTCGGGGCCATCGAGGCGGTAGGCCCGCCCGGTGAGGCTTTGGGCCAGCTCAAAAAGGCGCATCCCGTTGGAGGAGTGGGGGCTCGTCACCACCAGGAAGGCCTGCACCTTGGGGGCGATGCGCTTCACCGCCTCCTGGCGGTTCTGGGTAGCGTAGCAAAGATCCTTCCTTGCCGGCACCAAGAGCTTAGGGAAACGCCCTTTTAGGATCTCAATGGTGGCCAGGGTGTCGTCCACGCTGAGCGTGGTCTGGGTGAGGACCACCACCTTCTCGGGGTCGGGCACGGTCACGGTCCGGGGGTCGGCCAGGCGGGGGTCCTTGCCCACATGGGTGTGCACCGCCACCAGGATGATCCTCTCCGGGGCCTCCCCGTAGGTGCCCCGGATCTCCTGATGGTCGGCGGAGTCCCCGATGAGGAGGATCCAGTACCCCTCCTTGGCGTAGCGCCGGGCCTCGGTGTGGACCTTGGTCACCAAGGGGCAGGTGGCGTCCAGGATGGTGAGGCCCATCTGGGCCGCCTCCTGGCGCACCTTGGGCGGGTGGCCGTGGGCGGAGAAGACCAGGGTGTTTGCAAGCCGCCGCCTCCGGCGAAGGTCCTCTATCTCCTTCAGGTCCTCCACAAAGTGGACCCCCTTGGCCTTGAGGCGCTCCACCACTGCCCGGTTGTGGACGATCTCGTGATAGACCACAAGCTCTCCCTGGTCCTTCACCGCCTCGGTCCAGCGCTCCACGGCCTCGATGGCCATGACCACCCCGGCGCAGAAGCCTCGAGGCCGGGCCAGGTAGACCCGTTTAAGCCCGGACATGCCTCCCATTCTAGGGCCTGGGCGGCCTTTCTTCTGTGGCTCCAAGGACCTTCATCACAAGGGCGGTGGCGAAGGGGGTCTTGGCCCTTTCCAGGGCCTTTTTGGCCGTTTCCCCCCCCTTGCCCCCCGGGCGGAACCCCTCCTGGGCCAGGGCTAGGAGGGCCAGGGCCGTAGCGGGGAAGGAGAGGCCCTCCTTTTCCAAGAGGCCAAGCCCTTCGCCATAGCGGTGGAGGGCCTCCCGGTACGCCCCCTTCAGGAGGGCCTCGCTTCCCCTCTGGAAGGCCCGGGCCGCGGCCAAGGGTCCCTCCCCCTCCACCCAGGTTTCCCCCGCTTCCGCAGAGCGGTGAGCGGCCTCCAGGAGCCTCTCCAGGGCGAGGAGGCGCTCCTCCTTGGGGAGGGAGGGGTAGTGGGCGGCAAAGAGGGGGGCGAACCAGGAGAGGAGGAGAGGGCGGCGCAAACGAAAGGTCTCCCCCTGGGCCTCCACCTCCTCCCCCAGGGCCTTGAGGAGGGGCACGAGGCGGGGAAAGCGGGCCCGCACCTCCTCCCTCAAGACCCCCCCTTTAAGGGCCAAGAAGAAGCGAAAGGCTTCTACTCCTTCCACGCCTCCACTTCCTTGTACTGCACCAGGGCGGCGAAGAGGGGAGAGGGGCCCTCGGCCACGGCGAACTTCACCTCCACCAGGACCACAGCCTCCGGCAGGTCCTCCACGAAGCGGTTCAGGCGTTCCTGAAATATGTCTGGGTCGTTCCCGGTGATCACTTTGAAGCGGACCCCTTGCATGGCCCCATTATGCCCTCCTCTCCACCAGGGCTGCGAGGAGGTCCACGAGGACCCTTGCCGCCTCCCGGTTGGGTAGGGCCTCCAGGAAAGGGGGGAGGGTCCTCAGCCCCTCCTCCTTGAGGCGTTGGGCCACCCTCTTGGTCCAGGCCAGGGCCCCAGAGGCCAGGAGCCTCTGCCAAAGCCACCGCACCTCCGCCTCGGGTTTCGCCTCCCGGGGAAGGCGCAAAAGGGCCTCTGCGCGGGCCCTTTCCTCCGCCGAGGCCTCCTCGAGGAAGCGGATGAGGATCAGGGTACGCTTCCCCTCGTAGAGATCCCCGGCCCGCTCCTTGCCGTAGGCCTCGTCCCCCTCGAGGTTCAGGATGTCGTCCACGATCTGGAAGGCCGCTCCTAGCCTAAGCCCCGCCTCTTCGTAGAGGGGAGGGGGCTCCCTCCCCGCCAGGAGGGCCCCCAGGCGCAGGGGGGCCACGGCGGTGTAGTAGGCGGCCTTGTTCTCCACCATGAGGAAGTAGTCCTCAGGGGTCAGGTCCAGCCGCCCCGTAAGGGTCCAGAGGAGGTCCAGGTGCTGGCCGTAGGCGGTGCGCCGCACCAACTGCTGGAACTCCAAGAGGACCTCAGGGCCGAAGGCCCCTTGGGCCACCCCTTGGGCCAGGAGGCCCCACATCTCCCCGTGCAGGGCATCCCCGGCGTTCAAGGCCAGGGGCATGGGGTGGAGGCGGTGGAGGGCAGGGAGTCCCCGGCGCTCCTCGGATCCGTCCTCTATATCGTCGTGGATGAGAACCCAGTTCTGGAAAAGCTCCAGGGCTTCCCCAGTGAGCAGGGCCGCCTCTTCCCCGGCTCCGTGGGCCAGGGCGCTGTAGTAGGTGAGAAGACCCCTTAGCATCTTTCCCCCGCGGCGGGGATATTCCTGGAGGAGATCCTGGTAAAAGGGGTCAGGATGGTGGAGGCGGTTTACAAGCCTCTCGCCAAGGAGTTTGCGCACTTCCTGGGGCGCGGATGCCATGCTATACACTTTAGGCCATGCGCGGCTACGCCCTGGGCCTCTTGGCCCTCAACCTCCTCACCCTGATCTGGGGCACCACCTTCGTGGTGGTCAAGGGGGCGGTGGCGGAGATCCCCCCAAGCCTCCTGGTCCTCCTTCGCTTCCTGGTGGCGGGGGTTTTCTTCCTCCCCCTCCTTTTCCGTCTGCCCCCGGGGGCTTGGGGACCAGGGTTGGAGTTGGCCCTCTGGCTCCTTTTGGGCTACGCCTCCCAGGCCATAGGACTCGAGCACACCTCGGCCAGCCGGAGCGCCTTTATCACCGCCTTGAACGTGGTCCTGGTGCCCCTCCTCCTCTCCCTGGTGGGGAGGCGGGTGGGTGGGGTATGGTTGGCCGCCTTCCTCGCCCTCCTGGGGGTGGGGTTGCTCTCCTACGACCCTAGGCAGCCCCCCCTCAACGTGGGAGATTTCTGGACCCTCTTCACTGCTTTCGCTTATGCCATCTACATCGTGCGCCTCGAGGTCTACGCCAAGGCCTTCCCCTCCTTGCCCCTCACCGCCATCCAGGTCCTGGGCACGGCCCTTTTCGCCCTGCCCTGGGCTTTGGCGGAGGGCCTTCGCCTGGAGGAGGTGCCCTGGGGCGCGGTCCTCTACCTGGGTGTGGCGGCCACAGCCCTCACCACCTGGCTCCAGACCTGGGGACAGAAATACGTGCCCGCGCCCCAGGCGGCCGTCCTCTACACCCTGGAGCCCGTTTGGGCTACGCTGTTTGCCTTCATGATCCTGGAGGAGAGGCTAGGCCCCTTGGGTTTCCTCGGAGCCTTTTTGGTGATCCTCGCCACCCTCCAGGCTATCCGCCGATCCCCAGCATGACCCGCTTGCGCAGGGTGGGGAGGGTGTTGCCGAAGGCGGGCTTGCGGTGGGTGGCGATGAGGATGGCGTCCACCAGGGCCTCCACGGGTTCCTCGGCGGCGAAGGCCCAGGAGATGTCCATCTCCAGGTCGGTGAGGAGGCAAGGCCTGAGCCTCCGGTCCGAGGTGAGGCGAAGCCTGGAGCAGTGGGAGCAGAAGGGCTCGGTGACGGGGTTGATGAAGCCCACCGTGCCTTGAGCCCCAAGAATGCGGAAGACCCGGGCCGGAGAGGAGGGGTCGTGGGGGACAGGCTCTAGGGGACCGTAGACGGCCTCAATGCGCCCTCGGGTTTCCTTTCCCGGCACGAAGCGGCGGCGGTACTCCTCGGGGTCGGAGTTGTCCAGGTGCATGTACTCAATGAAACGCACGTGCAGGGGGCGCTCCAAGGAGAGGCCTGCCAGGGGGACCACCTCCTCCTCGTTCATACCCCGGATGACCACGGCGTTCAGCTTCACCGGGTGGAGGCCTAGCTCCAAGGCGGTTTCCACGGCCTCCAGCACCCGCTCCACCTTCCCGCCCCGGGTGATGCGGGTGAAGACCTCGGGGGTGATGGCGTCCAGGGAGATGTTCACCCGGGTGAGGCCCGCCTCCAGAAGCTCCTTGGCCCTTTTGGCGAAGAGGAGGCCGTTGGTGGTGATGGCCACGTCCTCCACGCCCTCCTTCTCCCGGGCCTTGGCGATCATCTGGGGGAGCTCCTTGCGCACCAAGGGTTCGCCGCCGGTGAAGCGAACCGCAGAAAGGCCCAGGAGGGAGGCGGCCTCGAGGAAGTGGTCCACGTCCTCCACGGTGAGGGTGCCGGGGGGTTCGTAGAGATCAAGGCCCAGGGGATGGCAGTAGAGGCAGTGCAGGTTGCAGCGGGGCGTCACCGAGATGCGAACGTCCTTGATAACCCTGCCATAGTTGTCCAGTAGGCGCATGCTTCCCCCTTGGGGGCCAGGATATACCATCCCGGACTCGAGGAGGTCACGGGGGTTACAAAAGCCAACCCCCCAGGCCTTCCTGGGGGGTGTTTGTGGAGCGGGAGACGGGATTTGAACCCGCGACCCCGACCTTGGCAAGGTCGTGCTCTGCCAACTGAGCTACTCCCGCAAAGGCAAAACCCCCCGCACCGACCTACTCTCCCAGGACCCTGCGGTCCAAGTACCATCGGCGCTGGCGCGTTTCACTTCCGTGTTCGGAATGGGAACGGGTGGTTCCACGCCGCCATGGGCACGGGGGATTCTCCTGTTTTGCCTTTCAAACTCCCCACGCCCCCTTGAGGGGCGGGGGATCCCGGCCGGGGTGGCCCATCAGGGCAAAGGGTCAAGACCTCGGACGATTGGGACCGGTCAGCTCAACGCCTCGCGGCGCTTACACCCCCGGCCCATCCACCGGGTCGTCTTCCCGGGTCCTTACCGGCTTGACGCCGTGGGAGGCCTCATCTTGGGGCGGGTTTCCCGCTTAGATGCTTTCAGCGGTTATCCCTCCCGCACATGGCTACCCAGCCTATGCCCCTGGAGGGACAGCTGGGAAACCAGAGGTGCGTCCCTTCCGGTCCTCTCGTACTAGGAAGAGCCCCCCTCAAGCCTCCTGCGCCCGTGGCGGATAGAGACCGAACTGTCTCACGACGTTCTGAACCCAGCTCGCGTGCCGCTTTAATGGGCGAACAGCCCAACCCTTGGGACCTTCTTCAGCCCCAGGATGCGACGAGCCGACATCGAGGTGCCAAACCTCCCCGCCGCTGTGGACGCTCGGGGGAGATCAGCCTGTTATCCCCGGGGTAACTTTTATCCGTTGATCGATGGCCCTTCCACACGGGACCACCGGTTCACTAGGCCCGGCTTTCGCCCCTGCTCGGCTTGCAGGCCTCACAGTCAGGCCCCCTTCTACCCTTGCGCTCTCCAGCGGATTTCCGTCCCGCCTGAGGGGACCTTTGGGCGCCTCCGTTACCCTTTAGGAGGCGACCGCCCCAGTCAAACTGCCCGCCAAGCGCTGTCCCCAATCCCTTGGGTTAGGCCCCCAGCCGCACCAGGGTGGTATTTCACCGGCGCCTCCACCGCCCCCGAAAGGGCGGCTTCCCAGGCTCCCACCTATCCTACGCAGGCGCGACCAAGAGCCAACACCAGGCTGCAGTAAAGCTCCACGGGGTCTTTTCGTCCTGCCACGGGTAGGCCGCATCTTCACGGCCAGTTCAATTTCACCGGGTCCCTCGCCGAGACAGCGCTCCGGTCGTTACGCTTTTCGTGCAGGTCGGAACTTACCCGACAAGGAATTTCGCTACCTTAGGACCGTTATAGTTACGGCCGCCGTTCACCGGGGCTTCGGCTCGGGGCTTGCACCCCTCCCCTTGACCTTCCGGCACCGGGCAAGCGTCGCTCCCTATACCTCCCCTTACGGGTTCGCAGAGAGCTGTGTTTTTGGTAAACAGTCGCCAGAGCCTGTTCACTGCGGCTCCCAAGCGGCGCCCGAGGGCGCCACCAGGAGCACCCCTTCTCCCGAAGTTACGGGGCTAACTTGCAGAGTTCCTTGGCGAGGGTTCTCCCGCGCGCCTTGGTGCTCTCGCACCCGCCCACCTGTGTCGGTTTGCGGTACGGGTTCCCGCGGGTTGTGCTTAGAGGCTTTTCTCGGCTCCCTGGCTTCGGAGGGTTGTCACCCTCACGGGCTTCCCCACCACGCAGAGCCCCCGGGGGGCGGATTTGCCTACCCCCCACCCTGCGCTTCTGGCCGGGCTCGTCCATGGCTCCGGTCCCCCTAGCCTAGAGCGTCCCCCCATCGCACCCGCGGGAAGGGCCGGAATATTAACCGGCTGTCCATCGGCTACGCCTCTCGGCCTCACCTTAGGCCCCGCCTAACCCTACGCTGACGACCATGGCGTAGGAACCCTTGGGCTTTCGGCGAGGGGGATTCCCACCCCCTTTATCGTTACTCATGCCGGCATTCGCGCTTCCCTTGCCTCCAGCCGCCCTCACGGACGACCTTCGTCGGCATCGGGAACGCTCCCCTACCGCCTAGGGCCTAGGCCCTAGGCCCGCAGCTTCGGCGCTGGGCTTGAGCCCCGATCATTTTCGGCGCAGCGCCACTCGACCAGTGAGCTATTACGCACTCTTTAAAGGATGGCTGCTTCTAAGCCAACCTCCTGGCTGTCCTCGCAGCGCCACATCCTTTCCCACTTAGCCCAGACTCCGGGACCTTAGCTGGCGGTCTCGGTTGTTCCCGCGCTCGGACGCGGACGTTATCGCCCGCGCCCTCACTCCCAGGCTCCCCCTGGGACCCTTCGCAGTTTGACAGGGTTTGGTAGGCTGGTGGGCCCCCTAGCCCTATCAGTGCTCTACAGGCCCCAGTCAGCACCTGAGGCTGACCCTAAAGTCATTTCGGGGAGAACCAGCTATCTCCGGGTTCGGTTAGCTTTTCACTCCTAACCCCAGCTCATCCGAGGGGTTTGCATCCCCCACCGGTCCGGGCCTCCACTGGGTTTCACCCCAGCTTCACCCTGGCCAGGGCTAGCTCACCCGGTTTCGGGTCCACGGCCGCGGACTGCGCGGGCCGCACGCGGCCCGCCTGCGCCCTCTTCGGACTCGGTTTCCCTACGCCTCCGCCTCCACGGCTTAGGCTCGCCCACGACCGTGAGTCGCCGGCTCATGCTTCAATAGGCACGCCGCAACCCCCAAAGGGGCCGCGACTGCTTGTAAGCCCACGGTTTCAGGCTCTATTTCACTCCCCTCCCGGGGTTCTTTTCACCTTTCCCTCACGGTACTGGTGCGCTATCGGTCACCCGGAGTACTTAGCCTTAGGCGGTGGTCCGCCCAGATTCCCCCATGGCTCCACGAACCACAGGGTACTCGGGTACCCTCACCTATCCCCCCACCTTTCGCCTACGGGGCTTTCACCCTCTTTGGCGCCCCTTCCCAGGAGGCTTCGGCTAGGCTAGGGATTCGGCATCCGAGGGCCCCACGACCCCGCCCGGACCAGCCGAGCGGTTTAGGCTCTTCCCCTTTCGCTCGCCGCTACTCAGGGAGTCGCTTTCGCTTTCCTCTCCTCTGGGTACTGAGATGTTTCAGTTCCCCAGGTTCCCCCCGCACAAAGGCGGTGGCCCGTGTTCCCACGGGCCGGGTTCCCCCATTCGGACATCCAGGGATCAAGGCCCGCTACCGGCTCCCCCTGGCTTATCGCAGGTAGCCACGTCCTTCCTCGGCTCGGGTGCCAAGGCATCCACCGTGGGCCCTTAGCATCTTGACCCTTCATGGACCACGCGGCGCGTGGCCCGTGGCTTCCATCCATCCACCCCGGCTTTCAAGATCCCCCGCCGCCCGTTGGGCAGCGCAAAGAGGAGTCTACCAAACCCCAAAAAAAGTGTCAAGGGGGTGGCCCGACCTCCACTTGCCCCCCGAGTTCCGACGGACGGAGATGTTTGGGGACTTCCCTTCACCCACAGACGCTTTGCCCTTGCCGGGTGGCCGGGGGTGAGGGAGGGAGCGGGGGTGGGGCACGCCATCCGGGGAGGGCGAGGGGACCGCCCTGAAGCCTGGCCGAGAGGGGGGAGGTGAGGCCCTTGGGGGCCTACTGCGGGCCGAGGGGTCTTGGGGGGCTACCGGGTGGACGTGGTGGGGGTTGGGGACCCAGACCCCGCGGCTTTTGGCCTTGGCCTGCACTGGGGATGGTGATGGGGGAGGCCCTGCGGGGAGTGGCGACGGGGGAAAGGGGGGGTTGGGCGGGGTAGGGGCGGGGGATTCTGGTCTCTTTCCCTCTTGGAGGCGCCTGGCCGCCTTCCCATAGCCCAACGGCGGGAGCTTGGCCATCTGGCGGTGCCGCTTGCTTCCACCGTAGCCCTTTGGAACAAGGGAAGCCCAGAGCACAGTATCTTGACGAGCGAGCTTTGTCCCGCTAAGCTAAACTTTGCGTGCGAGGGCGATTAGCTCAGCTGGTCAGAGCGCACGCCTGATAAGCGTGAGGTCGGTGGTTCAAGTCCACCATCGCCCACCAAAAGCCCCAGGCCGAAAGCCTGGGGTTCCCTGTTAGGGATCAGCTCTGAGGACTTTCTCGGCGCGCCACCCAGGTGTCGGCGATGAGGTCGTGCCAGGCTTGGCGCCTAGGGTGAAAAAAGGCCCAGACGTAGCCGAGCCCCAGGGGGAGGATGGAAAGGGTCTTGCCCACGACTTCCCGCATGAAGGCGGTTAGCCAGTCCACGGGGTTGCCGTCGGTCTTGACTACCCGGATGCCGAGCAGCATCTTCCCCGGAGTGGCCCCATAGAGGGCGGTGAAGACCACGTAATAGGCCCAGCTGGGGAGCGCGTTAAAGGTGAAGTTTTGCAAAGGGGTAGGGTTGGCCAGATCCACCCCTCCTAGGGCCATGACTAGGACGACGAGGGGAGCCAGGATCAGGCCGTCCACGAGGTAGGCCACGAGCCTCCGCCAGGGGCTGGCGGTCACCACAGGCCACCCCCCAGGTAGCGGTACTCCAGGCGGAAGTAGGTTTGGGATAGGGCTTCCCAAAGGGCCTGGGTTTCCGAGGCCAAGCCGAAAGGCAGTCCATCCCCCAGGAGTTCCCCAAGGAGGCCCCTAGGCTTCCGGTAGCGCACGAGGCGGAACTCCTCCAGCCCCGCCAGTTCGGCGGCCCTCCTGGCAGCGTCCTCGAGGTAGCCCTCCTGGTCGGCGAGGCCCAGGGCCACGGCCTGCTCGCCCGAGTAGATGCGCCCGTCGGCCAGGCGGTAGACCTCCTCTAGGGGCATCCCCCTCCCCTCCGCTACCCGCTTCACGAAGAGCTCGTAGGCTTCCCGCATGTAGCCTTGGATGATGGCCCTTTCCTCCGGGGTTAGGGGTCTCAGGCCTGAGGCCATGTCCTTGAGCCTCCCCTCCGTCAGGACCTCTACCTCAATCCCCAGCTTGGCCAGGAGCCCCTGGACCTGGGGCAGGGTAGAGATGACCCCGATGGAGCCCGTGATGGTGGTCGGAGCGGTGAAGATCTCCCGGGCAGCGGTGGCGGCGTAGTAGCCCCCGCTGGCGGCCACCGTGCCCAGGCTGGCCACCAAGGGTTTTGCCTGGGCCAGGTTCCTTAGGGCCCGGTGGATGGCCTCGGTCTCCGTGACCCCGCCCCCGGGGCTATCCACGTAGAGGACCACGGCCCTAACCCTCGGGTCCTCCTGGGCCTGGCGCGTCTGAGAGAGGAAGTCCTCCAGGGCCCTGCCGCCGGGGATGGCGCCCCTGAGTTCCAGGAGGAGGACCCTCTCCCCCCGGCCGAAGAGGGTGGTCTCCTGCCAGCGTCCCTTGGCCCTCTCAGGCGCGGTCAGGCGGCCCAGACCCACGGCCAACAAGGCGATGGCCAGGGAGAAGAGGAGAAGGGCAACCCAGCGCTTGCGGTTCATGCCCCCAGGTTAGCACGGAGTATGCTGGGGCCCGTGCTGAGGGTGGTGGTGAGGCCAGGGAAGGAGCGGAAGCTCAGGAACTTCTACCCCAACGTGTACCGGGACGAGCTCCTCGAGGCCCCCGAAGAGGCAGGGGTGGCGGAGGCCTATGGGGCCGATGGGGCCTTCCTGGCGGTGGGCTATTACGATCCCCGCTCCCGCATCCCCTTCCGGGCCTTCCGCTTTGACCGGGGGCCCTTGGATCGCCGCTTTTTCCGGGAGCGGTTCGCTAGGGCCCTTAGGAAGCGAGAAGGGCTAGGCTCAAGCCACCGCCTGGTCCACGGGGAGGCGGATGGGCTTCCCGGCCTGGTGGTGGACCGCTTCGGCGAGGTCCTGGTCCTCCAGGTGCGCTCCCGGGGGATGGAGGCCCTCCGGGAGGCCTGGTTTCCTACCCTCCTGGAGGTGGTGGCGCCCAAGGGCGTGTATGAGCGGAGCGACGTGGAGGCGAGGCGGCAGGAGGGCCTGCCTGAGCGGGTGGGGGTGGCCTATGGGGAGGTGCCGGAGATCCTCTTGGTGGAGGAGGACGGCCTCCTTTTCCCCATTCCCCTGGCCCTAGCCCAGAAGACCGGTTTCTACTTGGACCAGCGGGAAAACCGCCGCCTCCTCGAGGCCATGGTGCGCCCAGGGGACCGGGTCTTGGACGTGTACAGCTACGTGGGGGGCTTCGCCCTCAGGGCCGCTAGGAAGGGAGCCTACGCCCTGGCGGTGGACAAGGACCTCGAGGCCCTGGCCGTCTTGGACCGGGCTGCCCTTAAGGCGGGGCTTCGGGTGGACATCCGCCACGGGGAGGCCTTGGAGGTCCTTAGGGCCCTGGAGGGTTCCTTTGACCACGTCCTCCTGGACCCCCCTACCCTGGTGAAGCGCAAAGAGGAGCTTCCCGCCATGAAGGGCCACCTGGTGGACCTGGTGCGGGAGGCCTTGCGCCTCCTTGCCTCTGAGGGCTACCTCTGGCTTTCCACCTGCAGCTACTACCTGAAGGTGGAAGACCTCCTGGAGGTGGGCCGCCGGGCGGCTTCGGATCGAGGAATGCGCCTCAGGGTCCACGCCGTCACCCACCAGCCCAAGGACCACCCCTGGAGCCTCCACGTCCCCGAGAGCCTCTACCTCAAGACCCTGATCCTCCAGGAGGACGCCCTCTAGCCGCTTGGACCTGTATGATGAAAAGGGAGCACCCCTGGGGTGCGAAAAAGGAGGGTCCATGGAAGTGGCACGGGGTCTGGAGGGCGTTCTCTTCACGGAAAGCCGGATGTGCTTCATCGACGGGGAAGCGGGCCGCCTCTACTACTACGGCATCCCCATCCAGGAGCTGGCGGAGAGGAGCACCTTTGAGGAGACCACCTTTCTCCTCCTGCACGGGAGACTTCCCAACCGAGATGAGCTGGGAACCTTTAAAAGGGAGTTGGCCAGAAGGCGGGCCCTGCCCGGACATCTCCTGGAGTCTTTCCGACGCTACCCCACCTCAGCCCACCCCATGAGCTTTCTGCGCACTGCCGTCTCCGAGCTAGGGATGCTGGATCCCACCGAGGGGGACATCTCCCGGGAGGCTCTTTACCAGAAGAGCCTGGACCTCATCGCCAAGTTCGCCACCATCGTGGCTGCCAATAAGCGCCTCAAGGAGGGCCAAGAGCCCGTCCCCCCTAGGGAGGACCTCTCCCACGCCGCCAACTTCCTCTATATGGCGAGCGGCGTGGAGCCTTCCCCCGAGCAGGAGCGCCTCATGGATGCGGCCCTGATCCTCCACGCCGAGCACGGCTTCAACGCCAGCACCTTCACCGCCATCGCCGCCTTCTCCACGGAAAGCGACCTCTACTCGGCCATCACCGCCGCTGTGGCCTCTTTGAAGGGCCCCAGGCACGGGGGGGCCAACGAGGCGGTGATGAGGATGATCCAGGAGATCGGTACCCCGGAAAGGGCCCGGGAGTGGGTTCAGGAGAAGCTTTCTAACAAAGAGCGCATCATGGGCATGGGCCACCGGGTATACAAGGCCTTTGACCCCCGGGCCGGAGTCCTGGAGAAGCTAGCCCGCCGCGTAGCGGAGAGGCACGGTTCCTCCACGGCCTACCAGGTCCTAAAGGTCGTGGAGGAGGAGGCGGGGAAGGCGCTCAACCCCAGGGGCATCTACCCCAACGTGGACTTCTACTCCGGGGTGGTCTACTCCGACCTGGGCTTTGGCCTGGAGTTCTTCACCCCCATCTTCGCCGTGGCCCGCATCTCCGGCTGGGTGGGGCACATCCTGGAGTACCAGGAGCTGGACAACCGCCTCCTGCGCCCCGACGCCAAGTACACCGGGGAGCTGGACAAGCCCTACGTCCCCATTGAGGCCCGCGGCTAGCCCCACCCCATCCGGGGGCCCCGTAAAGCCTTCAGGGGCGGCCTTTGCCCGCTTTAACGGGTTCTGGGTTTAAGGGGAATCCTGGGTTTCTACAGGCGGCAGAAGGCCTGGTAGTCTATGAGTTCCCGCTGCGTGGGGCTTTCCCCGCAGACGGGGCAGGTGGGATTGCGCCGCACCTTGAGCCTACGGAAACCCGCTTCCAGGGCGTCATAGAGCAGAAGGTATCCAGATAAAGGCTTGCCGAGTCCAAGGAGGATCTTCAAGGCCTCGACTGCCATCAGGGCCCCCACCGCGCCCGGGAGAACCCCGAAGACCCCGGCCTCGGCGCAGGAGGGCACGGCACCTGGGGTGGGAGGCCTGGGGAAGAGGCAGCGGTAGCAGGGGCCCATCTCCCCCTCCGCCGTGGGGTGGTGGAAAAGGGCCACCTGGCCGTCAAACTGGTGGATGGCCCCAAAGACCAAAGGTTTGTTCAAGAGGACGCAGGCATCGCTCACCAGGTAGCGGGTGGGGAAGTTGTCGGAGGCGTCCACCACCAGGTCGTAACCCTTCAGGATCTCCAGGGCGTTTTCCGAGGTGAGCCGCACCGGGTAGGCCTCGAGGCGCACCAGGGGATTGAGGGCGGCAAGCCTCTCCTTGGCCACCAGGGCCTTGGGCCGGCCCACGTCCTCCGTGGCGTAGAGGACCTGGCGGTGGAGGTTGGAGAGCTCCACCTGGTCCATCTCCACGATCCCCACCCGGCCCACCCCCGCCGCCACCAGGTACTGGAGGACGGGCACCCCAAGCCCCCCGCCCCCACCACCACCACCGAGGCCCCCTTTAGCCTCTCCTGCCCCTCGGGGCCCACCCCGGGCAGGATCATCTGCCGGTGGTACCGGTCCAGCTCCTCCTTGGTCCACATCTAGGCCTCCCGGGTGCCGAAGCCGGGGGGGAGGAAGTCGGGGTAGTCGGGGTTGCCCTTGCGGTCCGGCGCTTGGGGGACGAGGTCCGAGGGGTGGGGCTCCCCCTTGCGGCAGTAGGGGCAGTCGTGGCGCACCTTGTAGCGCACGGGCTTGGCGGGGATGCCCAGGGCGATGGCGTGGGGGGGGATGTCCTTGGTGACGATGGCCCCGGTGCCCACCATGGCGTCGTCCCCGATGCGCACCCCCGCCAGAATGGTGGCGTGGTAGGTGATGCGCACCCCGCTGCCGATGATGGTCTCCTTCAGGGTCACGTCCGGGGAGGCCAGGACGTGGTGGGTGTGGCTGTAGACGTTCACGTAATCGGAAAGGGAGGTCCTATCCCCGATCTTGATCCCCCCGATGTCGTCCAGGAGGACGTGGCGGTGGACCACCACCTCGTCCCCCAGCTCCAGGTTGTAGCCCACGGAGAACTCCACGTTCTGGAAGAACTTGGGGTTTTTCCCCACCCGCTTGAAGATGAAGGGGGCAAGGGCCCTGCGGATGGCCACCCCGGAGTGCACGGACTGGCCGATGGGGGTGAGGTCCAGGACCTTCCAGAACCAGAGGAGGGGCTTCGCCTTCTGGAACTTCTCTTGGTCTGTGGCGGCGTAGTGTTCGGCCTCAAAGGTGATGCCCTCGGGATCCAGGGCCATGGCCGCCAGGGGGTTCACCTCCGAGAGCTCCTCGTAGGGCCTGGCGTAGAGGAGGCGGGCAAGCTCCTCGCGGACCAGGGCGTTCCGGTCCACCCCCGGGTCGGCAAGCCTTTCCACCAGGCCCCCGATGAACCGGTCCAGGGCCTTTTGGTGGAAGGAGGTGATGGTCTTGGGGAGCAGCCAGGGCATAGGCCTATGGTAAAGGGAAAGGGGTCCTCAGGGGAGGCCGGGCTCAACCTACCGAGGCCCGGTAGCCCAGCTCCCTCAGGGCCTCGGGGTCCTTGCGCCAGTCGGGGTAGACCTTGACCTCGAGGTCCAGGTAGATCCTGCGGTTCAAGAAGACCTCCAGCTGCTTTCTCGCCGCCTGGCCGATCTCCTTGAGCTTCCGTCCCTCTTCGCCGATGACGATGCCCTTTTGGGAGGGGCGCTCCACGTAGAGGAGGACCTTGATGTAGAGGATACCGTTTTCCCTCTCCGCCACCTCCTCCACCTTGGTGGCGATGGCGTAGGGCACCTCGTGCCAGAGGCGCTTCATGGCCTCCTCCCGCACGATCTCCGCCACCCACTCCCCGAAGGTCTGGTCGCTTTTGGCGTGGTCCTCGGGGTAGTAGAAGGGGCCTTCGGGCATGAGGGCGAGGAGCTCCGCCTTAAGCCCGCCCACCCCCTTCTCGTCCAGGGCGGAGAGCATCCGGGGTAGGGCCTCGGGCAGGAGGGCGTGGTAGGCCTTCAGGGCCTCTTCCGGGTACTTGGCCTCGTCCAGCTTGTTGCCCACGAGGAGGATGGGGACCTTGCCCACCAAGGGCTTTAGGGCCTTGGCCACCAGCTCGTCCTCCGGGGTGGGGGGGTGGCGGAGGTCGGCCACCCACACCACGGCGTTCACGTCGGCCAGGGCCTCGTAGACCTCCTGGTCCATGAACTCCCCCAGGGCGTCCATGGGCTGGTGGAGGCCCGGGGTGTCCACGAAGACGATCTGCCGGTTCCCCTCGGTGAGGATACCCCTTAGGCGCTTCCGGGTGGTCTGGGGCCTTGGGCTTACGGGAGCCACCTTGATGCCCAAGAGGTTGTTGAGGAGGGTGGACTTGCCCACGTTGGGCTTGCCCACGATGGACACGAATCCGGAATGGGTTTTCTCTTCCATGGCGTTTAGGTGATCCCGGCCTTGGGATTTGCCCATAGGGGCAGGGGCCGGACCTTCCAGGTTTTTCAGTATACTCCAGGCCGTGGACCCCTTGGCCCTGGCCCTCCTACCGGGGATCGGTCCCAAAAGGCTCCAGGAGCTTTTGGAGGAACCAGATCCCAGGGCAGCCCTAGAGGAGCGCTTCCCCCAGCTTTTGGAAAAGCTTCCCGAAGCCCTGGGGCAAGCGGAGGCGGAGAGGCAGAGGGCAAAGCGCCTTGGCCTCCGCATCCTAGGCCTTTGGGAGGAGGGGTTTCCCGAGGGCCTAAGGCGCCTTCCCCAGCCCCCCACCCACCTCTACCTCAAGGGGGCCCTGCCGGAGGAGGGGGAGGCGGTGGCCATCGTGGGCACCAGGAGGGCGGCCCCTTGGGCCCTTTCCTTTGCCCGCAGGCTGGCCCGGGCCCTGGCGGAGGCGGGGGCGGCGGTGGTCTCCGGCCTGGCCCGGGGCATTGACCGGGAGGCCCACCTGGGGGCCCTCGAGGCCGGGGGGCGCACCCTGGGGGTCTTGGGGAGCGCCCTGGACCGCATCTACCCGCCGGAGCACCGCCCCTTGGCGGAGAGGATGGACCTCCTCTCAGAGTTCCCCTTGGGCACCGGCCCCAAGCCGGAGCACTTCCCCCGCAGGAACCGCCTCATCGCTGGGCTCTCCCGGGCGGTGATCGTGGTGGAGGCCCCCCTGGCGTCCGGGGCCCTCATCACCGCCCGCTACGCCCTGGAGCTGGGCAAGGAGGTCCTGGCGGTGCCGGGCCGTCCCACGGACCCGGGCTCCCAAGGGGCCAACCGCCTCATCCAGGACGGGGCCTACCCGGTCCTCGCCCCGGAGGATGCCCTCTCCTACCTGGGTTTTTCCGGGAGGCGCAAGGAGGCCCCGGAGCTTTCCCCGGAGGAGGCCCAGCTTTACGAGCTCCTCCGCCAGGGGGAGGCCTTGCCCGAGCACCTGGCGGAGGCCCTAGGCCTGAGCCCGGAGGCCGTCCTCGCCCTCCTCACCCTCCTGGAGCTTAAGGGCCTGGCCCAAGCCCTTCCCGGGGGGCGGTATGGGGTTGCCTGAGGGGCCCTTGTTCCAGGGGCCAAGGCCAGCGCCAAAAAGGCAAACCCCTGCCGGGGTAAGGCCTTTGGCAGGGGTCTCCCTTCCTTGCTACTTAGCCTTGCTGTAGAGCTTCTTGGCGATCTCGTAGAGTTCGGCGGGGTGGAACTCGGGGGCAAACTCCGCAGCGTCGTGGCCCGGGTCAAAGACTGGGCCTCCCGCAGGAGGTCCATCCACCACCACCACCTCGCTCCCGTCCTCGGGGGAGGGGCCGGTCCAGATGAGGCCTAGGTCCTTGTAGTCCTCCTGGCTGAAGCGGTAAAGGTTGCGGTGGAAGCCCAGGTCCATGAACTTCTTGGCCTCGGGGAACTTGCTGTTCTCGATCCTGGGGATGGGCAGCATCTTGGTCATCTCTACCCCAGTGAGGCTCTCCAGGGCCTTACCGTAGGCGGCGGCGTGGACCCCGCCCCGCACCAGGAGGTAGCCGATCATCTCCCGGGCCACGGGGTTATCCGTCATCTCGTAGACCCTGAGCTTGTGGGTGCGGGCGGCCACCTCCAGGAAGAAATTGTGGAGGAGATCCAGGATCAGGTTGCCGCTGGTGAAGACGTACTCCCCGTGCCAATGCTCCCCCATGGCCCCCATCACCAGGCTGTTGGCCCCGCCGGCGATAAAGTGGGCGGCGTTGCGGGCGTCCTTGGCGAAGCCCAGGGGGGCGGTTACCGGGTCTACCCCTTCCTCCAGATCCTTCCCGGGGTTCTTAGCCAAGAGGGAGTTGATGGTGGCGGCCACGAGCTCAATGTGCCCCAGCTCCTCCGTGGCGATGTTGGCGATGAGGTCGTAGTAGGGCTTGAGGGCCTTTTTGCCCCGGAAGTTGAAGGACTGGTACATGTAGTTCATCAGGGTGGACATCTCTCCAAACCGCCCGCCCAGGAGGGCCTGGACGGCGGCTGCGGCGTTGGGGTCTTGCTCCTTGGGCATGGGAAGCTCTATCTGCAACCGGTCAATCCTCAGGAACATACCCTTCACCTCCTGCCTGGTGCACCCAGGCACCTCTCACCCTAGATCGGCCAGGTCCATAAGTCCAATAGATTTTGTTGGGCAGTAAAATAAACCATGTTTATGAACGTTACCTTAGACCGACTGCGTTATCTGGTGGCCCTGGCCGAGGAAAGAAGCTTTACCCGTGCTGCGGAGAGGGTCTACCTTAGCCAGCCTGCCCTAAGCGTGCAGATCCGTAAGCTGG
Organism: Thermus sediminis; assembly: GCF_003426945.1. NCBI lineage: Bacteria > Thermotogati > Deinococcota > Deinococci > Thermales > Thermaceae > Thermus > Thermus sediminis. The sequence continues at coordinate 1,631,450 of NZ_QURO01000004.1, forward strand.
AGGAGGCCTTGGGAGCCAAGCTCTTTGACCGCCGCAGGGGAGAGCTCACGGAGGTGGGGCAGGCGGTGGTGGCCCAGGCCAGGAGGGTTTTGGAGGAGGTGGCGCGGCTAGAGGCCCTAGTCAAGGGGGATGAGGGGTGCTTCCAAGGGCCCTTCCACTTGGGGGTCATTCCCACCCTGGCCCCCTACCTTTTGCCCCACCTTCTTCCCCGCTTCGGCGCCTTGTACCCTGTGCTAGAAATTTCCGTTTGGGAGGAGCTTACCCCTTCCATTCTGCGGGGGCTGTTGCAGGGGCGACTGGATGCGGGGCTAGTGGCCACGCCCGAGAAGGGGCCAGGTATCCAGGCCGTACCCCTTTTTGAGGAGACCTTTCTGGCCTATCTGTCCCCCACCCACCCCTTATACGCCCAAGACTCCATTCACCCTCTAGAGATCCCCCTCGAGGACACCTGGGTTCTGGCCGAGGGGCATTGTTTCCGCGACCAGATCCTCGCCGTATGCCGTCCGGGCCTGGGGCGGAGGCGCCTGGAGTTCCTGAGCGGAGACCTGGAGACCCTTGTCCTCTTGGTGGACGGGGTGGGCGGGCTCACCTTCCTTCCCGAGGTCGCCCTCTGGACGCTCCCCCCGGCCAGGTGGGCCCACCTGCGCCCCCTGGCGCCCCCGGGGGCGGGGCGGACCGTCTACCTCCTCCTGCGGGAAGGGAGCCTCAAGGCTCCCGCGGCCCTGCGCCTGGGGGAGGAGGCCAAGGCGGTCTTCCAGACCCTGCGGCTGGCCGCAAGGCCTTCCCAAACCCTTATGATGGGGGCGGAGGTTAGCTATGACCAAGCCTGAGGCCAAAGGGGGGGATGTCCAGATCCGAGCGGGCCTCATCTGGTTCAACGGCAAGCTGGTTCCCCAGGAGGAGGCCAAGACCAGCGTCCTAAGCCACGCCCTCCACTACGGCACCAGCGTCTTTGAGGGGATAAGGGCCTACGAGACCCCCAGGGGCCCGGCCATCTTCCGCCTAAAGGAGCATGTGCGGCGCCTCTTCCACTCCGCCAAGGTCCTCCGCATGGAGATCCCCTACACCCCGGAGGAGCTAGACGAGGCCATCCAGGAGGTGGTGCGGCGAAACGGCTACAAGAGCTGCTACATCCGCCCCCTGGCCTGGATGGGGGCCAGGGCCCTGGGGGTGAACCCCCTGCCCAACAACCCCGCCGAGGTCATGGTGGCCGCCTGGGAGTGGGGGGCCTACCTGGGGGAGGAGGCGGTGCGGAGGGGGGCTAAGCTCATCACCAGCTCTTGGGCCCGCTTCCCCGCCAACGTCCTACCGGGGAAGGCCAAGGTGGGGGGGAACTACGTGAACTCCGCCCTGGCCAAGATGGAGGCCCTGGCCGCCGGGGCCGACGAGGCCCTCCTCCTGGACGAGGAGGGCTACGTGGCCGAGGGGAGCGGGGAGAACCTCTTCTTCGTGCGGGACGGGGTGGTCTACGCCCTGGAGCACTCGGTGAACCTCGAAGGCATCACCCGGGACTCCGTGATAAGGATCGCCCGGGACCTCGGCTATGAGGTCCAGGTGGTGCGGGCCACCCGGGACCAGCTCTACATGGCCGACGAGGTCTTCATGACCGGGACCGCCGCCGAGGTGACCCCGGTGTCCATGATCGACTGGCGGCCCATCGGGCAGGGCACCGCCGGACCCGTGGCCCTGAGGCTTCGGGAGGTCTACCTGGAGGCGGCCACCGGGCGGCGGCCGGAGTACGAGGCCTGGCTCACGTATGTGAATGGGCGATAGGCGGTTGCGCAAAAGCGCGGAGGGCTACCGGGCGCGCATCCGCGAGCACCAGGCCAAGATAGGAGGATGCCCAAGGCAGAAGCCTGGAAACGCATGCGCAAGGAGCGCTTGCGGGAGGTTCTAGAAGTTCTCCTGGATGGGCCCGAAGAGGCCCAGAGCGCTTGGAGAAGGGCCAAGGGGAATTCAGGAGACGAGGAGGCCTGAGGGGAGCTTCAGGGGTGGGTCTCCGTGCTCGGGGTAAAGGCCAAGTCCCTGCAAGAACTCCTGGAGGAGGCCTTCCTCACTTCCTGAGCCAGTCCGCGAGCACCTTTTGGTAGAGCTCGGGGTCCAGGCGGGGCCTGTCGTAAAGCCCCGCCATGAGCCTCTGCCGCTGGGCCTCAAAGAGGATCACCGCCGCAGCCACGGAGACGTTGAGGCTCTGCACCATGCCCAGCATGGGGATGTGGACGAGGCCGTCCGAGAGGGCCAGGGCCTCCTCGGAAACTCCCCACTTCTCCGCCCCGAAGACGATGGCGGTGGGCCTGGTGTAGTCCACCTCCCGGTAGTCCTGGGCCCCCTCCCTTAGGGCGGTGGCGTAGATCCGAAAGCCCCTCTCCCGGAGGTGCCGGAAGGCCTCCTCCGTGCTGGGGTGGACCCGGAGGTAGACCCATTTGTGGCTTCCCCCGCTGGTCTCGTTGAAGGTGGGCACACCCCCCGTGGGGTTCACGGCGTGGGCCTCGAGGACCCCCACCGCGTCGCAGGTGCGTAGGATGGCGGAGAGGTTGTGGGGCTTGTGGACGTTTTCCAGCAGGGCCGTGAGGTCCGGCTGCCGCCGCCTAAGGACCTCCTCCAGGCGCTTCTGCCTTTGTGGCGTGCGCTCCCTCATGGGTTCCGCAAATGGGCGATGAGGGGCTTCAGGAGGTCCCGCTTCAACTTCAGGGCCTGGCGGTTCACGATGAGCCTGGCGCTGGAGCGGGCCAGGACCTCCACCTCCTCTAGCCCCGCCGACCTCAGGGTGGCCCCGGTCTCTACCACGTCCACCACGGCATCCGCTAGCCCCGTGACCGCCGCCAGCTCGATGTTGCCGGAAAGCTCCACCACGTCCGCCACCCAGCCCCGCTCCTTGAGGAGCCGGGCGGTGAAGAGGGGGTACTTGGTGGCGATGCGGCGGATGGGCCCCTTGTCCCCGGGGCGGCGGATGAGGGAAAGGCGGCAGGCCCCAAAGCCCAGGTCCACGGGCTCAAAGAGGTCCCGGCCCGAGTCCAGGAGGATGTCCTTCCCCACCACCCCTATCTCGGCGATGCCCAGGTCCACGTAGACGGGCACGTCCTTGTTGCGGAGTTCCAGAAGGGCGATGCCCCCTTCCTTCCCGTGGAGGAGGGCCCTCTCGTCCAAAACGGGGGGGAGGTCTAGGCCCGCCCTCTTTAGGGCCTGGTAGGCCTCCCCGAAGATCCGCCCCTTGGGCAGGGCCACGGTGAGGAGGTTCCGCCTCATTCCACCCTCCAAAGCTGCTCCCCCTGGGCCAGGTAGGGGATGCCCCGGGCCTTGGCGTGGGCCACGGGGTCCTCGCCGTGGAATAGCTCCACCCGCCTCTCCTTGGCGAAGCGGCGGAGGGCTTTGAGGTCCAGGGCCAGGACCTCCGGGGGGGCTTCCCCCTGGGGGAGCTTGAGGGCCTCCAAAAGCCTCTCCACCCCCAGGGCAAAACCCGCTGCCTTGGGCAGGAGGGCCCCGTCGTACCGCCCGCCCCCCAGGAGGGGGAGGCCGAAGCCCGGGGTGTAGGCCCGGAAGAAGATCCCCGAGTAGTACTCGTAGCGCCGGGCCATGCCCAGGTCCAGGAGCACGGGCCTCCCCAGGAGGTCCAGGGCCCTCCGCAGGTTCTTCAGGGCCTCCCTGGCCCTCTTTGGGAGGGGGAGGCCTTCCGCCTCCTTCAGGACCTCCTCCTCCCCGTAGAGATCGGGGAGGGCGAGGAGGGTCTTCCTGGCCTCCTCGGACACCGGGTAGCGGGCGAGGAGGGCCTGGAGTTCAGGCAGGTTCTTGCGGTGGATGGCCTTTTGGGCCTCCCTTTGGGCCTCCTCGGGGAGGCCGGAGGCCCGGAGTACCTCCCCCACCAGGCTGGGGAGGCCCACCTCCACCACCCCTTCTACCCCCAGGGCCTCGAGGGCGGCGAAGGCGAGCTCCAAGACCTCGGCGTCGGCCAGGGGCCCCGTGGCCCCGATGAGCTCCAGGCCCACCTGGGTGTACTCCCTTAGGCGCCCGAGCTCCGCATCCGCCTCCCTCAGCCATAGGGACCCGGCGTACTGGAAGCGGTGGACCCCCTCTTGGAGGTGGGGCCTGAGGAGCTTCGCAAGAAGGGTGGTGAACTCGCTCCTCAGGGCCAGGACCTCCCCGGTCCTGTCCACCAGCTTGAAGGACCTCTGGGCCAGGGGGTGGAGGGGGTCAAAGGCCTCGAGGGCGGGGAGCTCCACGGGCTCATACCCGTAGCGCCGGAAGAGGTCCTGAAGCCTGCCCATGGCCTCGGCCTTGAGCCGGGCCTCCGGGGGGAGGAGGAAGCGGGTGCCCTCAGGGATCATTCCTTGATCAGGATCTCCACGGAGAGGAGCTTGTCCCTGGCCCCCGTGGCCAGGGGGCCCTCCGTGGGATTGAGGCGCCTCACCACCCCCATCCCCTCCACCACCTTTGCGAAGAGGGTGTACTGGCCCGTGAGGTGGGGGGCGGGCCCTAGGGTGATGAAGAACTGGCTCCCGTTGGAGTTGGGGTCCTGGGTGCGGGCCATGCCCACCATCCCTTCCCGGTCGTAGGCCAGCCCCGGGGCGATCTCCAGGCCAAAGGTGTAGCCGGGGCCGCCCCGCCCGGTGCCCGTGGGGTCCCCCGTCTGGGCCACGAAGCCAGGGATGACCCGGTGCCACTCCACCCCCTCAAAGTAGCGGTGGAGGGCCAGGAAGACAAAGGAGTTCACCGTGTTGGGGGCTTCCTTTTCCAGAAGGTCCAGGAGGATCTCCCCCTTGGTGGTCCTGAGCCTTGCGTAGTAGTCCTTTCCGGGCTCCAGGACCGCCTTGGGGGCGGAAAAGGTGCGAACGGGGGTTTCGGAGAGGTAGGGGAGGGGCTTCATGCTCTCACCTCGGCAAGCGCTGAGGAAGAGGGCGAGGAGAAGGAAAAGGCGCGCGGCCATAGCCTACACCCGGGGCAGGGTGATGCCCCTTTGGCCCTGGTACTTGCCCTGGCGGTCCCGGTAGGTGACCTCGGGCTTAGGGCCTTCCAGGAAGAGGAGCTGGACGATGCCCTCCCCAGCGTAGACCTTGGCGGGCAAGGGGGCGGTGTTGGAGATCTCCAGGGTCACGTGCCCCTCCCAGCCGGGCTCCAGGGGGGTGACGTTGGCCACGATGCCGCACCGGGCGTAGGTGCTCTTGCCCAAGGCGATGGCGATGACGTTCTCCGGCATGCGGATGTACTCCACGCTCCGGGTGAGGGCGAAGGAGTTGGGGGGGATGATGACCTCCTCCCCCTCGTACTCCACAAAGCTTTTGGGGTCAAACCCCTTGGGGTCCACCACCGTGGAGAAGAGGTCCGTGAAGATCCGCCACTCGGGGGCAGCCCGGAGGTCATAGCCGAAGCTGGAAAGGCCGTAGCTGATGACCCCTTCCCGCACCAGGCGCTCCTCAAAGGGCTCGATCATCCCCTTTTTCGCCATCTCCCGGATCCACCAGTCCGGCTTCACCATGCCCTCAACTATACCCGTTAGACTAGCCTCATGCGGAGGCTTTGGCCCTTCCTTCTCCTCCTCGCCGCCTGCGGCACCCAGGACCCCACCGGTCTGGGGGCCGAACCCCTGCGCCTTACCGCCACCAGCCTGCCCCCCGCCTACCTGGGAGAAAGCTACCTCCACGCCTTTAGCGCCGAGGGCGGGGTGCGGCCCTACAGCTTTGCCTTGGAGGGCAGGCTCCCCCAGGGCCTCACCTTCCAGGGGGGGCGGATCAGCGGCGTGCCCCGGGAGAGGGGCCAGTTTCCCCTCACCCTCACCCTCGAGGACGGGGCCAAGAACAGCCGCACCGCCCGCCTCACCCTCACCGTCTCCGACCCCCCGCCCCCCAGGCTCACCCTGGTCCTGCCCCCGGCCCAGGTGGAGGGGCCCTTCCTCCTACTGGGGCGGGTGGAGGTGCGGGAGGCTCTGGGCTTCCAGCTGGAGGTCCGCCTCCAGGACCTCGCCCCGGAGCTCGCCAGCTTCCGGGGGGCCAGCCCCGCCTACCTCCTGGACTACGACCCCGAGACGGGCCTCCTGCGCCTGGACATGGCCTTCCCGAGGCCCCTTAGGGACCAGGAGGCCTTCCGCCTCCTCCTCACCCCGGCCAGGCCCCTCACCCCCAGGCTCTCCCCCCGGATCGTCCTCTACGACAGGGAGGGGAGGGCCCTGGGCCAGCCCCTTCCCCGGGGCAAGCCCTTCGCCGAGCTCCTGGCCCTTGCCCAGAACTGGGGCAGGGAGGGGAGGGAGCTCAAGGGGGACCTGGACGGGGACGGGAAGGTGGGAGAGGGGGACCTGAGGCGACTAGGAGAAGGGTACTTCCCGAGAGAGGCCCCGCCTCGGGAGGCCAGGCCCGAAGGTGGGGACTAGAGGGCTCGCCGGATGGCCTCGGCGTCCTCCTGGCGGTAGCCAAAGAGGGTGACCTCGAGGGTATCCGGGGCCTTCTTGATCTCCTCCAGCATGACCCGGGCCACCTCTCCCACAGGAAGCCCCCCCACTCCGGTCCCCAGGAGGGGGAAGGCCAAGGTCTTCAGGCCCAGTTCCACCGCCTTCTCCAGGGCGCTTCGGGTGGCCTGGCGTACGGTCTCCAGGCTTGCGGGCTCGTCCCCTAAGACGGCGGCGTGGATCACGTAGCGGGCCTTGAGGTTCCCCGCCCCGGTGACCGCCGCCTCACCTACGCGGATCTTGCCGATCCTGTCGCACTCCTCCTGGATGGAGGGACCCCCTTTCCTCAGGATAGCCCCCGCCACCCCCGCCCCTAGCTTCAGGTAGTTGTTGGCGGCGTTGACGATGGCGTCCCCTTGGAACTCGGTGATGTCCCCCTCCGCGATCCGGATACGGGCCATGGCCTTATTTTCACGTAGAATGGGGCCTGATGTCACGGGACCTCTTGGGCCTCGAGGGGCGGATCGTCATGGTGACCGGAGCCGGGCGGGGCTTTGGCCGGGCCATCGCCCACGGCTACGGCCGGAACGGGGCCACGGTGATCGCCGTGGACCCCGACGTGGAGCTAGCCACCGCGGTGGCCTCGGAGGTGGAGGCCTTGGGGACCACGGCCATCCCCATCCGGGGGGACATGAGCGTGGTCTTGGACGTCACGGGTACCTTTGAGAAGGTGGAGGAGCTCTTCGGCCTTCTGGACGGCATCGTCCACGTGACCACCGCCGAGAGCAAGACCCCCTTCGTGGAGCTATTGGAAGGGGAGTGGTACGACCTCATGAGCCAGGACGTGAAGTCCAGCCTCTACGTCCTGCAGCAGGGGCTAAGGCACCTCTCAGGAGGCGGTTTCGTCACCTTGGTCCTGCCTCCATCGGTGCGCATAGAGCCCCACACCCTCTCCGTGCGCAAGGCGGTGGAGGGACTCATCGAGGGGGCCAGCCGCACCTTCCCCGGGGTGCGGGTGAACGGGGTGGTCCCCTCACGGGATCCCGTGGCTGAGGCCCACGACCAGGCCCTGGTGCGGGCGGCCTTGGCCTTGGGGTCCATGGTGGCCGAAGGGGTGCGGGGAGTGGTCCTCGAGGTCCAGCTGCCCGAGCCCCCGGTCTCCCCTGAGGTTTACGGGATGCCCCACGAAGTGCTATGAAGTGTCCTTATTGCGCCCATCCCGACACCCGGGTGGTGGACTCCAGGCCCTCCGACGAGGGGGCTGCCATCCGCAGGAGGCGGGAGTGCCCCTCTTGCGCCCGCCGCTTCACCACCTACGAGCGCACCCAGCTGGAACCCCTCATGGTGGTCAAACGGGATGGGCGCAAGGAGCCCTTCAACCCCGACAAGCTCTTGAGGGGTCTGCTCCTCGCCTGCGAGAAGCGCCCCGTGGACCACGAGGCCTTGAAGCGCTTCGCCTACACCTTTGAGGACCAGGTGACGGGCCCGGAGGTCGCCTCCGAGGAGATCGGCCTCAAGGCCATGGCCTTCCTGCGGGACCTGGACCAGGTGGCCTACATCCGCTTCGCCTCCGTATACCGGGAGTTTGACTCCGTGGAGCGCTTCATAGAGGAGATCCGCCACCTCTCGGGGGTTGACAAAGAAGAGGGGCCTTGATAGGATAGCCTTTGCTGCGCGGGCCAAGGCCCAAGCAGGGGGATCTTGATAAGGGGAGAACACAGGGCCAAAGCGAGTGCACAGGCGCCTTAGCGGCGTTTTCTTTTGGAGAGTTTGATCCTGGCTCAGGGTGAACGCTGGCGGCGTGCCTAAGACATGCAAGTCGTGCGGGCCGTGGGGTTTCTCACGGCTAGCGGCGGACGGGTGAGTAACGCGTGGGTGACCTACCCGGAAGAGGGGGACAACCTGGGGAAACCCAGGCTAATCCCCCATGTGGACGCATCCTGTGGGGTGCGTTCAAAGGGCGTTGCCCGCTTCCGGATGGGCCCGCGTCCCATCAGCCAGTTGGTGGGGTAAAGGCCCACCAAGGCGACGACGGGTAGCCGGTCTGAGAGGATGGCCGGCCACAGGGGCACTGAGACACGGGCCCCACTCCTACGGGAGGCAGCAGTTAGGAATCTTCCGCAATGGGCGCAAGCCTGACGGAGCGACGCCGCTTGGAGGAGGAAGCCCTTCGGGGTGTAAACTCCTGAACCCGGGACGAAATCCCCGGAGAGGGGGCTGACGGTACTGGGGTAATAGCGCCGGCCAACTCCGTGCCAGCAGCCGCGGTAATACGGAGGGCGCGAGCGTTACCCGGATTTACTGGGCGTAAAGGGCGTGTAGGCGGTCCAGGGCGTCCCATGTGAAAGGCCACGGCTCAACCGTGGAGGAGCGTGGGATACGCTTGGGCTAGACGGCGGGAGGGGGTGGTGGAATTCCCGGAGTAGCGGTGAAATGCGCAGATACCGGGAGGAACGCCGATGGCGAAGGCAGCCACCTGGCTCGTTCGTGACGCTGAGGCGCGAAAGCGTGGGGAGCAAACCGGATTAGATACCCGGGTAGTCCACGCCCTAAACGATGCGCGCTAGGTCTCTGGGGTATCTGGGGGCCGAAGCCAACGCGTTAAGCGCGCCGCCTGGGGAGTACGGCCGCAAGGCTGAAACTCAAAGGAATTGACGGGGGCCCGCACAAGCGGTGGAGCATGTGGTTTAATTCGAAGCAACGCGAAGAACCTTACCAGGCCTTGACATGCTAGGGGACCTGGGTGAAAGCCTGGGGTGCCCCGTGAGGGGAGCCCTAGCACAGGTGCTGCATGGCCGTCGTCAGCTCGTGTCGTGAGATGTTGGGTTAAGTCCCGCAACGAGCGCAACCCCTGCCGTTAGTTGCCAGCGGTTTGGCCGGGCACTCTAACGGGACTGCCTGCGAAAGCGGGAGGAAGGCGGGGACGACGTCTGGTCATCATGGCCCTTACGGCCTGGGCGACACACGTGCTACAATGCCCACTACAGAGCGAGGCGACCTGGTGACGGGGAGCGGATCGCGGAAAGGTGGGCGTAGTTCGGATTGGGGTCTGCAACCCGACCCCATGAAGGCGGAATCGCTAGTAATCGCGGATCAGCCATGCCGCGGTGAATACGTTCCCGGGCCTTGTACACACCGCCCGTCACGCCATGGGAGCGGGTTCTACCCGAAGTCGCTGGGAGCCTTAGGGCAGGCGCCGAGGGTAGGGCTCGTGACTGGGGCGAAGTCGTAACAAGGTAGCTGTACCGGAAGGTGCGGCTGGATCACCTCCTTTCTAAGGAGCCAGGGTCCTGTGTTCTCCCCTTTTCAGGATTCCTTGGGGGCGCCTTCGGGCGCCCCTTTTTTGGCTAGAAGCGAGGCGAAGGTGCGCAGGAAGGGACAGGTGGGGAGGGCTAGGAGGCGGGTGGTTTCCGCTGGGGGTGTGGTCCTCAAAGGGGATCCACCCAAGGTGTTGGTGGTTTCCCTGAAGGGAGGGCGGGTGTTCACCCTACCCAAGGGCCAGGTGGAACCGGGGGAACGTTATCCGGAGACCGCCACGCGGGAGGTACGGGAGGAAACGGGGGTGGAGGCGGCCCCTCTGGCCCCCTTGGGGAAGGTGCGCTACTATTTCACGGTCAAGGTCAAAGATGAGCCCGTCATCGTGAGCAAGGAGGTGCACTACTTCCTCATGGCCTACCGCGGCGGGGAACCCAGGCCCCAGCTTTCCGAGGTGGAGGCCGCCAACTTCCTTCCGGTGGCCGAGGCCTTGGAACGCCTGTCCTACGCCAACGAGCGGGAGATGTTAAGGAAGGCCTTCCTGCGCTTCCGGCCCAAGTAGTAGGGCCAAGGCCGCCTCCTCAGGGGAGAGTTCCCCTTTAGCCACCCGGGCCACCAGGGCCTCGGCGGCCTGGGTCTTGCGGCGGCCCCACTCTTGGATGACGCTTTCCACCTCAAAGCGGGTCCGTTCCAGGCGGTGGCTCTCTAGGAGGCCGTGGGCCACCAGGTGGCGGTGGTGGGCCTCGAGGCCCTCAAACAGGGCCTCCACCCCTTCCCCGGTGGCGGCCACCGTGGGGAAGATGGGGGGGCGCCAGCCCCCGGGCCGGGGAGGGGAGAGTTCCAAAGCCCCCTTGAGCTCCTGGACTAGGCGCTCCCCCCCGGGGAGGTCAAACTTGTTCACGGCGAAGAGGTCGGCGATCTCCATGACCCCCGCCTTGAAGGCCTGGATCGCATCCCCTGCTGCCGGGGTGAGGACGAGAAGGGTGGTGTCCGCCACCCGGGCGATGTCCACCTCGCTCTGCCCCACGCCCACGGTCTCCACGAAGATCCGGTGGAAGCCGAAGGCCTCCAGGAGGTTTAAGGCGGCCACCGTGGCGCCGGCAAGCCCTCCCAAGGCCCCCCTCGAGGCCAGGGAACGGATGTAGACCCCAGGGTCCTGGTGGTGGCGCATCATGCGGATGCGGTCCCCCAGGATGGCTCCCCCGGTGAAGGGGCTAGAGGGGTCCACGGCCAGGACCCCCACCTTCTCCCCCCGCTTGCGGGCCTCCAGGATCAGGCGGTCCGTGAGGGTGCTCTTGCCGGCCCCCGGGCTTCCCGTGATCCCCACCACCTTGGCCTGGGCCTGGCCCCGTAGGCGTTTCAGAAGGGCCTGGCCCAAGGGGTGGCCCGCTTCCGCTAGGGTGAGGGCCCGGGCCAGGGCCCGGATCTCCCCCTGGCGAAAGCGGGTTTCCAGCTCAGAAAGCTGGGCTTCCTCGGCCTCGGTCATGCCGCCATTCTACGCTTTTTCGCAAGAGCGTTCTATTCCGCCAGGGCGACGCAGGCCACCTCCACCCTTACCCCCCGGGGCAGGGCCTTCGCCGCCACCGTGGCCCGGGCGGGGTAGGGGGGAGTGAAGTAGCGGGCGTAGACCTCGTTGAAGCCGGGAAAGTCCTCCATATCCGCCAAAAAGCAGGTGGTCTGGACCACGCGGGAGAGCCCCGAACCCGCAGCCTCCAGCACCGCCTTCAGGTTTTCCATGACCCGCTCGGTTTGGGCCCGGATATCCCCCTCCACCAAGGCGCCTTCGGGGGTCAGGGGAATCTGACCGGATACGAAGAGGAAGCCCATGGCCCGCACCGCCTGGGAGTAGGGGCCGATGGCCTGAGGGGCCCTTTCCGTGCGAATGGCCTCCATGGCCCTATCCTACGCCAAAGCGGTAAAGCCTTCCCGAGAGGTTTACCACCAGGACCTCTTGGCCTAGGGGCAAAGGAGGGACCTGGACCGGGCCCAGTCCCGTGGCCTCGAAGACCACCTGGCCCCGCTTGTCCACGGCCAGGAAGCGCCCCTCCTCGGTGGCCAGGAAGACGTGCCCGCTGGTGTAGCTGAGGCCCGCCGTCACCTTGCCCACCTCGAGGCTCCACACCTCCTCCCCCGTCCTCTGGTCCAGGCCCCTTAGGACCCCGTCCCAGGCGGCCACGTAGACCCGCTCCTCGTCCAGGGCCAGCCCACCCCAGACCTCCCCCTCCAGATCCACGTTCCAGAGGGTCTCCCGGGTCAAGGGGTCAAAGGCGTAAACCTCCCCCTCCCAGGTGGGGATGAAAAGCCTTCCCCCGTAGGCGGCCACGGGGGCGTGGATGGGGCCGGACCTCACCTTGTAGCGCAGGGCGCCGGTTTCCGGGTCCAGGGCGTAGAGCCAGCCGTTCTCCGCCCCCACGAAGAGGAGGCCCCGGTAGAAGGTGGGGCTTGCGGAGAGGTGCCCCCCGGCGTGGAAGCGGAAGAGGGGCTGGCCCTTTTGGTGAGCGTAGAGGGTCCCATCCCGGCTGGCGATGTAGACCCTCTCTCCCAGAACCAGGGGGGCGGCGGTGACCTCGGCCCCCGTGGTGGCGCTCCACTCCAAGACCTGGCCCCGGAAGCGGCGCACTTTGCCGTCAAAGCCCCCCAGGTACACCCCGCCCCGGGCCACAGGGGGGCTAGAGGCCGCCTCGGGAAGGGGTTGGCGGCGTACCTCCCCCGTGAGGAGGTCCACCTCCACCAGGTGCTTCTCCACCCCCAGGTAGACCCGTCCCCCTGCGTAGACCATCTCCCCCGGCCAGGCGGTCTCCCCCCCCAGGTCCACCTTAGCCTTGAGGCCGAGGCGGCGGGGGTCTGGCCCTAAGGGGTAGTGGCCGGAGCGGCTGGCCCCGGCGCGGGGGGTGGCCAGGCGCAGGGCCTCGAGGTCCCGAAGGGGCCCTTGGAAGAGGGAGGGGTGGCCTGGCCTCTCCTCGGGATGCTTGGCCAGGAGGCCCAGGACCGCCTCGCTCACCCCTTTGGGGATGGCAGGGTTCAGGGCCTCCGGGGGCTTGGGCTCCTCGTAGACGTGCTGGAAGAGGATGGCCTGGTCGTTGTCCCCTTCAAAGGGGGGCTTGCCGGTGAGGGTGCGGTAGAGGACCGCCCCGAAGCTGTAGAGGTCTGCCTTGGGGGAGAGGGGGAGGCCCTTGGCCTGCTCGGGGGCCATGTAGGTGGGGGTGCCCAGGGTGTAGCCGGTGCGGGTGAGGTGGCGGCTTTCCTGGAGGATGTAGGCCAGGCCCAGGTCCATGACCTTGGGATAGCCCCCCTTGGTGAGGAGGATGTTCTTGGGGGTGAGGTCCCGGTGGAGGATGCCTTGGGCGTGGAGGTGGGCCAGGGCCTCCAGGACCCGGGAAGCCGCCCTTAGGATCCGCTCCCCTTCCGGCCCCTCCTCAAAGGGGCCTAGGGCGTCAAAGGTTCCCCCGTCTAAAAGCTCCATGACAAAGTAGGGCCGCCCCTCCTCCTCCCCCAGGTCCAACACTTGGACGATCCCTGGGTGAAAGAGGCGGGAGAGGGCCCGGACCTCCAGGAAGAAGCGTTCCCTCTCCGGAGGGAGGGCCTTGGGGTGGAGGACCTTCACCGCCACCTGGCGCCCCAGGCGCTCGTCCACTGCCCGGAAGACCTCGGCCATGCCCCCCTGGCCCAGGGGGGTCTCGAGGCGGTACCGCCCGCCCAGGACCACGGCCGTCATTTTATTCTTCCTCAGGCTCCAGGCGCTTTAGGAGCTCGGCGAGCTCCTCTTTGTTTCCTTCCAGTTCCTGCGCGATCTTGGCGATGGCCAGGCGCACCACCTCGGACTTGGAGACCAGGCGCTCTGGGCTGGAAAGGGCATAGGCGGCCCGGGTGAGGAGGGCGTCTTGCTCCTCGGAGATCACCACCTGAAGCCGCTTTTTCTCCTTCTTGGGCATATCCCCCTTGGGGCCAAGTGTAGCAGAGGGCGCATGGGCTTGACAATGGGGTATTGGGGCCTTATCTTCACCTTGAGTAAGGTGTGTATGATGCACAAGGACCCGGGGAAGGGCACCAGGAGGATCCTGCGCGTGGAAGGTGGGGTTCCCCTTTCCGGGGAGGTCCGCGTCTACCCCGCCAAGAACGCCGCCCTGCCCATCCTGGCCGCAAGCCTCCTCACCCCCGAGCCCATCACCCTGCTGGAGGTGCCAAAGCTCAGGGACGTGGAGGTGATGCTGGAGCTTCTTTCCCACCTGGGCACCCGTTACGCTTGGGAGGGCCGCGCCCTTCACCTCCACACCCCGGAGATTACCCGCACCGAGGCTCCCTTTGAGCTGGTGGGCCAGATGCGGGCCAGCTTCATCGTCTGGGGAGCGCTCCTTGCCCGGGCGGGGGAAGGGACCATTCACCTGCCCGGGGGGTGCGCCTTCGGGGCCCGTCCGGTGGACCAGCACATCAAGGCCTTGAGGGCCCTAGGGGCTGAGGTGAGGGAAGAGGAAGGCGGGGTCTTCCACGCCCGCCGGGTCCGCCCCCTTTCCGGGCGGGTGGTCTTTGACCTGCCCACGGTGGGGGGCACGGAGCAGGCCATGCTGGCTGTGGCCCTGGGTGGGGAGGCCACCTTGGTCCAGGCGGCGGTGGAGCCGGAGGTGGAGGACCTGGGCCGCTTCCTCACCCTGCTTGGGGTGGAGGTGCGGGGCCTGGGGAGCCCCATCCTCCACGTGCGAGGAGCCGGGCGCCTTGGGGGAGGCACCTACCGCATCATCCCCGACCGCATTGAGGCCGGGACCTACCTCCTGGCGGCGGCGGCCACCCGGGGAAACATCACCCTGACCGGGGTCCGGCCCGACCACCTGGACGCCCTCTTGGACAAGCTCCAGCAGGCGGGCCACCGGGTGGAGGTGGGGCCAGACTGGGTGCGCTTCAAGGCCGCCTCCGAACCCCAGCCCCTCCGCGTGGAGGCCCGGGAATACCCCGGGTTTCCCACGGACCTCCAGCCCATCGTCACCGCCTACCTGGCCACGGTGCCCGGGCAAAGCGCCGTCACCGACCGGGTCTACCCCGACCGTTTCACCCACGTGGGGGAGCTGGCCAGGATGGGGGCGGAGCTCTACCTTAGGGACCGCACCCTTTTGGTGAACGGCAAGCGCCTCCACGGGGCCCAGGTCAAGGCCTTGGACATCCGGGCTGGGGGCGGGTTGGTGGTGGCCGCCCTCGCGGCGGAGGGCGTTTCCGAGATCGAGGGGGTCTACTTCCTGGAGCGGGGCTACGAGCACTTGGAGGAGCGCCTAGGGGCCCTGGGGGCCAGGGTGGGCTTGGAGGAGGCCCCCTTGGCCGTGGCCGCGGACTAAGCGTAGGGGTGTCCGGACCCCCAGGACCCCCTGGGCCACCTGCCGGTTTCCCCAGTCTGGAGGAAGGCGAGGGCCCCTTTCTCCTTTTCGCCCCTCCCCCTATACTGGTGAAGGTATGGACCTGGAACTCCTCAACGAGCGCTTGAACGGCCTCCGGGGGTATCTTTGACATCCCCGGCAAGGAGGCCCGTCTAAGGGAGTTGGAAGGACGCCTGGAAGACCCTAGCCTCTGGCAAAACCCCGAGGAGGCGCGCCGGGTAAGCCAGGAGGCGGGCCGTCTAAAGCGCGCCGTAGAGACCTTCCGCTCCTTGGAGGGCGACCTCCAGGGGCTTTTGGAGCTTTGGCAGGAGCTCCCCGCCGAGGAACGGGAGGCCTTGAGGCCCGAGCTCCTGGAGGCGGCAGAAAAGCTGGAAAGCCTCTACCACGAAACCCTCCTCAACTTCCCCCATGCGGAGAAGAACGCCATCCTCACCATCCAGCCCGGGGCTGGGGGTACGGAGGCCTGCGACTGGGCGGAGATGCTCTTAAGGATGTACACCCGCTTCGCCGAGCGCCAGGGCTTTGGGGTGGAGGTGGTGGATCTGAGGCCGGGGCCGGAGGCGGGGATAGATTACGCCCAGATCCTGGTCAAGGGGGAGAACGCCTACGGCCTCCTCTCCCCTGAGGCGGGGGTCCACCGCCTGGTGCGCCCCTCCCCCTTTGACGCCTCGGGCCGCCGCCACACCTCCTTCGCCGGGGTGGAGGTCGTGCCCGAGGTGGACGACAGCGTGGAGGTGGTCATCCGCCCCGAGGACCTGCGCATTGACGTCTTCCGCTCCCAAGGGCATGGGGGCCAAGGGGTGAACACCACGGACAGCGCCGTGCGCATCGTCCACCTGCCCACGGGGATCACCGTCACCTGCCAGACCACGAGGAGCCAGATCAAGAACAAGGAGCTGGCCATGAAGGTCCTCCGCTCGAGGCTCTTTGAGCTGGAGTGGAGGAAGAAGCAGGAGGAGCTCGCCAAGCTCCGGGGCGAGGTGCGGCCCATCGAGTGGGGAAGCCAGATCCGCAGCTACGTCTTGGACAAGCAGTACGTGAAGGACCACCGCACGGGCCTCATGCGCTTTGACCCCCAGGACGTCCTGGACGGGGACCTCTTGGACTTCATCTGGGCGGGCCTGGAGTGGAAGGCGGGCCGCCGCCAGGCGGAGGGGGTGGAGGCCGAGTAGCCTACTGGCCTAAGGCCTTGGGCAAAAGCTCCCGCGCCCCGGTTTCCTTGGCGGGAGGGGGCTGGGCGAGGGCAAAGGCCAAGGGCCAGAGGCCCCCCTCATCCAGCCGGGCCTGGTCGCCGGAGCCCAGGGTGGCGGAGCGGGTCTTGAACGTGGGGGTGGGCTGCCCCAAGCAGAGCGCCTCCCCTTGAGTGGGAGCGGGCATCCCGTACCCTAGCCTTGGCCTGCGCTACGGTCGGGTCCGGGCCACCCCTCTGCTTGGGCCAGGGCCGCCTCCTCCCCCTGCCCTTTTTGGCCTTCCTTCGGGCGGGCCTCGAGGGGGGCCTTTTCCTCAGGGGTGGCCCATCAGTACACGTCCTCCGGGGCTTTGTACACCTCCCCCGTGAGCCAGTAGATGACCCTCTCGGCGATGTTCTCCAGGTGGTCCCCCAGGCGTTCGTAGCTTCGGGCCACCCGCATCAGGGTCAGGGCCTTGGTGATGGTGCGGGGGTCCTCCATCATGTAGGTGAGGAGCTCCCGGCTGACCTCCTCGTAGAGGCCGTCCACCAGGTCGTCCATGGAGAGGATCTGGCGGGCCAGCTCCGGATCCCGCTCCGCCACGGCCTTACCCAGGGTGTCCATCATCTCCAAAAGCCTCCGTCCCATCTCGGGCAGGGTGACGTAGCGCTTCAGGGGGGGGTCTTGGGCGAGGACAAAGGCATCCTCGGCCACGTGCGTGGCGTAGTCCCCGGCCCGCTCCAGGTCGGTGAGGGCCTTGATGACCGTAAAGATGAGCCTTAGGTCCGAGGCCACGGGCTGGTGCCGGGCGATCAGGGTGATGGCCTGGTTCTCGATCTTGAGCTCCAGGGCGTCCACATCCCTGTCCCGGGCCATGACCTCCTCCGCCTTGGAGCGGTCGCCCTCCACCAGGGCCTCCGTGGCCTCTTGGGTTATCTCCCGCACCAAGGAGAGCATCCTGAGGGTTTCCTCTAAGAGCCCGTTCAGCGCCTTGTCCAAAGCCTCGCGCATGATCACCTCCGGCCTTCAGTCTAGGGGAAGGCTAACCCCAAAGACGTTTTCCCCCCCCTCCCGCCTAGCGTAGGCCTCCCCGCCCAGGGCCCTGGCCAGGCGGCGCACCAGGTGAAGGCCGAGCCCCTGGCCAAGCCCCCCTTGTGTTCCCCGCCTTCCCGGGAGGAAGAGGCCTTCATAATCGGGAAGGGCCTCCCCTTGATCCCGCACCTCCAGATAAAGCCGAGGGCCCTCCTGATGAGAGAGGAGGCGGATGGGGTCCTGGCCGTACTTGAGGGCGTTGTCCAAGAGGTTCAGGAGGATCTGGAGGAGGGCTTCTGGGTCGGTGGTGAGGGTGTGGGGGAGGTGGACCTCCACCCTTCTTTCCTTAAGCCTTTCCCCGAGGAGCTTTTCCAGGCGGGTCCAGACCTCCTCTAGGGCCACGGGGCGCCTAAGCCCAGGCTGGATGGGGGAGAGGCCCTGCACCAGACGGGAAAGCCGGGCGACTTCGGCCTTGAGGAGCTCCAGGACCTCCTCTTCCTGTTCGCTTCTGGGGGTCAGGGCCTCGAGGAGGGGGCCCATCCCGGAGAGGGGGGTGCGGAGCTCGTGGGCCAGGGTTTTCGCCGCCTCTTGTAGGTCTTTGAGGCGCCTTTGGGCCTCGGTCTCGTCCAGGAGGTAGAGCCTCCCAGGGAGGGCCTTGGCCCAGAGGAGGCGGTCCCGCACGTCCAGAAGCCTTTCCCCCCCGTGGAGGGCCAGGGCCTCGAGGCGGTGGTCCCGGAGGGCCAGGATTAGGGGGCGGCCCACCACCTTGGCTCGGTTCACCCCAAGGAGGCTGGCCGCCTTGGGGTTCAGGTAGACCACCTGCCGATCCTGGTGTACCACCAGACCCTCCAGGGCCTCCTCCCAGGCCTCCTCCAAAAGGCTCACGCCTCCTCCCTGAAGCGGTACCCCACCCCCCGCACGGTTTCCAGGAAGCGGGGAGCCCTGGGGTCCTCCTTCAGCTTCTCCCGGAGTTGCAAGATGTGCTGGTCCACGGTCCTGGGGGTGCCCAGGTAGTCGGGGCCCCAGACGGCCTCCAAAAGCTCCTCCCGGGTGTAGACCTTCCCGGGCCGCTCCGCCAGGAAGGCAAGGAGCTCAAACTCCCGGCGGCTTAGGGGGAGGGGCTTTCCCTCCAGGGTGGCCTCCATCCGCTCCAGGTCCAGGAGGAGGGGGCCCCGCCTGAGGACCTTTCGCCTGCCTGCCCGGCGGAGGAGGGCCTCGAGGCGGGCCAGGAGCTCCTCGGTGGCGAAGGGCTTCACCAGGTAGTCGTCCGCGCCCTGGGAAAGACCCTCCACCCGGTCTCGCACCTCGGCCCGGGCGGTGAGCATGAGGACGGGCAGGGAAGGGTAAGGCCCCTGGCGCATCCTCTCCAGGAGCTTTGTGCCCGGTTCCCCGGGGAGCATCCAGTCCAGGAGCACGGCCTCGGCCTCCTTCAGGAGGGGCCAGGCCGCTTCGGCGCTTTCGGCCTCGAGGACCTTGTGCCCCGCGCGCTCCAGGGCCAGGCGCACCCCCAGGCGCACCGCAGGCTCGTCCTCCACCAACAGCACCGTAGCCACAGCTCTAGTCTAGCCCTCCTCCTGTCAGAGTCCGGTCAAGAGCCTTGCTTGACAGGCCTTGCGGCTCGTGCTACCCTTCTAAAGGCCGGGGGCGGCTAGCTCAGCGGAAGAGCGCTCGCCTCACACGCGAGAGGTCGTAGGTTCAAGTCCTACGCCGCCCACCAGCTCCAGGACATGGTGCTTACCCCGCGGTAGCGTGGGGGAAGTGCTTTGGCCGGTTTATCAGCCGGTCTATCGGTTCGCGAAATGGCCCGGATAGCCGGGCAGAGGAGTTCTTCCAGGCCCAACGCATACCCCTGGCGCTGCTCCAAGGGGTGGCGGTAGATGTTCAGGGTGGTTGGTAGGGGAGGCGTAGCCCAGGCGCCCACTCACCACCTCCAGGGGAATGCCCCGGGAGAGGGCCAGGGTGGCCCAGGTGTGCCGGAGGTCGTGGACCCTAACCCGGCCAAGCGGCGGAGGTGGTGGTTGAAGGCGCCGGGGTCAAAGGGGCGTACGCCCCCGAGAATGTGGAGGCCTGCCACCTGGCCTGCGAGCGTTACGGGAGGATCTTCTTGGCGAAGAGGCTGCGGCGGGCTAGGTTCTGCTCCGACTCCTGCCGGGCCATGGCCGCCAAGGGGAGGGCGGGCCGTGGTTAGGGGTCCTGGACTCCCCCCTTTGCGGCCCTGCGCGTTATGCTACGGCTATGCGCGCCCTTAGGGTACAGGCCTTCTGGGACGGCGAGGCGGGGGTGTGGGTGGCGGAGAGCCCCGATGTGCCCGGCCTGGCTACGGAGGCCCCCAGCCTGGAGGAGCTTTGGGCCAAGCTGGAGGCCTTGGTGCCCGAGCTTTTGGAGGAGAACGGGGTGGCGGTGGAGCCCCCGCTGGAGCTTTGCCTGGAGGCCACCCGCCCCCTGGCCCCGGCCTGATGGCCGACTACGCCCCCGAGGTCAAGCGCCTCCTCCGGGAGGCGGGGTGCTACCCCGTGCGTCAGGGCAAGGGGGACCACGAGATTTGGTACAGCCCCATCACGGGGCGCAAGTTCGTGGTGGATGGGAAGATAAAGTCCCGCCACACCGCCAATGCCGTGCTCAGGCAGGCCGGATTACCGAAAAGGTTCTGAGGTGTTGTGGTTCCTCGCTGAAAGGAATGACCTCAGGTCCAGCCGGACTATCGGCCGGTCTATGGAGCCGAAAATAACCGGCTATTGGAGGAAGTTCCAGAGAGGTGCACCGGAGAAATCCGCATCCAGGAGAGCGATTCTGCAAGAAGCCGGGTGTTTTGCGCCCGCCTGATAAGCGAGAGGCCAGAGGTTCAAGTCCTACGCCGCCCACCAGCTCCAGGGCACCACGCTTCCCCCCACGGCAGCGTGGTGGGGAACCCTTTGGGGTGGATCGGGCCCGGAAGGCCTAGAGGGAGTCCCGGACCGGCTTCTTTACGCGCCTTCCTGCCCTAGCCCGGGGCGCAAACCCTTTCGCCCCTGGACCTTAGCCCGGGGAAGCGGGTAGGCTTAGGAGCATGGACGGGGGGAAGATCCTCTACGAGGGCCTCACCTTTGACGACGTCCTCCTCCTGCCCGACTACTCGGAGGTCCTACCCAAGGAGGTTTCAGTCAAGACCCGGCTCACCAAGCGGCTTTGGCTCAACATCCCCATCCTCTCCGCCGCCATGGACACGGTGACCGAGGCCGACATGGCCATCGCCATGGCCCGGGAAGGGGGGCTTGGGGTCATTCATAAGAACCTTTCCATAGAAGCCCAGGCGGCCATGGTGCGCAAGGTGAAGCGCTCCGAGGCGGGGATGGTCCAGGACCCGGTGACCCTGCCCCCCACGGCCACCCTAGAGGACGCCGAGCGCCTCATGCGGGAGTACCGCATCGGGGGGCTTCCCGTGGTGGACCTCTACGGGAGGCTTTTGGGCCTGGTGACCAACCGGGATATCCGCTTTGAAAGGGACCTGAAGCGCCCCGTCACCGAGGTCATGACCCCCATGGCGCGCCTCATCACCGCCCCACCCGGCACCACCCTAGAGGAGGCGGAGGAGATCTTAAGACGGCACAAGGTGGAGAAGCTCCCCTTGGTAGACGAGTCGGGGAGGCTGAGGGGGCTTCTGACCCTGAAGGACCTGGTCAAGCGCAAGCAGTACCCGGACGCCGCCAAGGACCCCCTGGGCCGCCTCCTGGTGGGGGCGGCGGTGGGGGCGAGCCGGGACCTCTCGGAAAGGGCAGAGGCCCTGGTGGAGGCAGGGGTGGACGTCCTGGTCCTGGACTCCGCCCACGGCCACTCCAAGGGGATCCTCGAGGCCCTCGCCTACCTGAAGGAGGCCTTCGGAGAGAGGGTGGAGGTCATCGCCGGGAACGTGGCTACAAGAGAGGGGGCGAGGGCCCTGGCGGAGCGGGGGGCGGATGCGGTGAAGGTGGGCATCGGCCCCGGCTCCATCTGCACCACCCGGGTGGTCACGGGGGTGGGGGCGCCCCAGATCTCCGCCATCCTCGAGGCCGTGGCCGGGGTGGCGGACCTGGACGTTCCCATCATCGCCGATGGGGGCATCAAGTATACGGGGGACGTGGCCAAGGCCCTGGCCGCGGGGGCCCACACGGTGATGCTGGGGAGCATGCTGGCGGGCACCGACGAGGCCCCGGGGGAGGAGGTCTTAAAGGACGGGAGGCGGTACAAGCTTTACCGGGGCATGGGCTCCCTCGGGGCCATGCGGCAGGGCTCCGCCGACCGCTACTTCCAAGACCCCGGCAAGGGCGGGGAGACCGAGGCCAAAAAGCTTGTCCCGGAGGGGATTGAGGGGATGGTCCCCTACAAGGGGCCGGTGGCGGACGTCCTCTACCAGATCGTGGGGGGCCTTAGGAGCGCCATGGGCTACGTAGGGGCGCCCGACATCGAGACCCTTCGGAAGAAGGCCCGGTTCGTGCGCATAACCGTGGCGGGGCTTATTGAAAGCCACCCCCACGACGTGGTGGTTGTCAAGGAGGCCCCCAACTACTCCCGTTAAGTAACCTTGGCCTTGGCCACGATGGAGACCCCAGAGGAGGCCCGGTCACACGACAGAGTTGGTCCATCGCGTAGCGAATCCGCGGGGGCGCCTAGTCGCCAAAGAGCCTCTGGAAGGCCTCCCCGCTCCCCTTCCTCTTGGCCAGGCGGTAGGTACCCTCCTTCTCTTCCACTTTGCCCTCCTCCACCAGGGCCTTTAGGGTGTCCAAAAGCTCCTTTTTGGAGAAGGGCTCCCCCTCCTCGTCCAGGTAGCGTTGGATTTCCTTGGGGCTGGCGAAGCGGAGGGCCTCGAGGGCGCGCATGACCCAGGCCTTGCGGTCCATGGCACCATCCTACCCCGGGCCCCCTGGCATCCTGAAGGGGTGGACCCTTACCGGGAGTACCAGGACTACGTGATGGCCTCGAGGCTCCTCATCGCCCACGGGCTTTCCCGGGAGGTCCTCACCCTGGCCCAGTACGCCCGTTTGCGCCTCTGGCGGATGGAGCTCGCCAAAAGGAGGGAGTGGCGGGCCCTGGAGGGCCTGGACGGGCGACTACGCTACGGGTTCTGGACCAACCCCCTGAGGCTCAGGGAGTTCTTGAAAAAGGCCCCTGCCTCCCCCTACCTGGCCTCCCCGGCGGCCTTTGAGACCCTCCTCTTCCCCGAGGAGAAGGGGAGGCTCTGCTATCCCGGTCAGGCAGGGGAGTACTACCTGGGCTTCGTGCGGCTTCCCCACCTCCTCATGGACCCCGTGGCCTTTGAGGAGGCCCTGCGGGAACAGGAGGAGCGGGCGAGGGCCTTGCCCCTCTTCCTCGAGGCCTTCCACCGGGTCCAGGGGCCTTAGTGCCCCTTTTCCAGGACTTTACCCACATCCTGCCTGCGTGGTAGATTTCGGAGCCGAAGTTGAGCCATGAAGGCGCTCAAGGTTGCAGAGAGCAGGCTCCACGAGTTCACGGCCCGGTTCGCCGACCTTTTCCCCCGATAAGCGGCTCTTCAGGCGTTTGGAGGAGATGAGCCGAGGCCTCTTGGCTGCGGGCTCCGCCCGGGTAAGGGAGATGGTGGCTACCCTGCCCTCCCACCTCCAGCGCCCCTTCCACCAGGCCGAAGCCCTCTACCGCTTCCTGGCCAACCCCCGGGTGGGGGCCGCGGCCCTCCTGGAGAGGGTGTGCCGGGAGAGCGCCCTGGCCCTGGAGGGGAAGGAGGTTTGGGTCTTCCTGGACCTGAGCCCGGTGCGCAAGCCCCACGCCCGGGCCCTGGAGGGGATAGCCCGGGTGGGGAGGAGGCGGGAGACCGGGTATGAGCTCCTGACCGCGCTGGGGATGGATGTCCAGGGGCGGCTGGCCCTGGGGTACGCCCACCTGGTGGCCTACGGGGAGCGGGGGTTTGCCAGCCTGCCCCGGGAGGTGGAGCGGGCCATTGCGGGGGCGCGGGGGGTTCTTGGGGGGGAGGGGCGGCGGCTGGTGTACGTGGCGGACCGGGGTTTTGACGACCGGAAGGTGTTTGGGCAGGTGCTGGGGTGTGGAGCTTGGGCTGGGATGGAGGGAGGTGGAGGGGCGGAGGCTTCATCTGGTGGTGAGCTGGATACCGGCTTTGGGGAGGCGGGGGGAGTGGTGGCTTTTGACCAGCTTGGAGGTGAGGGGGGAGAGGGAGGCGCTGCGGGTGGTGGAGATGTACCGGAGGCGGTGGGGGGTGGAGGAGTTTTTCCGCCTTCTGAGGGCGGGGTTGGGGCTTGAGAGCTTTCCGGTGCGGGGGCTTAGCCGGATTCGCAAGGTGGTGGCTGTTTTGCTGGGGCTGGCGGTGTTTCTTTGGGAGGTGCGGCGGTCTGGGGGTGTCTTGGAGGGCCTCCTTTTGCGGCTTGGGGGAAAGCTGGGGATAGCCAGTGAGCGAGATGGTCCCTACCTGCTCTTGCGGGGCTTGGTCCGCCTGCTCAACTACGAGGTCACCAAGGAGGCCTTGGAAGAGGAGGAGGGAAGTTTTGGGTAAAGTCCTGCCTTTTCCCATTGACCCCGCCTCGGGCATCGTGTATAATCCCGGGAACAACGCGCATACCTTTGCCTACTCCAATCCCCTTGCCCAAAGAAGGAGCCCGAAGATGACCCTGAAGGAAGCCTACCCGGATATCCCCCTAGGCCAGGATGCCTGCGGCATCATCGCCATGGCGGGAAAGAGCGGCAAGCCCTCCCACCGCATCGTGCGGCGCACCCTGGAAAGTCTCTACCGTATGGCCCATCGCGCGGGGGCTATCCGGGGCGAGGGGGACGGGACGGGCATCCAGACCGACATCCCCCGGGAGCTATGGACGGGGTTCCTGGAGAGGG
Organism: Thermus sediminis; assembly: GCF_003426945.1. Lineage (NCBI taxonomy): Bacteria > Thermotogati > Deinococcota > Deinococci > Thermales > Thermaceae > Thermus > Thermus sediminis. The sequence goes on from NZ_QURO01000004.1 coordinate 1,655,467, forward strand.
CGGGGCACGATCCCAGGATCGCCTTCAACCCCCGCTTCTTCGTGGGGCACTTCTTCGTGCCCAAGGGGGAGGAGGGCCGCCTGGGGGAGTTCTTTGACCTCCTCAGGCGGGAGGGGCAGCGGCTTGGCGTGCGCCCGATCCACTTCCAAAGGGGAAAGGTGGCGAGCGAAGTCCTGGGCCCGGTGGGGCGGCGCACCGAGCCCCTCTTCCTCCAGGTGGCGGGCCTTTCCCCGGATGGGGACGCCCCCCTTTGGGAGCTGGGGCTAAGGTTGGAGGCCCAGTTCCCCGTCCACGTGGTCTCTCTCTCCACCCACAGCGTGGTCTACAAGGTGCGGGGGGCGGCGGAGCTTTTGAAGCGCTACTACCCCGAGCTCTCCCGCTCCGAGTTCAAAAGCGCCATCGCCCTGGGCCATAACCGCTACTCCACCAACACCCTCTCCACCTTTGAGCAGGTCCAGCCCTTCGGCCTCCTGGGCCACAACGGGGAGATCAACACCATCGAGCGCCTGAGGCGGGAGATGGACTTCCTCGGTATCCCCAGGACCGGGGGGTCGGACTCCCAGGACCTGAACCGGATGCTGGAGGGGCTCATCTACCGGTACGGCCTCACCCTGCCCGAGGCCGTGGACCTGGTCTTCCCCCCCGTCCTGGGGGAGATCAAGGGCCTCTCCCCGGAGCTTCAGGACCTCTACATGGCCCTAAGGCAGCGCTTTGGCCCCCTGGCCCAGGGCCCCGCGGCCATCGTGAGCCGCCACGGGGACGAGGCCGTCTTCGCCACGGACGCCATGGGCCTGAGGCCCCTTTGGCAGTTTGAAACCCCGTATGAGATCGTCTTCTCCTCGGAAAGGGGGGTTTTCAGCGCTGAGGAGTTCGTGACCGAGCCCAAGCCCCTGGCCCCGGGGGAGAAGGTCTACCTCCGCCTCACCAAGGAAGGGGCCCAGGTCCTTCCCTTTGACCGCCACCAGCGCCTGGTGCTGGAGCGCCTTTCCGCCAGGACCCCCGTGGCGGGGTACCGGGTCCACCTCCAGGGACCCCTGCGCCAGGCCCCGCCCCCGGTGGCCGGGGGGAGCGAGGCCCAGGTGGAGGAAAGGCCCGCCCCGCCCCCCCTGGGGCTGGAGAGGGCCTTTGGCTGGGACCGTTGGGATGGGGCCTACCTCGAGGCCCTGGCCAGGACCGGCAACGAGCCCATCGGCTCCCTGGGCTACGACGGCCCCCTGGCCGCCCTGAACCCGGAGAAGCCCAACCTCGCCGAGTTCTTCAAGGAGACGGTGGCGGTGGTGACCAACCCGGCCATCGACCGGGAACGGGAGATCGAGCACTTCTCCACCCGGACCCTCCTGGGCCGCCGCCCCTTGCCCCATGGCCAAGGGGGGGGCAGGGTGGAGGAGCTCCTCATCCCCCTCGTCCTGGAGGGCGACCAGCCCCTGGCCGAGGCCTTCGGCACCCTCACCCTCGAGGAGGTGAAGGCCCGCTTCCACACGGCTTTCCTGGTCCCCCAGTTCGCCGTGGAGGAGGGGCTCCTCGTGGGGCTCAGACGCCTGGAGGAGGAAGCCGTAAAGGCGGTGGAGGCGGGGGCCGAGGTCCTCATCCTCTCCGACCGGGAAGCCTTCCAAGGGGGGGTCTGGATTGACATCGGTCTGGCAGTGGCTGCGGTGAACCGGGCCCTCATGAGGCGGGGCCCGGACGGGGTGGCCCTGAGGCGGAAGACCTCCATCCTCGTCCACTCCGGCGGGGTGCGCAACCTCCACGACCTGGCCTTCCTCCTGGGGCTTGGGGCGGAGGCCGTGGCCCCTTGGCTTTTGGAGGAGAAGGCCAGGGCCCTGGAGGGGAGAAAGGGGGTGGCCAATGTCCTCGAGGCCCTCAGAAAGGGTCTGGAAAAGGTCATCTCCACCATGGGCATCCACGAGCTCAGGGGCTACGGGAAGATCTTCAGCTCTTTGGGCCTCAAGCCGGAGCTGGCGGAGTACTTCGGCACCCGGAACTTCCTGGGCTCGGAAAGCGGGGGGTACGGCTTCTTGGAGCTGGAGCGCACCCTTCTGGAGCGGGAGGGCTTCTTCCGGGCGGAAAAGGTCATGCCCGCCAAGGACTTCCGCTTCAACCCCAGGATCTACAAGGCGGCCCAGGAGGTGGCCACGGGCCAGGCCCCTTACAGCCACTTCCAGGAGAAGGTGCGCTCCTTGGAAAGGGAAAGCCCGGTGGCGGCGAGGCAGCTACTGGAGGTGCGCTTCCCCGAGCGGAGCGGGGTGGCCCCCGAGGAGGTGGACCTCTCCGTAAAGGGGCATTCCCTGCCCTTTGTCATTAGCGCCATGAGCTTTGGCTCCCAAGGAGAGGCGGCCTTTCGGGCCTATGCGGAGGCGGCCAAGCGCCTCAACATGCTCTGCATCAACGGGGAGGGCGGGGAGATCCCCGACATGCTGGGCAAGTACACCTACTGGCGGGGGCAACAAGTGGCCTCGGGTCGCTTTGGCGTCCACGCCTACATGCTGAACTCCGCCAGCGTCATTGAGATCAAGATCGGCCAGGGGGCCAAACCCGGGGAGGGGGGGCACCTCCCCGGCAAGAAGGTCTCCCCCAAGGTGGCCGCTGCCCGCAACGCCGTCCCCGGGGTAGACCTCATCAGTCCCTCCAACAACCACGACCTCTACTCCATTGAGGACTTGGCCCAGCTCATCGAGGAGTTGAAGACGGTAAACCCCAAGGCCTTGGTCTCGGTGAAGGTGCCGGTGATCCCTGGGATCGGCACCATCGCCGTGGGCATCGCCAAAGCGGGGGCCGACGTCATCACCCTCTCCGGGTTTGAGGGGGGCACGGGGGCGGCCCGGCTCCACGCCCTCAAATACGCGGGCCTCCCCGTGGAGCTGGGGGTGCGCCGGGTCCACCGGGCCTTGGTGCGGGCGGGGCTCCGGGACCGGGTGGAGATCTGGGCCGACGGGGGCCTCAAGACCGCCTACGACGTCCTCCGCATGGTCCTCCTGGGGGCGGACCGGGTGGGCATGGCCACCATGGCCATGGTGGCCATCGGCTGCACCATCTGCCGCGGCTGCCAGCTGGACACCTGCCACGTGGGCATCACCACCCAGATTGAGACGGTGGAGCAGGCCCTGGCCCACGGCCTCAAGCGCTTCGTGCCCCAGGATTTAGACCGGGCCGTGGAGCAGCTCACCCGTTTCTTTGAGGCCAAGGGGGAAGCCTTGAGGGAGCTCGTGGCCGCCCTGGGGGCCCGTTCCTTGCAGGAGCTCAGGGGGCGGGCCGACCTCCTCTACCAGCGGGACCACCTGGAGGAGCTGGACCTCGGCTACTTCTTCCTCCCCGTGGAGGAGCCCGACTGGCTCAAGGACACTTCGGCTCATGTCCTCAGGAAGCCCCTAAACCAGCTTACCCGCACGGTCACCGAGGTGGTCATGGCCGCCTACGGGGAGGGGAGCCGGCGAATGGTCTTCCAGGAGGGGCCGGTGAACTCCACGGACCGGGCCCTGGGGGCCCACCTGGCGGGGGAGATCGCCCGGAGGCGGCTTTACGGCAAGGGCTTTGATGCCGAGGTGGAGCTCCGCTTTGACGCGGGAAGCGTGGCTGGGAATGGCCTCGCCGCCTTCAACGTGGAGGGGCTTAGGGTGGTGGTGGAGGGCGGGGCCCAGGACGGGGTGGCCAAGGGCGCCTTCGGGGGCACCGTGGCCGTTCTCAAAGGGAAGAACCCCTACGGGGCCTACGTGGACGGCTCCGTGGGCAAGAGCTTCGCCTACGGGGCCATCGGGGGGCTGCTCGTGGTGGAAGGGATGGCGGATAGCCGCTTCTGCATAAGGCTATCCGGGGCGGACGTGGTCCTGGGAGGGGAGCCGGAGCGCCCCTTGAGGGACGACCTGGGCAACCTGGCGGCCCGGGCCCAGGCCAAGGGCTTTGCCTTTGAGTACATGACCCGGGGGCGGGCCCTGGTCCTGGGGGACCCGGGGCCTTGGATCTGCTCGGGCATGACGGGGGGGCGGGTCTACCTGCGCCACTGGCCGGAGATGGGCCTCACAGAGGAGGCCATGCGCCGCCGCCTGGCCAAGGGGGCCAAGGTGGCGGTGAAGCCCCTGGACGCCCGGGGGGTGGAGGACGTGCGGGAGCTCCTTTCCGCTTACATCGGGATCCTTAAGGAGAACAAGCGGGAGGAGAAGACGGCCCGCCTGGAGAGGCTTCTAGAGGACCTGGCCCAGCACTTCCGCATGGTGGAGCCCGTGAACCAGCAGGTGGACCAGGGCGTGAGCACGGAGTGACACCGCTTCACCGGCACCTCGCGTAGGGGTGGGGGTCCTGGTGGGACAGGGCCTGGACGCGAGGGGGGTGGGCAAGGTACATTTGTCCCGTGGACCCCAGCGGGCTCTTGGACCTGCTCAAGCGCCGCACCGGCTTCACCGAGGCCCACGCTGCCCTCTTGAAGGACCTGGGGGCGGTCATGGTCCCCATCGCCCCGGAGGTGGCCCTGGCCTTTTACGACTATCTGGGGCGGGATGGGGAGCTCGCGGCCATCCTCCACGCGGTGCCGGGGCGGGTGGAAAGGCTTTATGGCACTTTCGCCGAGTGGTACCGGGAGCTTTTCTCGGGGGCCTATGACCGGGCCTATGCGGAAAGGCGCAGGCGGATTGGCTTGGTCCACGCCCGCCTAGGCATAGGCCCTAAGGCCATCATCCCCGCCATGGGTCTCGTGCAGGAGCTTTCTCTGGAGCACCTGCGCACCGCCCTGCGGGGCCCCGAGGTCTTCGGCGCTGTGGAGGCCTTTGAGAAGATTCTAGCCATAGAGCTGGCCTTGGTGGAGGAGAGCTACTTTGAGGCTCTCTCCTCTGGCCTCGCCCTGGGCCACCGGGACCTGGTGGAGGCCCTGAAGGCGGGGGCCAAGGCCCTTTTGGCCCCCTAGGGTTCCCGGGCCAGGTCGTTGAAGCGCACGTGCTGGGCGTGGAACTGGAGCTCCACGGTGCCCGTGGGGCCGTTCCTTTGCTTGCCCACAATGATCTCCGCCACCCCCGCCTTCTCCGAGTGAGGGTGGTAGTACTCATCCCGGTAGATGAACAACACCAGGTCGGCGTCCTGCTCAATGCTTCCCGACTCCCGGAGGTCCGAGAGCATGGGGCGCTTGTTGGGCCGGGCCTCCACGGCCCGGGAGAGCTGGCTTAGGGCGATCACGGGGACGTGGAGCTCCCGGGCCAGGGCCTTAAGGCCCCGGGAGATGGCGGCGATCTCCTGCTGGCGGTTCTCCCCGTTGCGGCCCCCCCCTGGTCCGGACATCAGCTGGAGGTAGTCTATGACGATCAGCCCCACGCTCCTCTGGCTCCTAAGGCGCCTTGCGCGGGCCCTAAGCTCCATGAGGGTGAGGTCGGGGGTGTCGTCGATGTAGATCGGGGCCTCGGAGAGGCGGCCCGCCACGTCCACCAGCCGGGAGAAGTCCCGGTCGGTGAGCTGCCCCAGCCGGACCCGGTTCATGTCGATGCGGGCCTCGGAGCACATCATGCGCAGGGCCAGCTGGGCTGCGGGCATCTCCAAGGAGTAGATTCCCACCCCCACCCCTTCCTTCAAGGCGGCGTGCTGGGCGATGGTGAGGGCGAAGGCCGTCTTGCCCATGGCGGGGCGGGCGGCGATGATGTTGAGGGAGCCGGGGGCCAGGGTGCCGATGAGCCCATCCAGCTCCTTGAAGCCCGTGCGCACCCCGGCCACCTCCCCCTTGTTCTGGAAGAGGGCCTCCACGTGCTCAAAGGTCTCGTGGACCAGCTCCCGCATGGGGCGGGCCTCGGTGTCCGTCCGGACGAGGGCCACCTCGAGGATCCTCCTCCCCGCGGCGTCTAGGATCTCGTCCAGGCTTCCCGCCTCCTCGTAGGCCAAGCGCATGGCCTCCCCGGCCGCCCCGATGAGCCTTCTTAAGGTCCACTTCTCCGCCACGATGCGGGCGTAGTGCTCCGCGTAGAGGGCGGTGGGGGTAGCCTCGGAGAGGCCTACCAGGTAGCTCACCCCGCCCACCCCGGCGAGCTCCCCCCGGCGGGAGAGCTCCTCAGAGAGGGTCACCAGGTCCACGGGCTTGTTCTCGGCCCTCAGGGCCTGCATGGCGGCGTAGATCCTGCGGTGGGCCTCGGCGTAGAAGGCCTCGGGGGAAGGGAGGAGGCCTTCGATCTCGTCCATGACGTCGGAATCCAGGAGGATGGACCCCAAGACGCTCTGCTCCGCCTCGAGGCTGTGGGGAGGAATCCGCCCTTCCATAAGCCTTACCAGGCTACGCCTATCCCCCCCTTGCCCGCCAGGGGACTATCCCTGAGGGAAGGATTGCCTGGGAATAGCCCTCCCGGCCCCCCCTCTCTAAGAATGCTCAAAGAGGAGCCTGCTAGGGTGGGGGTGTGCGCAGGTTTTGGCTCCTCCTCCTCTTGGCGGCTTGCCGGGCCCAGGGCCTCCCCGAACCCTACGCCACCCTCCAGGCAGGGGATCCCCAGGCCCTCCGCCAGATGGCCCTTGGGGGGGAGGGGTACGCCCGCCTATTGGCGGGCTGGATGCTCCTAGGGCAAGAGGGCATTCCCCTATCGGAACGGGCGGAGTACGCTTGGCGCTACGCCCTCTTCCTGGAAGGAGCTAGAGCCTTTGAACCGGGGTGGCAGCCCCAGGGGGCCTGGCGGGCAGCGGCCCCCCTTCTGGAGGCGGCCCGGGACCCCCGGGCCTTCTCCGCCTGGGCCAGGCTCCTGCCCGATGGGGAGGCGGTGGCGGCCCTCCTCCGCCTGGGAGAAGGGGAGAGGCTGTGGGAGGCCCTTTTCCGGGGGCGGGCCTACAGGGACCTCCTAGAGGTCCTCCCTCCCGACCGGAGGCCAGACCTGAGGGCCCAGGCCCTCTTTCGGCTGGGGCGTTACCGGGAAGCCTTGCCCTTTTACCAGGCCTGGGCGGCGGAGAACCCTAGGGGGTACCTAGGCCTGGGATACGCCCTATGGCGGCTTGGGCGAAGGGAAGAGGCCCTTTCGGCCTTGGCCCGGTACAACCACCCTGAGGCCCGGTACGCCCAGGGGAGGATTCTGGAGGAGGGCGGGTTGTTCCTCGAGGCCGTGGCCGCCTACCGCCGGAGCACCTCCGAGGGCCTGTGGCGGGCCACGGGGCTCTTGGAGCGCATGGGCCTTGGGCGGGAGGCGATCCCCCTCTACCTGGAGCTGGCCCGGGGGGACAGCGTCTATGCGGACGACGCCGCCCTCAGGGCCTATTTCCTGGCAGGGGAGTTGGGCCTCCAGGAGGCCCGGAGGGAGGCCTACGCCTCCCTCCGCGGGGGGCTGGGCCTCCTTCTGGGCAAGAACCCAGAAGCCCCTCCCCCCGCCCCGGTCTTCCCCCCGCCCTTGGAGGCCCCCCTGGTGGAGGCCCTGGTGCGGGGCGGGAAGGAGGCCTGGGCCCGAGGGGTGGTGCGCTACGCCCTGTGGGCCCGCCCCCGGGACTGGCCCAGCCTGGTGCCCCTCTACTACCGCCTGGGGATCTACCGGGAGGGCATCCGGGCCGCCTGGCCCACCGCCTTGGCCTACCCCCGGGCTTACCGGGACTGGGTGGAGGCCTACGCCAGGAGGGAGGGCCTGGACCCCAACCTCCTCTTCGCCATCCTCCACGTGGAAAGCCGCTTTGACCCAAGGGCGGTGAGCCCCACGGGGGCCTTGGGCCTGGCCCAGTTCCTCAGGAGCACCTGGGCCGATGTGGCCAGGATGCTCTCCGAACCCCCCGCCGACCCCTTTGACCCCGAGAGCGCCATCCGCTACGCCGCCCGCTACCTGCGCTGGCTCCTGGAGAGATGCCAGGGGGCGGGGCTGGAGGGCCTCGAGGCCACGGCTTGTGCCGTCACCGCCTACAACGGGGGGATCGGCTACACCCTGAGGGGGATGGCCCGGGAAGGGGGGCTTTACCCCTTCTTCCGCTTCCAGGAGAGGGACGAGCCCCGGGAGTATCTGGCCAAGGTCTTCTCCGCCTACGCCGCCTACAGGGCCATCCCCTAGGGCCAGGCCCCTCCCCCAGGGCCTACCAATGCCGCCAGCGCCTGGCCCAACGGGGGCCCGCCAGGGCCCCGAAGAGAAAGCCCCCCAGGTGGGCCCACCAGGCTACCCCAGGAAGGCCCAAAAGGCCCTGGAGGAGCTGGAGGAGGGCCCAGTACCCCAGGTAGACCGCCGCCGGCAAGGTGAGGAAAAGGGGGAGGATCAAGAAGACCAGGGAGACCACGTAGGCCCGGGGGAAGAGGATGTAGTAGGCCCCTAAGACGGCGGAAACCGCCCCGCTGGCCCCGATCATGGGGATGCTAGAGGCGGGCATGAAGAGGCCCTGGGCCAAAGCGGCCACCACCCCGCCCAGGAGGTAGAAGAGGAGGAAGCGGCCGTGGCCCATGCGGTCCTCCACGTTGTCCCCGAAGACCCATAGGAACCACATGTTGGAGAGGATATGAAAGAAGCCCCCGTGGAGGAACATGCTGGTTAGGAGGCGGTACCCTTCTCCCCAGGGGTCTTGGAAGAAGAGGGCGGGGATGAAGCCGTAGTCCTGGACCACGGCCCCGGGGTCCAGGGCCAGCATCCATAGGAAGGCCAGGGCGTTGGCCAGGACCAGGCCCCTGACCACAAAGGCGGGGCGGCGGGCGTGGTTTATGTCGTAGAGGGGGAGCACCTAACGGCCTCCGGCACCCTCCCCTTGGCGGTGGGGGATGGGCGGGTCCTGGACGCTGGACCTGCGACCTTGGGGCTAGCGGTGGAGGCCCATGGGCCCCTAGACCTCGAGGCGCACCTTCGTGTCCTTGAGCCCCCAGGCCCGGGCCACGCCAAGGGGCAGTCATGGGTCCAGGTGCCCCAGGAGAGAAGCCCTGCCGCCTCCTCCGCCCTCTCCTCGGGCATGGGCTTCTTGAGGGGGTTCTTCACCGTAGCCTTCACCTGCTTGAGAGCCTTTTCCACCACGTCCGCTAGGATCGGGGTCTGGCCATCAATCTCCTGGATGGGCCTCTTCTCCAGGACCTTGGGGAGGCTGGCGGCGGGGTACTGGCCGAGCCTTCCGCCCCCTCTCCAGCCCAGCAAACTTCCTGGCCCCTAAGGGCATCCGCTTTTGCCAGCAGGGGGTGAGGGCCGGGGTGATGGCGCACGGCCGAGGGGGCTGGGGAGCGGCCTCCATGCGGACCTCCTAGCACGAGTCTAGCACCCGTTTAGCTGGGTTTGGCTGGGGCGGAGCGCCTCCTTTGCCGCCTTTCCGGGAAAAGGGCTTGGACCATCGCAGGTTGCCCCAGCTTGCTCTGGGTATCCCCCACCGCCTCGGGATGGAAGAGGATCCCGGCCAGGATGGCCCCCACCTCCCGGGCCTCCTCGTCGGTGAGGTCCAGGGCGGCCGCGGGCTCATCCTCCTCCCCCGCCCCAAAGTACTGGAGCTCCCGCTTTTCCGAGTGGTGGACCACGATGACCAGACGGTCCCTGCTTCCCACCGCGATGGTGAACTTCCGTCCCACGCCGGGCAGGGCCACCTCTTCCGCCTTCAAGGCGACCTCCTGGGGGAGAACTGCACCGCCAGGGTGCGCCCGGCCACCAGGGCCAGGATGCCCAGGGTCCGGAGGAAAAGGTCCAGGCCAGAAAGCTCCTCGGCGAAGAGGAGGAGTAGGAGCTCCCTCAGGGCCAGGGCCACCCCGATCTCCAGGAGGACCTCGAGGCGCACCCGTTCGAACTCAAAGTAGTCCACGAAGACCCGGACCAGCTCCAGGACGATGATCAAGCTGAGGGTGTTGGTGACCAGATCCTTCAGCCCCAGGCGCACCGTGGGCTCGGTAAAGGTGAGGCCCAGTTCCAGGAAGCTCCGGCCTACCCCCACGAAAAGCCCCAAGAGAAGGGTCACCAGCACCAAGTTGAAGACCAGCCGGGTGGCCCTCCGGTAGAGGTTTAGGAGAAGCGCTTGGGTCATCCCGCACAACCCCCACTCGCGGGGATCGTGGGCCCTCAGGCCTCCTCCCTCACCGGGATCCTGACCGGGGGTTCCTCGGGGCGGCTTTCCCGGGGGATCCTCACCTCCAGCACCCCCTTGCGGAGGCGGGCCTCCATCCCCTCCCTCTTGGCGTCCTTGGGCAGGAGGTAGGCCCGGTAGATGCGCCCGTAGGCGATCTCGGCCAGGTGCTTGGTGCGCCTCTCCTCCCGCTTTTCCCCTTCTATGACCAACTGGTCCCCCTCGAGGCGCACCTCTAGGTTCTCGGGACCCAGGCCCGGTACCTCCACCCGGAGGAGATAATGGTCCTCCTGTTCGGAGAGCTCGGAAAGGGGTTCAAGGGTTTCCCCGGTTTCCTGGAAGGCCTTTTCTAGGGCCTCTTCCACCGCCTTGCGGAAGCGGGAACGTCCAAAGGGCCAAAGCTTCTCCAACATAGCCTCACCTCCTTCAGCCGGGGTAGGGCCTGAGCTTTTCTGCCCCTCTCGGTCAAGGTCCTTCCCGTGTGGTTCCCGGCGCCGCAGTTGGGGCCAGCGGCGATGCCCATAAGGGGAAAGGGACCCCGCCTAGGGGGCCTCTTCCCTAGCGCACGTTGCCGGTCTCCAGCTTCCTAGACCTTAGGTCCAAGAGGCTGTACTCGCCCTCGGAGAGATCCCCGGGGACCACCACCCAGCTGGCCCCCAGCACCTCATGCTTCTGGCCCCGGCCCGCCACGATGGCCAGGAGGGGGTTGTGGGTCTTGATGAGGTGGGCCACCTCGTGGGAGCCCCTCTCGCCCAGGCCCTTGTGGAAGGGCATGGTGTGGAAGAGGAAGATCTTGGGGTAGTCCTTGAGCTCCCACAGGGCCTTGAGGTGGTACTCGGCCATCCAGGCGGGGTAGCGGAGGGCCTCCCTCTCCTCGGGCTCGCCTTCGTCCGCGATCTCCCCGCCGATGCCGGCCACCAGGTAGGGTCCTCTCCAGAAGGTGAAGGTCTCGTGGACGTTACGCATCTCGGGCCGGACCAGTTCGGTGTTGGCGGCTTCCCGGAGGTATTCCCAAATGGGGGCGTCCTCGGGGCCGGGGATGTAGGCGGTGGGGAGATGGATCTCGGCGAGGAGGCGGAAGAAGGCGGCGTAGTCCCGGCTCTTGGCGGTCTTGGGCATGAGGTTGCCGACGACCGCCACCGCGTCCGCCCCGGTGTCGGGGGCCACCTTGGCGAACTTCTCCAAGGCCTCCAGGTCCCCCATAGGGTTGGAGGTGGCCAGGATGTAGCGAACCGTCCTCCGCATGCTTCACCTCCCTCACTCCACCTGCACCTGGATCTTCTTGGGCTTGGTGGCCTCGGCCCGCGGGACGAGGAGGTGCAGGACCCCGTGGCGGAAGCGGGCCTGCACCCGGGAGAGGTCGTAGGTGCTGGGGATGTTAAAGCCCCGGGCAAAGGTGCCGTAGGGCCCCTCGAGGCGGTGGTAGGCCACCCCCTCCCTCTTCTCAAAGGGCCTCTCGGCCTTCACGGAAAGGACCCCTTCCTCGGCCACCACCTCCACCCTCTCCGGGTTCACCCCTGGAAGGTAGACGAGGAGGTGAAGCCCTTCGCCGTCTTCCAGGATGTCCACCGGAGGGGCATAGACCCTAGGCCCCTGCTGGGGCGTGCCAAAGGTCCGGGCCAGCCGCTCCTGCAACTCTTCCAGCTCCTTGAAGGGATCAAACCGGATCATGCCACCACCTCCTTACCACCTCAAGAGCGCGGCCATACCTCCGCGCTCAAGAAGCCTCCTTTCCGCCTCGCCGCGCACGAACCCGAGCTTGGCCGCGTACCCGGCGGCAAGCTCGGGAAGGACCACGGCCAGGGGCTTTTTCTCGGGGCGCTCGCAGCGGCCCAGGGCCTTGGCCTCCGCGGCCAGGTAGAGGCCGTCGCAAGCGTAGACCTCCCTTTCCAGATGCCAGGGGAGGACCCAGAGCTCCACCCGGCCTTCCTGCACCCGGGCCAGGACCTCGGGCCCGAAGGCTGCCTTGGGGAAGGCCTCCTCCAGCTCCTCCAAAAGCCTCACCTCCGCCCGGCGCTCCACCTCTTCCAAAACAGGCTCCAGGCGCTTCAGGACCTCACCGGGGCTCGCCCCGGGGTGGGGCAGGGAGGGAAGCTCCGCCACCACCCTCTCCCTCAGGCGCTTGGGCAGGTAACCCAGGAAGAGCTTGGTGTGCTCCTCCTTGCCCATGAAGACGAGGCGGGTGAAGCCCCGCTCCTCCAGCCGCGCCTCCAGCTCCTGAGCCAGGGCTTTGTAGAAGCGCTCCTCCCACGCCGAAAGGCGCTTGGCGAAGAGGTCCTGCCCCGCCCCGCCCCGGGAGATCCCGCCCAGGTTGAAGCGGCGGCCAGGGGCATCCAGGGAGAGGCGGCGCCAGGCCTCGGTGTCCAGGGCCAAAAAAGCGTCCCCCACCTCGGCGATCTCCCCCAGAAAGACCTCAAAGACCCGCCACCTTTCCTGGTCCACGTAGACCACCCCGTAGCGCTCGTACTCGTCCAGGGCGTAGACCAGGGGGAGGAGGAAGGGTTCCCCGTAGTGGGCCAGGGCCCCGTCGGTGAGGAGGCGGCTTTCCTTCTCGTCCAGGAAGGCCGTCTTCACCGCCCCCACCAGGGGTAGCTCCACCTGGAGGGGGAAGAGCTCCAGGCGCTTCCCGTCGGCGAAGAGGACCAGGGTCTTGGCCTGGACCACTTCGTGCTTCAAAAGGGAAAGGACCCTTTCCGCCACCTCCTCGGGCACACGGAGGGCCTTCATGGCGTCCTTGGCCCGGAGGGCGTAGGCCCTACCGGCGTTTTCCGGCTTGGCCGGGTTGATGTCCAGGTAAAGGGAAAGGACAGGAGCCTGAAGGCTTTCCAGGGTTTCCTTGGTACGCCGGGCCTCCTCTTTGCCCATCATAGGCTACCTCCCAGAAGGGCCACCACCTTGCGGATGGCCTCCTCATTAAGCGTCTCCTCCTGCCCCAGCCGGGTGAAGAGGGCCTCGAGGTCGGGGTCAGGAAGGGTGCTCTCCAGGTAGTAGGCCCGGTCCAACCCCTCCTCGCTGAGGAGGCGAAGGAGCCCCTCCCACCCCACCTCCTCTGCCCTCGGGGTAGGGGGGAGGGGGGCCTTGAGGCGGCGGAGGGCCTCGGCTAGGGCCTCCGCGTGGGCCCGCTCCCTTCTCGCCACCTCCAGGAGGAGGGCCTTGAGGTGGGGGTAGGGCATCCCCTCTGCGGCCCTTTCCGCCCGAAGAGCGTCCAGAAGCTCGTCTTGGTAAGCCTTTTGCAGCACTTCCACCACCCGCATACCCCTTCCATTCCTAGGCCGTAAGGCGCTCGGCGGCGCGGAAGGTGAGCCCTACGGGGCCCACGTCGGCCAGAATCCGGTCCCCCTCCTTGACCTCCCCGGCCAGGATCCTTTTGGCCAGGGGGGTCTCCAGCTCCCGCTGCACCACCCGCTTTAGGGGCCTTGCGCCGAAGACGGGGTCGTAGCCCCTTTGGGCCAGGAAGTCCTTGGCCGCCTCGCTGAGCTCCAGGGCGATCCGCTTCTCAGAAAGCCTCGCCCGGAGGTGGGCGAGCTGGATCTCCACGATCTGGCGGATCTGCTCCTGGGAGAGGGGCCGGAAGACCACGATCTCGTCCAGCCGGTTCAGGAACTCGGGGCGGAAGTGCCTTTGCAAGAGGGCGAAGACCTCGTCCCGGATCCTCTCATAGGGCAGGCCCTTCCCGATGCCCTCGAGGATCAGGGGGCTTCCCAGGTTGGAGGTGAGGATGATCACCGTGTTGCGGAAGTCCACGGTGCGCCCGTGGCTGTCCGTGAGGCGGCCGTCGTCCAGGATCTGCAGGAGGAGGTTGAAGACGTCGGGGTGGGCCTTCTCCACCTCGTCAAAGAGGATGACGGTGTAGGGCCTGCGGCGCACCGCCTCGGTGAGCTGGCCCCCCTCCTCGTAGCCCACGTAGCCGGGCGGAGCCCCGATGAGGCGGCTTACGGCGTGCTTTTCCATGTACTCCGTCATGTCGATGCGCACCATGGCCTCCTCGGTGTCGAAGAGGGTGGCCGCCAGGGTCTTGGCCAGCTCCGTCTTGCCCACTCCCGTGGGCCCCAGGAAGAGGAAGCTCCCGATGGGGCGGTTCGGGTCCTTGAGCCCGGCCCGGGCGCGGCGGATGGCGTCGGCCACGGCCCTTATGGCCTCGTCCTGGCCTACTACCCGCCTGTGGAGCTCCTCCTCGAGCCTAAGGAGCTTCTCCCTTTCCCCTTCCAGGAGCTTGGAGACGGGAATCCCCGTCCAGCGGGAGACGATCTCGGCGATGTCCTCCTCGCTGACCTCTAGGCGCACGAAGCGGGCGCCCTTGAGCTTCTCGGAAAGGGCCTCTACCTCGGCCTCGAGGCGGGGAAGCTCCCCGTAGCGGAGCTCGGCGGCCCGGTTCAGATCGTACTGGCGCTCGGCGAGCTCAATCTGCCGCCTCGCCTCGTCCAGGCGCTGCTGGGCCTCCCGGAGCTTCTTGAGGACCTCCCGTTCCGCCTCCCACTCCGCCTTGAGCCTTTCTATGTCCTTGGTGAGCCCGGCGATCTCCTCCTCGATGCCCTTGAGGCGCTCTAAGGAGTCGGGGTCCTTTTCCTTCTTCAGGGCCTCCCGCTCGATCTCCAGCTGGAGCTTCTTCCGCTCCAGGGTGTCGATCTCCTCGGGGGCACTTTCCAGGGCCATGCGGAGCCGGGCCGCCGCCTCGTCCACGAGGTCAATCGCCTTGTCGGGGAGGCGCCTTTCCGTGATGTAGCGGTGGGAAAGGACCGCTGCCGCCACCAGGGCGGGGTCAGCGATGCGCACCCCGTGGTGCACCTCGTACTTCTCCTTGATGCCCCGCAGGATGGAGATGGTGTCCTCCACGCTGGGCTCCTCCACGTAAACGGGTTGGAAGCGCCTTTCTAGGGCGGGGTCCTTCTCGATCTCCCGGTACTCGTCCAGGGTGGTGGCCCCGATGAGCCTGAGCTCCCCCCGGGCGAGAGCGGGCTTCAGCATGTTGCCGGCGTCCACCGCCCCCTCGGCCTTGCCGGCCCCCACCACGGTGTGGAGCTCGTCGATGAAGAGGATGATCTCCCCTTGGCTCCCCACCACCTCCTGGATCACCGCCTTCAGGCGCTCCTCAAACTCTCCCCGGTACTTGGCCCCGGCGAGGAGGGAGCCCATCTGCAAGGAGATGATCCGCTTCCCCTTGAGGCCCTCGGGCACGTCCCCCTTGACGATGCGCTGGGCCAGACCCTCCACGATGGCCGTCTTGCCCACGCCGGGCTCCCCGATCAGGACCGGGTTGTTCTTGGTGCGCCGGAGGAGGATCTGGACCATGCGCCTAATCTCCTCGTCCCGGCCGATGACCGGGTCCAGCCTGCCCTGGGCGGCCAGGGCGGTGAGGTCAATGCCGTACTGCTCCAGGGCGTTGTAGGTGGTTTCTGCGTGTTCCGTTTGCACGTTCTTACCTCCTCGGAGTTCCCATAGGGCCTTCTTGAGGGCCTCGAGGCCGGGGAGGCCCGGGGTGGCCTCGGCCAGGGCCAGGACCAGGGTGTCCAGGGCCACGAATCGGTCCTTGAGCTCCGCCATCAGGGCCTCGGCCCGGCCGAAGACCCCGGAGAGCCGCGCCGCCAGGTACTGCCCGCCCTCGGCCCCTACCACCTTGGGGAGGCGGGAAAGCTCCCTCTCCGCCCCTTCCTTCAGGGCCTTGGGGTCGACCCCCGCCTTCTCCAAAAGCCGCCCAGGGAGCCCGGCCTGGTCCTTGAGGAGGACGGCCCAAAGGTGGGGGGTGTCTATGGCCTGGTGTTGAAGCTTCCGCGCCAGGACCTGGGCCTGGGCCAGGGCTTCCCGGGCGGCTTGGGTCCAGCGTTCCAGGTTCATCCCCGCCTCCTCTCGTCAGAAGTAGCATACTACCTAACATGGCTAATGTCAAGTTTACTGATAAAAAGAAGCTAGGACCGGGGCGCCGGAAAGAAGGGGGCTTACCCAGGGAGATTCTAGGGCAAAGGGAGAGGGAGGGGTATCCCCCTAAAAACGCTCCAGGATCTCCACCACTAGGGCCGCCCCGATGAGGTTGGCCCCGAGGTCCCTTCGGATGCGCTCCGCCTTGGCCATGCGCAGGAGGTCTTCTTGGCGAAAGTACCAGGCGCCCCCCACCTCCAGAGGCTCCACGAAGCCGATCTCCACATAGCCCTGGACAGCGCTCAAGGGAAGTCCCTGCTCGGCCAGGGCCTCGAGGGAAAGCCACTCGCTACGTGCGAGCATAGTAGGCCTCCGCCAGCCTTCTCCAAAGGGCCTCTTCCTCGGGGGAGAGGCGCTCGGGGATGGTGAGGCGTACCTGCAGGTAGAGGTCCCCGCGCCCCCCAGGGCCCGGGAAGCCCTTGCCCTTCAGCCGGAGTTTCCGCCCTGCCTGGGTCTTTGGGGGAATGGTGACCTCCACCAGGCCCTCCAGGGTCGCGGCCCGCACCTTTCCCCCTACCACGGCGATGGGGGCGGGGACGTCCAGGGCGGCGTGGAGGTCCTTCCCCTCCAGCCGGAACTGGGGGTGGGGGAGGAGGCGGACGGTGAGGAGGAGGTCCCCTGGGGGCTCCCCCGCCCCGCCCATGCCCGGGACCCGGAGGGTGGCCCCGTCCTGCGCCCCGGGGGGGATGCGCACGGAGACCCGCTTTCCCCCCACTTCCAAAACCCTTTCGCCGCCGTGGAAGGCCTCCTCGAGGGAGAGGGGGAGCTCAGCCCGCACGTCCCGTCCTCGGGGAGACCTGCGGCGGGCTCCGCTGAAGGACCCGAACCAAAAGAGCTCCTGGAAGAAGTCGGAGAAGTCCCCCACGTCAAAGCCGGAGAAGTCGTACCCCCCTGGGGGCGGGGGAGGGGGCGGGGTGGTGGTGCCGTAGGCGTCGTAGAGCTTGCGCTTCTCGGGGTCGGAGAGGACGGCGTAGGCCTCGTTGATCTCCTTGAACCTCTCCTCCGCCTCCGGGCTCTTGTTCACGTCGGGGTGGTACTGCCGGGCCAGGCGCTTGTAGGCCCTTTTGATCTCCTCCTGGGTGGCGTTTCTGGGGATGCCCAGGATGGCGTAGTAGTCCTTCACGGCTCACTCCACCCCCGCTTCGTCCTCAGGCTTCTCCTCGCCCACGGCCACCCGGGCGGGGCGCACCAGGCTTTCCCCCAGGCGGAAACCCCGCTGGTAGACCTTAGCCACCTTACCGGGGTCCCCGGGGAGGAGGCCGATGGCCTCGTGGTGCCGCGGGTCAAAGGGCTCCCCCTCCCCGGGCACCTCCTCCACGCCAAGCCCAGCCAGGGTGCGGAAAAACCCCTCCCGCACCGCCCTGACCCCCTGGAGGATGCTCTCGGGGTTGGCCTCGGCGAACTCCAAGGCCCGGTCCAGGTCGTCCAGCACGGGGAGGAGAGCCCTTAAGACCTTGAGGGCTCCTTCCCGCTCTCGGGCCCTCAGCTCCTCCTCCATGCGCTTGCGGTAGTTGTCAAAGTCGGCGAGAAGGCGGAGGTACTGGTCCTTGAAGCGGAGGAGCTCCTCCTCGGCTGCCCTGAGGCGGGCCTCCAAGGCCTCCGCCTCCCTTGCCACCCCCTTCAGGTCCTCCTCCAGGGCGCTTTCCCCCAGGTTCCTCTCCTCCATGCCTCCCTCCCTTGGGGTACCGTGGGCCTAGTCGGCGGGCTTGTAGTCGGCGTCAATCACGTCGTCCGGGCGGCTTCCCCCAGTGGTCCCCGCTCTGGCCGAGGCCTCGTAGGCCTGGACCGCCTGGAGGAGCTCCTCGGTGGCCGCCTTCAGCTCGGGGTCGGGGGCGTCCCTTTCCACCAGCTCCTTGGCCTTCCCGATGGCGGCCTCGAGGCGGGCCTTGGCCTCCGGGGAGCCCTGCTTCTCGTTGAGGACGCGCTCCGCCTGGATGCGGGCGCTGTCCAAGGCGTTCTTGAGCTCGGCGTGCTCCTTGCGCCGCCGGTCCTCCTCGGCGTGCCGCTGGGCCTCAGCGATGATCCGCTGGATCTCCTCCTCGGAGAGGGTGGTGGTGTTCTGGATGGTGATGGAGGCCTCCCGCCCCGTGGACTTCTCCTTGGCGTTCACGTGGAGGATGCCGTTGGCGTCTATGTCAAAGCAGACCTCGATCTGGGGCACCCCGGCGGGCATAGGGGGGATGCCCTCGAGGCGGAAGCGGCCCAGGCTCTTGTTGTCCTGGGCCATGGGGCGCTCCCCCTGGAGGACGTGGATCTCCACCGCCGTTTGGTTGTGCTCCGCCGTGGTGAAGACCTCGCACTTCCGGGTGGGGATGGTGGTGTTCCGGGGGATGAGGACGGTCATCACCCCGCCCTTGGTCTCCACCCCCAGGGAGAGGGGGGTGACGTCCAGGAGGACCACGTCCCGCACCTCGCCCATGAGGACCCCCGCCTGGATGGCGGCCCCCAAGGCCACCACCTCGTCGGGGTTCACGGAGCGGTTGGGCTCCTTGCCCAAAAGCTCCTTTACCACGCGCTGGACCGCAGGCACCCGGGTGGCCCCGCCCACGAGGATCACCTCCTGGATCTGGGCCGGGGTGAGGCCGGCGTCCTTGAGGGCCTGCTCCACGGGGCCCCTTAGGCGCTTGAGGAGGGGCTCGATCAGCTCCTCCAACTTGGCCCGGGTGAGCTTCTTCTCCAGGTGCAGAGGGGTCTTGCTGGCGGGGTCCAGGGCGATGAAGGGGAGGCTGATGGTGGTCTCAAAGGTGCTGGAGAGCTCGATCTTGGCCTTCTCCGCCGCCTCGATGAGGCGCTGCAGGGCCTGGCGGTCCGCCTTCAGGTCCACCCCGTACTCCCGCTTGAACTCCTCGGCGACCCAGTTCACGATGGCGTGGTCCATGTCCGACCCGCCCAGGTGGGTGTCCCCGGAGGTGGCCTTCACCTCAAAGACCCCCTCCCCGATCTCCAGCACGGTCACGTCAAAGGTGCCGCCCCCCAGGTCAAAGACGAGGACGGTTTCGTTCCCCTTCTTGTCCAGGCCGTAGGCGAGGGCGGCGGCGGTGGGCTCGTTGATGATGCGCAGGACCTCGAGCCCGGCAATCCGCCCCGCGTTGGCGGTGGCCTCCCGCTGGGCGTTGTTGAAGTAGGCGGGCACGGTGATCACCGCCTTGGTGATCCTCTCGCCAAGCTTCTTGGAGGCGTCCTCCACCAGCTTGCGGAGGACCATGGCGCTGATCTCCTCGGGGGTGTAAAGCTTCCCCTTCACCTCGATGCGCACGCCCCCGTCGGGCCCGGGGACCACCTTGTAGGGCACCCGCTTGGCCTCCTCCTGGACCTCCTCGTAACGGCGGCCGATGAAGCGCTTGACCTCAAAGAGGGTGCCCTCGGGATTCAGGACCGCTTGGCGCTTGGCCATCCGGCCCACCAGGGTTTCCCCGTCCCGGAAGGCCACCACGCTGGGGGTGGTCCTCTCCCCTTCGGCGTTTTCCAGGACTACCGGCTTGCCGCCCTCCAGGATAGCGATCACGCTGTTGGTGGTGCCCAGGTCAATGCCCACTGCCTTAGCCATAGCCTCACCTCACTTATCCAGGCTAATCTAGGCCATACTGGTGTGTCAAGAGAGTTGAGTCCATCTTTGTCATAGTAGCTTGGGCTACCCAAAGATCCCTTTGGCCGTGTACCTTAGGATAGTGACATGCCACGGCTTCCCTTGAACCTCCTGGTGTTCGTCCTGGGCCTCCTCCTTTTGGCCTGGGCCTTTAGCCTGGCGGGGACCACGGCGAGCCCCAGCGGCGCGGTCAACTACACCACCTTCCTGGAGGACCTGAAGGCGGGCCGGGTGAAGGAGGTGGTGGTGCACTCTGGGGAGACCCGCATCCAGGGTACCCTCACCGACGGCTCGGGCTTCACCACCCACGCGGCCAGCCCCCCGGACAACGCCACCCTCGAGGCCTGGATGCGCAAGGGGGTGAGCGTGCGGGTGGAGCCTCCCCAGACGCAAAACGCCTGGGGCTTCCTGTGGCCCCTCCTCCTGGTGGGGCTTCTCATCGCAGCCCTCTTCTACTTTTCCCGTTCCGGCCGGGCCGGGTCCTCCGATGGGGCCTTCAACTTTACCAAGAGCCGGGCCAAGGTCCTCACCGAGGCCCCCAAGGTCACCTTCAAGGACGTGGCCGGAGCCGAGGAGGCCAAGGAGGAGCTCAAGGAGATCGTGGAGTTCCTCAAAAATCCCAGCCGCTTTCACGAGATGGGGGCCCGGATCCCCAAAGGGGTCCTCCTGGTGGGCCCCCCTGGGGTGGGGAAGACCCACATCGCCCGGGCAGTGGCCGGGGAGGCCCGGGTGCCCTTCATCACCGCTTCGGGCTCGGACTTCGTGGAGATGTTTGTGGGCGTGGGAGCGGCCAGAGTGCGGGACCTCTTTGAGACCGCCAAGCGCCACGCCCCCTGTATCGTCTTCATTGACGAGATCGACGCCGTGGGCAGGCGGCGGGGAGGCGGGGTGGGGGGCGGCAACGACGAGCGGGAGCAGACCCTGAACCAACTCCTGGTGGAGATGGACGGCTTTGAGAAGGATTCCACCATTATCGTTATGGCCGCCACCAACCGCCCCGATGTCCTGGATCCCGCCCTCCTGCGCCCGGGGCGGTTTGACCGCCAGATAGCCATAGATGCTCCCGACGTGAAGGGCCGGGAGCAGATCCTGAGGATCCACGCCCGGGGCAAGCCCCTGGCGGAGGACGTGGACCTGGCCCTTCTGGCCAAGCGCACCCCGGGCTTCGTGGGGGCGGACCTGGAGAACCTCCTCAACGAGGCTGCCCTCCTCGCCGCTCGGGAGGGGCGGAAGAAGATCACCATGAAGGACCTCGAGGAGGCGGCGGACCGGGTGATGATGGGCCCCGCCAAGAAGAGCCTGGTCCTCACCCAAAGGGACCGCCGGATCACCGCTTATCACGAGGCGGGGCACGCCCTGGCGGCCCACTTCCTGGAGCACGCCGATGGGGTGCACAAGGTCACCATCGTCCCTCGGGGCCGGGCCTTGGGCTTCATGATGCCCAGGCGGGAGGACATGCTTCACTGGTCCAAGAAGCGCCTCCTGGACCAGATCGCCGTGGCTCTGGCTGGGCGGGCCGCCGAGGAGCTCATCTTTGAGGACGTGACCACGGGGGCGGAGAACGACTTCCGCCAGGCCACGGAGTTGGCCCGGCGCATGATCACCGAGTGGGGGATGCATCCCGAATTCGGCCCCGTGGCCTACGCCCTCCGGGAGGACACCTACTTGGGCGGGTACGACGTCCGCCAGTACTCCGAGGAGACCGCCAAGCGCATCGACGAGGCGGTGCGGCGGCTCATTGAGGAGCAGTACCAGAGGGTTCTGGCCCTTCTTCAGGAAAAGCGGGAGGTCCTGGAGCGGGTGGCGGAAACCCTCCTGGAGCGGGAGACCCTGACCGCGGAAGAGTTCGGGCGGGTGGCGGAGGGCCTCCCCCTCGAGGCCCCTGGGGAGCCCAAGGAGGAGAAGGAGGCCCCCCGGGTGGTGCCCAAGATCAAGCCCGGGGGGGCCTTAGGCGGGGCCTAAAGGATAACCCGGGGGGCAAGCCCCCCGGGGGGAAGGGAATAGGCTACTTCTTGACCTTTTCCTTGAGGGCCTTGCCCGGCTTGAAGGCGGGGTACTGGGTGGCCGGGATCTTGATCCTCTCCTTGGTGCCGGGCTTCACGCCGGTGCGGGCCTTCCGCTTGCGCACCTCAAAGGTGCCGAAGCCGGTGAGCTGCACCTTGTTACCCGTGCCCACGGCCTCTTCCACCTTGGCCAAAAAGGTGTCTACCGCAGCCTTCACGTCCTTCTTCTTGAGGCCGGCGGCCGACGCGACCTGGTCTATCAGATCCGCTTTGGTGACCGTTTTCTTTGCTGCCATTCTTCACCTCCCTCCCCTTTTCCCTTCCGGAGGGAATATATCACGCCTCAATCCCCTCCTGCAATACCCCGTCCCATTTCTTCCATCGCGTATAGCAATATGTGATAACGAAAGCATTGCCTCTAGCGGTACCGAGGGGGGAGGAGTTCCCTTACCCGAGCCTCGATCTCCTGGGTGAGGTTTTCCAGCTCCTGGTGGGAAACCTTGCTTTTCCTCGGAACGGGAATAGGCTCCCCGTAGACCACCCGGACGGGCCGGCGCAGGCGGAAGAGCTTCCGCCCCACGGGCCAGGCCTCTTCCGTTCCCACCACGGCCACGGGCACCACAGGGCTTCCCGTGCGGAAGGCGATGGACGCCACCCCAGTCTTGAGGCGCTGGAGCCTGCCGTTGCGGCTCCTCGTGCCTTCGGGGAAGATGCCGAAGGCCATGCCCCTTTCCAGGGCTCGGATGGCGCCCTTTATGGCGGAAAGATCCCCCGTTCCCCGCTCCACGGCGATGGCGTAAAGCCGGGGCAGGAGCCAGGAGAGGAGGGGGAGGCGGAAGACGTCCGCCCGGGCCAGGAAGCTCACGGGCCGCCTTATCCCCGCCCCGATGACGATGGGGTCCAGGATGGAAAGGTGGTTGGCGGCCAGAATGACCGGGCCTTGCTCAGGCACCCTTTCCCTTCCTTCCACCCGGTAGCCGAAGAGGAGGTGGAGGAGGAACCGGGCTAGATACCAAGCAGCCCGGTAGACGGGATTGGGCTTTGGGGCTTCCACGGCCCCTAGTCTAAGGCCCTTAGGGCCTCTCCCGCCTCCAGATGGGCCAGGCGCATGGGCTCGGGGAGGCGGAAGCGAGTGGGAAGGCGCTTCACGAACTCCAGAGCCTCCTCGAGGCCCACCCGGTGCCCCGGGGAGACGTAAAGGGGCTTGACCCCAGCCCGGCTCCGGTAGGCGTAGCCCAGGGGCCTCCCCTCCGGGGAAAGGAGGCGCACGGCGCTCCCCTTTTCCCAGGGCAGGGGCCCTTCGGGGCGGCCGAAGAGGGGGTTTTTGGCCACGCCCACGCTGGGCAGGTCCAGATGCACCCCCAGGTGGCCAGCGATGCCCAGGCCCCGGGGATGGGCGATGCCCTGCCCGTCCACCAGAAGGGCCTCCGGGGCCTCGGGGAGGGCCTTCAGGGCCAGGAGGTAGGCGGGAGCCTCCCGGAAGGAGAGGAACCCGGGCACGTAGGGGAAGAGGGCCTTCTCGGGGACGATCCCCTTCCCCACGTGGAGGAGGCCTTCCTCCAAGTCGTAGAGCACGGCCACGGCCACAAGGGGCCTCCCCCGCTTGTGGGCGGCGTCCAAGGCGGCGATGCGCCGCACCCCTTCCAGGCTTCCCGCCACCACCACCTTCCCCGCCAGGGCCTCCTGGAGGGCCAGGGCCTCCTCCAAGCTCCCGGGCCTGGGGAAGGGGGGGATCTCCACTAAGTACCCCACCGCGGCTTTCGCCGCGGCGGGGGCCCCAAAGAGGCTTCCATAGCCCTGGCTTGGGCCTCTCATGTTGCGAAACCAAAGCGCGGGCACTTAACTCACCTCCCTAAGCCTTTCCAGGACCTCCCCGTCCGAGGGGTCTACCCCGTAGAGGAGGGCCAGGTAGTAGGCGGTCCAGGCCAGGCGGTACCAGAGGGCCACCGCCTGGGCGAGGCGGCTTCCCTCGAGCGGGGGGACCTCGGCGAGGGCGTCCACCCGGGTCTCCAGGATCTCCTTGGCCAAGGCCACGGCCTCCCCCCCTCCCAGGAGGACGGCGACCAGGGGGTCCCCCTGCTCGTGGCGGGCCTCGAGGCCCGTCAGGAAGAACTCCAGGGCGCTATGGGGCGGAGTCAGGGAGAGGCTTTTCCCGATCCGAGCGAGGAGGCTCTGGGCCGCTCCTTCCAGGGGACGGAAGAAGGGGCAGTAGAAGAGGGGAAGCCGCTCTAGGAGGGTGTAGGCCAGAAACTTGGCGGGGTTTTCCCCCAGGGGGATCTCGGGGCCTAGCCGCCTTCTCTCCTGAAGGAGCTTCTCGTCCACCTCCTTCAGGGCCTCTTCCTGCCCCGTGGCCAGGAGGAGGAAGCGGAGGTAGCGGTAGGGGCTTAGGGGGCTTGGGGGGATATGGGCCTCCACCCCTTCCCGGAAGCCCACCCGCACCACTTGGGCCCGGCCGCTTTCCGCCAGGAGGCCCATGGCCGCCGCCTCCCCCAGATCGTATCCGCCCTCTAGGAGGAAGAGGGTCCCCTCCTCGGTCCACTCGGGGAGGGATAGCAGTTCCGTGGCGAACCGCCCCTCTCCATAGGCTAGGGCCCCGTGGGGGCCAGGGTAGGCCCTTTGGGGCACGGGCCCCGTGCCCACCAGGTCCCTGAGCTCCAGGGCCAGGCCCCTGCGGTCGGCCAGGTAGGTTTCCTCGCGGTCCAGGTCGCGCATACCCCTTATGCTACCCTCCGTGAGTCCCTGCCATCTTAAGCCCGTGCCCCGGATCTGGGGGGGAAGCGCCCTGGGCTTTGGCCCCGGGATCGGCGAGGTCTGGCTCTGCGAGGCGCCCCTCCTGGTGAAGCTCCTGGACCCGGCGGAGTGGCTTTCCGTCCAGGTGCACCCGCCCCACGCCTACGCCCGGAGGGTGGAGGGGGGGCCGGGAAAGTACGAGGCCTGGTACGTCCTCTCCCCCGGGGAGATCGTCTACGGCTTCAGGAGGCCTGTGAGCCCGGAGGAGGTGCGAAGGGGGGTGGAGGAGGGGAGCCTCGAGGCCCTCCTCCGGAAGGTCCCGGTCAGGCCGGGGCAGGTGGTCTACCTGCCCGCGGGGGTGGTCCACGCCCTGGGGCCCGGGGTGCGGGTCTACGAGGTCCAGACCCCTTCGGACCTCACCTACCGCCTCTACGACCATGGCCGCCCCCGGGAGCTCCACCTGGAGAAGGCCCTGGAGGTGGCCCTCCTCCACCCCACCCCCATTCCCCTGACAACCCCCGAGCCTGTCCTGGGAGGGGAGCGGCTCTTGAAGACCCCCCACTTCCACCTCTACCGCTTCCCCCTAGGGGGAAGCCTCACCCTGAGGCCAGACCTTCCCCTGGTCCTCACTCTCCTGGAGGGGGAGGCCCGCCTCCAGGGGCAGGCCCTGAAGCCCCCCCACACCCTCCTCCTCGCCCCTGGGGAGGAGGTGGCCTTCCAGGGGGAGGGCCTCCTCCTGGGGGCAGGCCCTGCCCTTGACCAAAACCCTTTGGGGTGGGAAGACTAGGGGGCATGGACCGGCCCTTTTTGGACCTCGCCCCCTGCGGCCCCTTGCGGGGCGCCTTGCAGGTGCCCGGGGACAAGTCCGTGACCCACCGGGGCCTCATGCTCCTCTCCCTGGCGGAGGGGGAGGGGTGGCTTTACCACCCCTTGAAGGCGGGGGACACCCTCTCCACCGCCCGGGTCCTCCGGGCCCTGGGGGCGGAGATCCTAGAGGAGGGGCCCCACTTCCTGGTCAGGGGCCAGGGCCTCCGCCTGAGGGAGCCTGAGGAGGTCCTGGACTGCGGCAACGCCGGCACCCTCATGCGCCTCATCCTGGGGATCCTGGCAGGGCAGGATGGGCTTTTCGCCGTCCTCACCGGGGACGCCTCCTTAAGGGGGCGGCCCATGAGCCGGGTGGCCGAGCCCTTGAGGGCCATGGGGGCCTGGATAGACGGCCGGGAAGGGGGGAGGAGGGCCCCCCTCGCCGTCCGGGGGGCCGCCCTAAGGGGGATCCGCTACACCCTCCCCGTCCCCAGCGCCCAGGTGAAGAGCGCCCTCCTCCTGGCGGGCCTCTTCGCCGAGGGGGTGACGGAGGTGGCGGAGCCCGTCCCCACCCGGGACCACACGGAAAGGCTCTTCCGCCACTTCGGCCTGCCCCTGGAAAGGGGGGAAGGGTGGGTGCGCACCCGTAGGGCCGGGCCCTTCCCCGCCAAGGACCTTACGGTCCCCGGGGACTTCTCCTCGGCCGCCTTCTTCCTGGTGGCGGCCCTCGTGGTGCCGGGCTCGGAGGTGGTGGTGGAGGGGGTGGGCCTGAACTCCACCCGCACCGGGCTCCTCCAGGTCCTGAAGGCCATGGGGGCCGATCTAGAGTGGCGGGTCCTCGAGGGGGAGGCGGGGGAGCCCGTGGGCTACGTCCGGGCCCGGTATAGCCCCCTAGAGGGGGTGGAGGTGGACCCGGGCCTCATCCCCCTCATGGTGGACGAGGTGCCCATCCTGGCGGCGGCCGCTGCCTGGGCGGAAGGGGAGACCTTCATCCCGGGGCTTTCCGAGCTCCGGGTCAAGGAGTCCGACCGGGTGGCGGCCATCGCCCACAATCTCCGGGCCCTGGGGGTGGAGGTGGAGGAGGGGCCGGACTGGCTTAGGATTCGGGGGGGCGGGGTGAGGAGGGGTGAGGTGGAGCCCTTCGGTGACCACCGCATCGCCATGGCCTTCGCTGTGGCGGGCCTCCCCGTGGGGGTAAGGGTGCGGGAGCCCAGGTGGGCGGAGATCTCCTACCCCGGGTTTTTCCAGGACCTCCTAGGCCTATGCGGGGCATCGTGACCATAGATGGCCCCTCGGCCTCGGGGAAGAGCTCCGTGGCCCGGCGGGTGGCGGAGGCCTTAGGGGTGCCTTACCTCTCCAGCGGCCTCCTCTACCGGGCCGCCACCTATCTGGCCCTCAGGGCGGGGGTAGACCTGGAGGATGAGGGGGGGCTTTTGGCCCTCCTCGAGGCCCGGCAGGTCCGCCTGGTGCCCGAAAAGGAGGGGAACTGGGTCCTGGCGGATGGGGAGGACCTGACCCCCCACCTCCACACGGAGGCGGTGGACCGTGTGGTTTCCCAGGTGGCGAGGCTTCCTGGGGTGCGGGCCTGGGTGAACCGGAGGCTCAGGGAAGTGCCCCCCCCCTTCGTGGCCGAGGGGCGGGACATGGGGAGGGTGGTCTTCCCCGAGGCCCCCCACAAGTTCTACCTCACCGCCAGGCCCGAGGTCCGGGCCAGGAGGCGGGCCAAGGAGCGGCCAGGGGATTACGAGGGGGTGCTCCGGGACCTCCTCCTAAGGGACGAGCGGGACCGGGCGCAAAGCGCCCCCGCCCCGGATGCCCTCGTCCTGGACACCAGCGACCTCGGCCTCGAGGCGGTGGTGGAGAGGATTCTTGCCCACCTTAAGGACTAGCCGTGGTGCCCGGGGCCAAGGCGAGGCCGGTCCAGGAGTTTTTGAACGTCCTCCTCTTCCGCCCCCTGGCCCACCTCGTGGTGCGGCTTCTCCTACCGACCCCGATCAAGCCCCATCACTTGGTCTTTTTTCACACCCTCCTGGTTCTCCTTTCTGCGGCGCTCATCCTTTGGGGCCAGGACCTTCTGGCTGCCCTCCTCCTCCAGGCGAAGACCATCCTGGATAACGCCGACGGGCAGCTCGCCCGCCTAAGGGGCGAGGCCACGGAGCTGGGGCGCTACCTGGACACGGAGCTAGACTTCCTGGGCAACCTCTTCCTCTTTCTGGCCCTGGGGGCGAGGACGGAGGCCTGGGGGATGGCCCTCCTGGCCTTTTTGGTCTTCACCCTGGTCCAGTCCTACGACTTCAACCTGGAGAGGCTTTACCGCCTTCACCGGGGCCTTCCCCTTCCAGAAGAGGCAAAGGATTCCCCAAGCCCCCTCCTCGCCCTTCTGCGGGGGGTCTACCGCCTCCTCTTCCTCCCCCAGGACCGGGCCATATCCCTTCTGGAGGGGCTTCTCCTGAAAGGCCTCCGCTTGGACCCCAGGCGCTTTTTTGACGAGGCGGCCCTGGCAGGGGTGGTGAACCTGGGCCTCACCACCCAGCTCTTCTTCCTGGGGGTCTTCCTCCTCTTCCACCAGCCTAGGGCCTACCTCACCTTCGTCCTCCTCCAGGCCCTGTATCTTGGGGCTTGGTACGTATGGAGAGTCCTCCGCAGTATCCCATCCCCACGGTGGGAGCCTTAGTGGAAAGGGAGGGGAAGGTGCTCCTGGTGCGCACCGCCAAGTGGCGGGGGCTATGGGGGGTGCCGGGGGGAAAGGTGGCCTATGGGGAGGCCCTCGAGGCCGCCCTAAGGCGGGAGATCCGGGAGGAGGTGAACCTGGACCTCCTGGAGGTCCGCTTCGCCCTGGTGCAGGAGGCCCTCTTTAGCCCCGAGTTCTATAGGCCCACCCACATGCTCCTCCTCAACTACTTCGCCAGGGGGGAAGGGGAGGTGCGCCCCAATGAGGAGATCCTGGAGTGGGCCTGGGTGGAGCCGGAGGCGGGGCTCGCCTACCCCCTCAATAGCTTCACCCGGCTCCTCTTGGAGCGCTACCTGGAGGGGGCATGAGGGCTGCCCTGGTCACGGGAAGCGCCAAGGGCATCGGCCGGGCCATCCTCCTGGCCCTGGCCCGGGAGGGCTATGCCGTGGCCGTCCACTACCGCACCTCCGAGGGGTTGGCCGAGGCCACCCGGCAGGAGGCGGAGGCCCTGGGGGTGAGGGCCATCAAGGTCCGGGCCGACCTCACCCGGGAGGAGGAGGTGGCCCATCTTGTGGAGGAGGTCCGCTACCACCTGGGGGGGATTGGGGTTCTGGTCAACAACGTGGGGGACTACCTCTATAAGCCCATAGAGGAGGTGAGCCTAGCGGAGTGGCGCTGGATCCTGGACACCAACCTCACCGCTACCTTCCTCCTCACCCAGAGGGTCCTCCCCCTCATGGTGGAGCAGGGCTTTGGCCGCATCGTGAACCTGGGGTATGCGGGGGCCCAGAACCTCCTGGCCCGGCCCCACATCACCCCTTACGTCATCGCCAAGACCGGGGTGATCCTCTACACCAAGGCCATCGCCAAGCGCTTCGCCACCGCGGGGATCACCGCCAACGTGGTGGCCCCTGGGGTGGCGGAGAACTCCATCTCCAAGCCCATCCAGGAGATCCCCATGGGCAGGCTGGCCCTCCTAGAGGAGGTCGCCCGGGCGGTCCTCTTTTTCGTCCGGGAGCCCTACCTCACGGGCCAGGTCCTGGAGGTGGCGGGGGGGTGGAACCTTTAGGTCGCACATCATGATGTGCTAGAATGGGGCCATGGGCCGGAACCTGACCCTGCGGCTTCCCGAGGACCTGGTGCGCCGGGCGCGGGAGGTGGCCCTGAAGCGGGGCCAGAGTCTAAACGCCTTCGTGGAGGAGCTTCTCCGGCAGGCTTTGGCCGAGGAGGGCCCGGAGGAGGCCATGGCCCGCCAGCTCTCCTGGATGCGCCAAGGGCTCTTCTCCAGCGAGGGCCAGGCCTTGCCTTCCCGGGAGGAGCGGCATGCCCGGGGGGCTTGAGTTCGTGGACACCAACGTCTTGGTCTACGCCTACGACCGGGCCGGGGGGAAGAAGCGGGCTCGGGCCATCGCCCTCCTAGAGCGCCTCGTTGCCCAACGAAGCCTTGCCCTTTCCCTTCAGGTCCTGCAGGAGTTCTACGTAGTGGCCACCCGGAAGCTTCCCGTTCCCCTGGAGCCCCAGGTGGCCCGCCAGGTCCTGAAGGACCTGGGTAAGGCCAGGCTCCACACCCCTTCTTTGGAGGACCTCCTCCAGGCTGCGGAGCTTTCGGAGGGGCACCGCCTTTCCTTCTGGGACGCCATGATCCTGCAAAGCGCCAGGGCCTTAGGGGCCCGGGTGGTCTGGAGCGAGGACCTGCACCCCGCCTCCTATGGGAGCGTGCGGGTGGAAAACCCCTTTGCGTGATAGCCTAGCCACGTGGACGGCAACGCCCCCGAGCCCAAGTACTGGGAGAAGATGCGCCTGGTGGCCGAGGTGCTGAAGGCGGTGGAGGGCCCCATCTACATCGCCACCCACGTGGACCCCGATGGGGACGCCATCGGGAGCTCCCTGGGCCTCTACAGGGCCCTCAAGGCCTTGGGCAAGGAGGCCCATTGGGTGGCGGAGCCCCCCCGCTTCCTCCGCTTCCTGCCCAAGGAGGAGGAGTACGCTGACCCCGTGGACCACCTGCCCCCCGGGGCCACCCTGGTGGTCCTGGACAGCGCCGAGCCTTCCCGGGTGGTGGGGGTGCCGGTGGAGGGGTTCGTTATCAATATAGACCACCACGGCACCAACCCCCGCTTTGGCCAGTTCGCCGTCGTGGACCCCTCCAAGGCGGCCACGGCCCAGATGGTCAAGGACCTCATTGACCTCCTGGGGGTGGCGTGGACGGAGGAGATCGCCACCCCGGTCCTCACCGGCATCCTCACGGACACGGGCAACTTCCGCTTCGCCAACACCACCCCTGAGGTCCTAAGGGTGGCGGCGGAGCTTTTGGGCTACGGGGTGAAGCTTCCCGAGCTCACCGACCGCCTCCAGTTCCGCCCCCCCTCCTACTTCCGCCTCCTGGGCCAGGTCCTCTCCACCCTGGCCCTCCACTTTGGCGGCCTTTTGGTTACCGCCCACCTACCCGAGGAGGCGGCCCCGGAGGAGGACTCGGATGGTTTCGTGGGCCTCATCCGATACGTGGAGGGGAGCGTGGTCTCCGCCTTTTTGCGCAGGCGGGAAGAAGGGGTGAAGGTTTCCCTCCGCTCCCGGGGTGGGGTTTCCGCCCAGAACATCGCCCTGCGCCTGGGCGGGGGCGGGCACGTGCCCGCGGCGGGGGCCACCCTGCAGGGGGTGGACCTGGACCGGGCCTACGAGATGGTCCTCGAGGCCGTGGCCGAGGAGCTCAGGCGGGCGGGGTACCTCTAGGGGGGTCCCAGCGCAGGAGGGGGTGGCCGAGGAGAAGGGGGGCCACCTCCTCCCCCGGCTCCAGGAGGAGGCGGTGGCGGTAGTGGCTTCCCCGGGGCTCCCGGTACACTTCCAGGGTCCCCGTTTCCTCCACCAGCCAAACCTCGGGGATGGCCCCTTGGGCATACAGAGGGAGCTTCACCTTGAGGTCCAGCTCCCGGCTAGAGAGGCTCACCTCCACCACCAAAAGGGTGTCCCCGGGCTCGGGGAGCCGGGCCCGGTAAAAGTCTTCCCGGGGCTTGAGCAGGGCCAGGTCTGGCTGGGGAAGGGAGTGCTGGGAAAGGCGCAAGGGGTTTTGCACGTAGACCAGAGCCCGGTCCCCGTAGAGCCTTTCCAGCTGTTTGGCTAGATAGGTGACCAGGCTAGCGTGCCCGCTGCTGATGGGGGCCATTTCGTACACCTCGCCGTTTAGGAGTTCCAGGCGGACCCCTTCCGGGGCCTTCTCCAGGAGGGCCTGGAACTCCTCGAGGCTCAGGCGGTGCCGGAGCATCTCCCCCATTTTAGGCCCCGTACTTGGCGAGCCGCCCGGCGTGGGCCAGGAGGAGGGGCATGAGCTCCACGCCCCGGAGGTGGCCCAGGCTTCCCTTCTGGGCCTCCTTTTCCGTGAAGCGCCCGGCCTCGTCGGCCCGCAGGTAGGGAGCCTTGAGGAGGAGGGGCACGGGGTGCCAGGAGTGGCCCTTGAGGAGGGCGGGGGTGGAGTGGTCTCCGGTGATGGCGAGCACCGTGGGCCTGAGGGCCAGGATCCCGGGAAGGAGGGCGTCAAAGCGCTCTATCTTCTCCACCTTGCCAAGGAAGTTCCCGTCCTCGCCCATGGCGTCCGTCCCCTTCACGTGGAAGTAGAAGAAGTCGCACCGGTCCCAGTTCTCCCGCAGGGCCTTCACCTTGCCCTCGAGGGCGTCCCCTTCCCCCTCCACGGGGAGGACCTCCATGCCCACCAGGCTGGCCAGGCCCTTGTACATGGGGTAGCTGGCGATGGCGGCCGCCCTCAGGCCGTAGACCTCCCCCATCTTGGGGAAGACGGGCCTTCCCGAGGCCCCGCGGAAAAGGGCCCCGTTCAGCCTGGGCTCCCCCTTTAGGACCTCCCGGATGCGCTCCGAGAGGAGGTTCAAGACTCTAGCGGTCCTCTCTGCCTCCGGGCTTAGAGCCCGGGGAGGGAGGGGCCTTAGGCCCGGCTTCTGGGGGTCGGTGTCCGCTACCTGGTCGGAGAGCCCTGCCCCGCGGAGGACCACCAGGAAGCGGTGCTCGCTTTCCGTATAGAAGTGGACCTCCACGTCCTCCACCCGGGGAATGGCCTCCTTGAGCTTGGCCACGACCCGGGCGTTCTCCTCGGTGGAGGGGCGGCCCGCCCGGCGGTCCAGGACGGTGCCGTCCTCGGCTAGCGTGGCGAAGTTCCCCCTCAAGGCCACATCCCCCTCCCGGAAGTCCGCCCCCAGGCCCAGGGCGCTTAGGGCCCCCCGGCCCACCGCGTAGCGGAAGGGGTCGTAGCCGAAGAGGGCCAGGTGGCCGGGGCCGGAGCCCGGAGCCAGGCCGGGGTGGACGGGGGTGAGGAGGCCCAGGGCGCCCTCCTGGGCTAGGGCGTCCAGGTTGGGGGTGAGGGCGGCCTCCAGCTCCGTGGCCCCCCCGGGCTCCAGAGGGAGCCCCCCCACCCCGTCCAGGACCACCAGGAGGATCTTGCTGTCCGAGGGTTGCGCCAGCTCCTTGAGCACGGGGAAAAGGTCCATGGGGCCATTCTACTGGGGTAAGATGGGCGGGTATGGCGAAGGAGAAGGGCCTCACCCCTCAGAGCCAAGACTTCAGCGAGTGGTACCTCGAGGTCATCCAAAGGGCGGAGCTCGCCGACTACGGCCCCGTCCGGGGCACCGTCGTGGTCAGGCCCTACGGCTACGCCATCTGGGAGAACATCCAGGGGGTCCTGGACCGCATGTTCAAGGAGACGGGCCACCAGAACGCCTACTTCCCCCTCTTCATCCCCATGAGCTTTCTCAAGAAGGAGGCGGAGCACGTGGAGGGCTTCTCCCCCGAGCTCGCCGTGGTGACCCACGCCGGGGGGGAGGAGCTGGAGGAGCCCCTGGCGGTGCGCCCCACCTCGGAGACGGTGATCGGCTACATGTGGTCCAGGTGGATCAAAAGTTACCGGGACCTGCCCCAGCTCCTCAACCAGTGGGGGAACGTGGTGCGCTGGGAGCTTCGCACGAGGCCTTTCCTCCGCACGAGCGAGTTCCTCTGGCAGGAGGGGCACACCGCCCACGCCACCAAGGAGGAGGCCGAGGAGGAGGTGCGGCGGATGCTCGCCATCTACGCCAAGCTCGCCCGGGAGCACGCGGCCATCCCCGTCATAGAGGGCCTCAAGACCGAGAAGGAGAAGTTCGCCGGGGCGGTCTACACCACCACCATTGAGGCCATGATGCGGGACGGCAAGGCCCTCCAGTCCGGTACCAGCCACTACCTGGGGGAGAACTTCGCCCGGGCCTTCGGGATCAAGTTCCAGGACAAGGACCTCGAGGTGAAGTACGTGCACACCACGAGCTGGGGGCTTTCCTGGCGCTTCCTCGGGGCCATCATCATGACCCACGGGGACGATAGGGGCCTCATCCTCCCGCCCCGCCTGGCCCCCATCCAGGTGGTCCTCGTGCCCATCTATAAGGAGGAGAGCCGGGAAAGGGTCCTGGAGGCGGCCTTTGGGCTCAAGAAGGCCCTTTCTGCCCGGGGCCTCCGGGTCCACCTGGACGACCGGGACCAGTACACCCCTGGGTACAAGTTCCACGAGTGGGAGCTCAAGGGGGTGCCCTTCCGGGTGGAGCTGGGGCCCAAGGACCTGGAAGGGGGCCAGGCGGTGCTGGCCAGCCGCCTAGGGGGAAAGGAACCCCTTCCTCTTGCGGCCTTGCCCGAGGTCCTGCCCGAACGGTTGGACGCCTTCCACCAGGCCCTGTACCAGCGGGCCCTGGACTTCCGCGAGAGCAGAACCCGCAAGGTGGACGGCTACGAGGCCCTCAAGGAGGCGGTGCAGGAGGGCTTTGCCCTGGCCTTCCACTGCGGGGACAAGGCCTGCGAGAGGCTCATCCAGGAGGAGACCACCGCCACCGTCCGCTGCGTCCCCTTTGAGGGAGAGGAGGGGACGGGGGCCTGCGTGCGCTGCGGCCGGCCTGGCGCCTATGGCAAGCGGGTGGTCTTCGCCAAGGCCTACTGAGCACCCCACCCTGGTTTTCGCGCCGGTGGGGGCCCCGGAAAGTGCTCCCCCGTACCGAAGTGGGTCCCACGTTTGCGAAGTTTGTGTCTGGGCGCTTGGGAGGCCCCCTAAGGGGACCTTCGGCCCCAGCACGCGATGCCCATGGGGCTCAGGCTTGGCCCTTTCCGCCTTTCCTGTAGATTGGAAGCCGTGGCGTGCCCTAAGGAGGCCAAAGGGGCGAAAGGGGCGCGGGCCCAAAAGATCCTGGAGGCCCTAGAAAAGGCCTACCTGGAGGCCCGCACCGAGCTCCGCCACGAGAACCCCTTCCAGCTTCTCGTGGCCACGGTCCTCTCCGCCCAGGCCACGGATAGGAGCGTGAACGAGGCCACCCCAGCCCTCTTCGCCCGCTTTCCCGACCCCAAGGCCCTGGCGGAGGCCACCCCCGAGGAGGTGGAGCCCTTCATTCAGAGGATCGGCCTCTACCGGACCAAGGCCAGGAACCTGGTGGCCCTGGCCCAGAGGCTCCTGGCGGAGCACGGGGGGGAGGTGCCCAGGGAGAAGGAGGCCCTGATGCGCCTCCCCGGCGTGGGGTGGAAGACGGCCACCGTGGTCCTGGGGGCAGCCTTCGGGATTCCGGGGATCGCCGTGGACACCCACGTGGCCCGCGTGAGCAGGAGGCTTTGCCTCTCGGAGGCCAAGGTCCCGGAAAGGATTGGCCGTGACCTCGAGGCCCTCTTCCCCAAGGAGAAGTGGGTCTACCTCCACCACGCCCTGGTCCTCCACGGGCGGTACGTGTGCACCGCTAAAAGACCCAGGTGCGGGGCCTGCGCCCTCTTCCCCTACTGCCCCAGCCGGGAGGTCCCTTGAGGGCCGCCTACCGCTTCCTCCTGGCCGCCTTTCTCTTCTCCTTCGGGGCCAACCTGGTCTACTTTTTCCTCAACTTCCACCTCGAGGCCCTGGGCTACACCCGCCAGGCCATCGGCCTAGCCCAGGCCGTCCTCCTCCTCTCGGGGGTAGCCTTCGCCCTCCCCCTCGCCTACCTCATACCCCGGCTCGGGTACCTGCGAAGCCTCTACTTGGCCTTCCTCCTCACCCTCCTGGGGGTCCTCCTCCTGGGCCTAGGCCTTCTCGTCTTCCCTGGTCTCGCCCTATACGGCCTGGCAGGGGCCCTGGTCCAGGGGGCGGCAGCTCCCCTCCTCGCCCGCCTGGTCCCCGAGGAGCGACGGGTGGCCTTTTTCAGCCTCCAGGCAGCCCTCACCACGGCAAGCGGCTTCTTCTCCACCCTCCTTGCGGGCTACCTCTCCGAGCTCTTCGGGGCCCGCTTCGTCCTCCTCTTCGCCTTGCCCTTTTTCCTTTTGGGGCTTCCCCTCATCCGGGGTCTTCCCGCTGGGGACGGGGATAGGAGGCCCCTCAGGCTTTCCCGCCGCTTCCTCCTGTGGTTTAGGCTCTTCCTACCCCAGGTGCTCATTGGCTTCGGGGCGGGCCTCGTCATCCCCTTCTTGAACCTCTACCTGAAGGAGAGGTTCGACCTCAGCTACGGGGCCACGGGGTTCGTCTTCGCCCTCTCCTCCCTGGCCACAGGGGTGGCCATGCTCCTCCAGCCCCTCCTGGTGGGCCGCCTGGGGAAGCTTGGGGCCATCGTCTTCGTCCAAGCCCTCTCCCTACCCTTTCTGGCCGCCTTGGCCTGGGCCCCCTGGCTTCCCGTGGTCACCTTTGCCCTCCTCATCCGCGGGGCCCTCATGAACGCCGCCGGGCCGGTCTACGCCGCCTTGGTCATGGACTACCTAGAGGAGGAGGAGAGGCCCGGGTTCTTCCTGGTGGAAACCGCCCTTTGGGGCCTCCTCTTCGCCCTGGGGAGCGCCCTCTCCGGGCTGGTCCAGGGGGCCTTGGGGCTTTTGGGGTTCAACTACCTCTTCGCGGCCACCCTCACCCTCTACGCCCTGGGGATCGCCCTCTGGCCCTGGGCCTTCCGCAAGCGGGTAGACTGAAACCCATGCGGACGAACCTTAGCGTAGAGGAGGCCCTGGAGCGGGTCCTTTTGGAGGCCAAGGGGGAGCTTGGCGTGGAGACCCTGCCCCTGGGGGAGGCCTTTGGCCGGGTCCTGGCCGAGGACCTGGCCTCCACCGTGGACCACCCCGACCAGGACGACACCGCCATAGACGGCTATGCCTGCCGGGAGGAGGACACCCTTTCCGCCTCCCCCGAGCGCCCAGTGCGCCTTAGGGTGATCGGGGAGGCCCCGGCGGGGAAGCCCTTCCTGGGGGAAGTGGGGAAGGGGGAGGCGGTGGCCATTTACACCGGGGCCCCCATCCCCAGGGGGGCGGACGCGGTGGTCCGGGTGGAGGACACCCGAAGGGAAGGGGAGGAGGTCCTCCTCTTTGCCCCGGCGAGCCCTAAGGACATCCGCCCCAAAGGGGACGACCTCCGGCGGGGGGAGGTCTACCTGAGGCGGGGGGACCTCCTCACCCCCGGAAGGCTAGGCCTGGCGGCGGCCATGGGCCATCCCCGGGTCCGGGTCTACCGGCGGCCTAGGGTGGGCATCCTCTCCACTGGGGACGAGGTGGTGGAGCCCGGGGAGCCCCTGCCCTACGGGGGGGTCTACAACTCCAACGCCTTTAGCCTCCTGGGCCTGGTCCTCGAGGCCGGGGGGGAGCCCGTCCTCCTGGGCAAGGTGCCGGACGACCCCGAGGCGGTCCTCGGGAGGCTGGAGGAGGCGGGCCCTTTGGACCTCCTCCTCACCTCTGGGGGGGTTTCCATGGGGGAGTACGATGTGGTGCGCCAGGTCCTGGAGGAGAAGGGGGAGGTGGTCTTCTGGAAGGTGCGCCAGCAGCCCGGGGGGCCCCTGCTCTTCGCCCGTCTTGGGGGGCTTCCCGTCTTGGGCCTCCCCGGGAACCCGGTCTCCAGCATGGTCACCTTCTTCCTCTATGGGAGGCCCTTCCTCTTCCGCCTCCTGAGGCGCACGGAACCCCCTTACGGCTCCCTGAGGGCCAGGGCGGAGACCCCCTTCAAGGGGGCCAAGGGGAAGAAGGTCTTCCGCCGGGGCATCCTTTCCCTTGCCGGGGGGGCCAGTGTCCGCACCACCGGGAACCAAAGTAGCGGGGTCTTGCGCTCCATGGCCTTCGGCAACGCTCTGGTGGTCCTCCCCCCGGACCAGGATGCGGCGGAGGGCGAGGAGGTGGAGGTTATCCCCTTGACTTTTGTGCCCTAGTTCCCTAGACTGCTAAGGTTTACGGGCGTCACCTCCCTTTTCGGGCGCGGGTGGGCCCGGAAAGGACAAGAAGTGGAGTTCAAAGACTTCCCCCTGAAGGACGAGATCAAGGAAGCCCTCCATAGGCGAGGCATCACCGCCCCCACCCCCATCCAGGCGGCGGCCCTGCCCCTGGCCCTGGAGGGGAGGGACCTGATCGGCCAGGCCCGCACGGGCACCGGCAAGACCCTGGCCTTCGCCCTGCCTATCGCTGAGAGGCTGGCGCCAAGCCGGGAAAGGGGCAGGAAGCCCAGGGCCCTGGTCCTCGCGCCCACCCGGGAGCTCGCCCTCCAGGTGGCCTCGGAGCTCGCCGCCCTCGCCCCCCATCTCAAGGTGGTCCCCGTCTATGGGGGCACGGGGTACAGCAAGCAAAAGGAGGAGCTTTCGCGGGGGGCCGACGCCGTGGTGGCCACCCCGGGCCGGGCCCTGGACTTTTTGCGCCAAGGGGTCTTGGCACTCTCAGAGGTGCAGATCGCCGTCTTGGACGAGGCGGACGAGATGCTTTCCATGGGCTTTGAGGAGGAGGTGGAGGCCCTCCTCTCGGCCACGCCCCCCTCCCGCCAGACCCTCCTCTTCTCCGCCACCCTGCCCTCCTGGGCCAGGAGGCTGGCCGAGCGGTACATGCGAAGCCCGGTGGTCATCAACGTGGTGCGGGAGGAGGGGGTCACCTACCGGGAGGAGGCCATCCTGGCCCCTGCGGAAAGGCTTTCCCTCCTCTCCGACCTCCTCTACGTGAAGGCCCCCAAGCGGGCCATCGTCTTCGCCAAGACCAAGGCGGAGACCGAGGAGGTGGCCACGGGGCTCATCCGCCTGGGGCACCTGGCCCGGGCCATCCACGGGGACCTCTCCCAGGCGGACCGGGAGCGGGTCATGGGGGCCTTCCGCGAGGGGGAGGTCAAGGTCCTGGTGGCCACGGACGTGGCCGCCCGGGGCCTGGACATCCCCGAGGTGGACCTGGTGGTGCACCACCGCCTCCCCCATAGCCCCGAGGCCTACCAGCACCGCTCCGGGCGCACGGGGCGGGCGGGTAGGGGAGGGGAGGTGGTCATCCTCTACGGCCCTCGGGAGAGGCGGGAGCTAGGCGAGCTGGAGCGGGCCGTGGGGCGCTCCTTCAAGCGGGTCAACCCCCCCACGCCGGAGGAGGTCTTGGAGGCCAAGTGGCAGCACCTCCTGGCCCGTCTGGCCCGGGTGCCGGAGAAGGACTACAAGCTTTACCTGGACTTCGCCGGCCGCCTCTTCGCCGAGGGGCGGGTGGAGGTGGTGGCCGCCCTCATGGCCCTCCTCCTGGGCGGGGCCCCCAAGGAGAAGAGCCTCCTCACCGGGGAGGAGGGGTGGATCACCCACCGGGCCACGGGGCCGAGGCTCACCCTGCCCCGCCTGGTGGCCCTTTTGAAGGAGCGGGGCCTCGAGGTGGGCAAGATTGCCGAGGCCGAGGGGGGCTTCTACGTGGACCTCCGCCCCCAGGACCTGGCCAAGGCGGCCGAGGTCCAGGGGATCAGGCTGGAGCGGGCTAAGCGGGTGGAAGGGCTTTTGGAGACCGCCTCCCGCCCCCGCCGCCCGGCCCGGTCCCACTGAGGCCCTTTGGGGGGTTGCCACGGGTTTAGGGATCTAAGTCCGGGGGTTTTGGAGTACCACCTTGCAGTATGGGCGAGGATGAAGGGGACATCCACCTCCTCCGCCGGGTGGCCTGGAGGGACGAGGAGGCCCTTCTGTGCCTTTACCGCCGTTATGCTCCTCGCGTCCACGGTCTGGCCCGGCGAATCCTCCGGGATGGGCATGAGGCCAAGGACGTGGTACAGGAAACCTTCCTGCGCATCTGGAACAAGGCAGAGCGCTTTGACCCCGCCCTGGGACGGCCCGCCACCTGGATTCTCACCATTGCCCATAGGCTTGCCCTAAAACGCCTAAGGGCTTCGGAGCGTTTCGTCCTGTGGGAAGAGGACGGGGCGTGGGAGCCCCTGGGTGGGGAGGACCATCTGGAGCGGCTTTGGGTGACCAAGGCCCTGGAAGCGTTGGAGCCGGAGGAGCGGAGGCTTTTGGAGCTCGCCTACTTCCAGGGCTACGCCCATAGCGAGCTGGCCCTGCTCTTGGGCTGGCCCTTGGGTACGGTGAAAAGCCGCCTGCGCCGCGCCTTGGCCAAGCTGGAGGGGAAGCTCAAATGATCCACCCCAACCCAGACGACCTGGTGCGCCTGGCCCTGGACCTCCTGCCCGAGGGGGAGCGGAGGGGGCTTATGGCTCACCTGCGGTCCTGTCCCTCGTGCCGCGCCGCCTACCAGGCCCACCTCGAGGCCTTGAGCGCTCTGGTCCCCGAGGTGCCCGTGCCCTCTTCCTGGGAAGGGGACCTCCGGGAGCGCCTCCGCACCCGGCCCCTGTGGGAACGTAGACGGGTCTTAGTGCTGGGCCTTTCCCTGGGTCTCGTGGGCGTCCTTGCCGTCAGCATCCTGGGGGCGTTGCGGTGGTGGGGAGGGGTCTCTGCCCGGAGGCGGTTTTTTGACCTGGCCGCTGAGCCAGGCGCCCGGCTCATGCCCCTTTTGGACCCGGGAGGGCGGCAGACGGGCTGGGCCTTGCGCACCGCCCAAGGCGAGGTCCTGCTCCTCCTAAAGTCCCCGCCGCCCCCGGGCCGGGTCTACCAGGCCTGGCTCATCCTGGATGGGCAGCGCCAAAGCCTTGGCCTCTCCCCCACGCCCCTCTTGGAGGTGGGCCCCCTGCCCGAGGGGAGCCTGGTGGGGGTTTCGGTGGAGCCCCCCGGGGGAAGTCCCGCCCCAACCACGCCCTCCGTAGGCCGGGCGCGGATTTGAGGAGGCCAGGATGACCCTTAAGATCCAACGGGCGCCCTCGAGGGGTATGGCCTAGTGGAGGTGAGATCGTGGAGCGTAGGGCGTTTTTGCAGGCGGTAGGGACCGTAGCGCTTTCGGCCTTGGCGGGCCGGGCCTGGGCCCTGGTTCAGGCCACGGGGGAAGGGATCTTCCGCCGCTACCCTGGGGACTTTGCCGGGGTGGCCGTGCCCCCCGGCCGGCCCTTCGTCGCCCAGGGGGTGGGGGAGACCCCCTTGGGCACCTCCGTCCTCATCCGCACCGTCAAGGAGCAGCCCCTCCACTACCACCGGGAGCGGCTGGAGGTGGCCTTGGTCCTACGGGGGGAAGGGCGGTTCTTGGCTGCAGGTAAAGAGGTTCCCCTTGCTCCCGGACAAGTGGTCCTCATTCCCCCCATGACCGCACACGCCTTCCTCGGGGAGCTGGACCTCCTCTCCCGCTTTAGCCCCAGGCTCATGGGGGACGTGGTCTTCGTGGACCAGGGCCCCGGGCCCCAGGAGGGGGTTCCCATCCTCCTCACCCCCAAGCCCCCCGCCGTGCCCCAGGACCGCCCCTTCGCCGCCCAAGGCTTGGCCAACCACCCCCTGGGCACGGTGGTGGCGGTGGCCACCCGCACCGGGCAGCCCTGGCACTACCACCGCGCCCGGGACGAGGCCATCTACGTGCTGGAGGGTGAGGGAACGGCCCAGGTGGAGCTCAAGCGGGAGAGGGTGGGCCCGGGGAGCCTCATCCTGGTCCCCGCCGGGGCCATCCACCAGTTCCAGGGGACCTTGAGCTTCCTCTCCGTCTTCGGACCGGCCCTGATGGGGGATGTGGTCTTCCTATGAGGGGCGGTGCGCTCTTCCTGCCTAGCGCCTGCGCCTCCGTGGCCCCACCGCCCCCAAGGCGCCTGGAGGGGCCGAGGTGCGGGTGAGCCTGGTGGACGTTGAGTTCTGGCCCAAGGCCCTGAGGGTCGCCCCGGGGGCCACCCTGGGCTTCGTGAACCAAGGCCAGGCTCCCCACACCGTGGCCGACGACCAGGGCCGCTATGACAGCAGCGTACCGGCCTCGAGGGCCGAGTTCCGCCGCACCTTCACCGAGCCCGGGATCTACGCCATCTACGGCCGGATCCACCCCTATATGGTCTTTAGCCTCGAGGTGGAAGAGTAGGTGGAGCCCCAGACAAAAAGGATTCCGCCCAGGCTTCCCTGGGCGGAAGGTTTCTTTCTGGTGCGCCCGGAGGGATTCGAACCCCCGACCTAGGGCTTAGGAAGCCCCCGCTCTATCCTGCTGAGCTACGGGCGCCCACGCCTTGAGGATTCTACCACCCCTCGGGGCCTTAGGCAAGGCGTATAGTCTTTCCCGGGGCCAGGCTCCCTCTCGGACAAGGGGGGCTTTGCGCTTGCCCCTGTGGTGGGCCGCCTTGTGCCCAGCTTCTCTTCATAGCCTGGAGGGAACATGACCGAGACCAAGGACCTCACCGCCCTTTCGGTGAACGCCATCCGCTTCCTGGCGGTAGACGCCGTGGAACAGGCCAAGAGCGGCCACCCCGGGATGCCCATGGCCATGGCCCCCCTGGCCTACCTCCTCTTTCGGGAGGTCATGCGCCACAACCCCCTGGACCCCTCCTGGCCCAACCGGGACCGCTTTGTCCTCTCCGCGGGGCACGGCTCCATGCTCCTCTACGCCGTCCTCCACCTTACGGGCTACGATCTGCCCTTGGAGGAGATAAAGCGCTTCCGCCAGTGGGGCTCCAAGACCCCAGGCCACCCCGAGTACGGCCACACCCCGGGGGTGGAGGTGACCACAGGGCCCTTGGGCCAGGGGATCGCCACCGCCGTGGGCCTCGCCCTGGCGGAAAAGAAGCTCGCCGCCGAGTTCAACCGCCCCGGGCACCAGGTGGTGGACCACTACACCTACGTCCTGGCCTCGGACGGAGACCTGATGGAGGGGGTCTCGGGGGAGGCCAGCTCCCTGGCGGGGACCTGGGGGCTTTCCAAGCTCATCGTCTTCTGGGACGACAACCGCATCTCCATTGACGGCCCCACGGACCTGGCCTTCACCGAGGACGTCCTGGCCCGCTACCGGGCCTACGGCTGGCACACCCTGAGGGTGGGGGACGCCAACGACCTAAAGGCCCTGCGCCACGCCATCAAGCTGGCCCAACTGGACGAGCGGCCGAGCCTCATCGCCGTGCGGAGCCACATCGGCTACGGCTCCCCCAAGCAGGGCTCCCACAAGGCCCACGGGGAGCCCCTGGGGCCGGAGGCGGTGGAGGCCACCCGGAGGAACCTGGCCTGGCCCCACCCCCCCTTCGTGGTCCCCGAGGAGGTCTACCGCCACATGAACCTGCGGGAGCAGGGCTGGGCCTGGCAGGAGGCCTGGGAGAGGGCCATGGAGGCCTACGCCAAGGCCTTCCCCGACCTCTATGGGGAGCTTTCCCGCCGCCTAGGGGGGGGGCTTCCTTCCTTACCCGAGGAGCCTCCCGCCTTTGACAAGCCCGTGGCCACGAGGGCTGCTAGCGGCAGGGCCTTGGGCCTCCTCGTTCCCCGGATGCCCGAGCTCCTTGGGGGTAGCGCCGACCTCACCCCCTCCAACAACACCCAGGCCGAGGGGATGACCCCCTTCTCCCGGGAGAACCCCCTGGGGCGCTACCTCCACTTCGGGGTGCGGGAGCACGCCATGGGGGCTATCCTGAACGGCCTGAACCTCCACGGGGGGTACCGGGCCTACGGGGGCACCTTTCTGGTCTTCTCTGACTACATGCGCCCCGCCATCCGCCTGGCGGCCCTCATGGGCACGCCCACGGTCTTCGTCTTCACCCACGACTCCATCGCCCTAGGGGAGGACGGCCCCACCCACCAGCCCGTGGAGCACCTCACGGGCCTAAGGGCCATGCCGGGCCTCTGGGTCATCCGCCCCGCCGACGCCTACGAGACCTTCTACGCCTGGCAGGTGGCCCTAAGGCGCAAGGAGGGCCCCACGGCCCTCATCCTCACCCGGCAGGCCGTGCCCCTCCTCTCCCCGGTGAAGGCCAAGGGGCTTTTGCGGGGTGGCTACGTCCTGGAGGACGCCGAAGACCCCGAGGGGGTGATCGTGGCCGCGGGGAGCGAGGTCCACCTGGCCCTGAAGGCCCGGGCCCTCCTCTTGGAGAAGGGAAGGCGGGTCCGGGTGGTGAGCCTGCCCTCCTTGGAACTCTTCGCCGCCCAGCCCGAGGCCTACCGGAAGGAGGTCCTCCCCCCGGGCCTGCCCACGGTGGCCGTGGAGGCGGGGGCGGGCCTGGGGTGGGAGCGTTACGCCCACAAGGTGGTGGGCCTGGACCGCTTTGGGGCCAGCGCCCCCTACCCCGAGGTTTACGAGAGGCTGGGTTTCACCCCGGAAAGGGTGGCGGAGGCCTTGCTTTCCCTTCTTGTGTAGGCACACCGCTTCTATGCCGTGGGAAGGGGAGAGGGCCCCTGCTACCCTGTTTCCATGGAGTTTCTCTTCCGCCAATTTCCCCGGCTAGAGGCGCTCATCTACGCCTTTTCGGGGGTTCTTGTGGTCCTGGGCGCGGCTTACCTTCTTGGGGCCGCGGTCTTGGAGGGCGTGGATTTGGTCCTTCAGGGCAGAGGGGCCAGCCTTCCCATCCTCCTCCTGGACCGGGTGCTTCTCACCCTCATGATGGCGGAGATTCTCTACACCGTGATCCGCTTTGCCCGCGAAGGGCAGCTCCAGGTGGAACCCTTTTTGGTCATCGGCCTCATCGCCGGGGTGCGGCGGATCCTGGTGATCACCGCAGAGGGGTTGCAGAAGTACCCTTTCTCCTTGGATCATCCCGGGTTCCAGGCCGTCTTGGCGGAGCTCCTCCTCCTTACCCTCATGGTCTTGGCCCTGGCCTGGGCCTACCGCATGGTCCGCGGGGTATAGTGGGGCCGTGCGCTTTGCCCCCTCCATTCTCACGGCGGACCTAAGCAGGCTGAAGGAGGCCATTGAGGAGGCGGAAGCGGCCGGGGTGGACTGGATCCACTTGGACGTGATGGACGGGATCTTTGTCCCCAACCTCACCTTCGGCCCCATCCTGGTGGAGGCGGTGCGCCGGGTGACGGCCTTGCCCTTGGACGTCCACCTCATGATCGTGAACCCGGAGCGCTACCTGGAGGACTTCGCCCAGGCGGGGGCGGACATCATCACCGTCCACTTTGAGGCCACGCCCCACGCCCACCGGGCGGTGCAGCGGGTGAAGGAGCTGGGGAAGAAGGCGGGGCTGGCCATCAACCCCGCCACCCCTTTGGCTGCCTTTGAAGCCCTTCTGCCTGAGCTGGACCTGGCCCTCCTCATGAGCGTGAACCCAGGGTTTGGCGGGCAGAGGTACATCCCCCAGTCCACCGAGCGGCTTAGGCGGCTGAAGGCCATGCGGGATGCCCTTAACCCGGGCTGCCTCCTGGAAGTGGACGGGGGGATAAACCGGAGCACGGTGGGCGAGGTCTACCTGGCGGGTGCGGACGTGGCGGTGGCGGGAAGCGCCCTTTTCAACGACAGGCCGGTCGGGGAGAATTTGAGGGAGTTAAAGGCGGCGCTGTATGCCTTCGGCGGCGGATAGGTGGGGTCTGGGACAAGGCTCGGCAGGAGGTTGCGCCATCGTCCTCTAACCCCGGCCGTAGAATGCTTTACCCCGCCCTCAGGGCGGGGCCCTTTGGTCGGGGAGGCCGGATTTGAACCGACGACCACACGCACCCCAAGCGTGTGCGCTACCAGGCTGCGCTACTCCCCGGCGCGCAGAGGTCAGTCTAGCCTCCCGCCCGCCCTTCGTCAAGTAGACTTGGGGGCATGGAGATCCGCGACCTGAAGAAGCTAGCCCGCT
This sequence comes from Thermus sediminis, assembly GCF_003426945.1. Classification (NCBI taxonomy): domain Bacteria; kingdom Thermotogati; phylum Deinococcota; class Deinococci; order Thermales; family Thermaceae; genus Thermus; species Thermus sediminis. The sequence continues at coordinate 1,699,923 of NZ_QURO01000004.1, forward strand.
TCTCCGAGGAGAAGCTTTTGAAGATCCCCGTCTTTGACTCGGAACGGATGTTCTTTGATCTCTACGCCCTTCTTCCAGGGCAAGCGCAGAAGGCGCACGCCCACAGGGGCTCGGACAAGGTGTACTGCGTCCTCGAGGGGGAGGTGGTGGTCCAGGTGGGGGAGGAGGAGGCCCTCCTGGCCCCGGGCATGGCTGTTTTGGCCCCGGCGGGGGAGGTGCACGGGGTCAGGAACGAGTCGGCAAGCCCCGCCCTGCTCCTGGTGGTCATGGCCCCCAAGCCCTAGCCACAGATTTTTCGCGCAGAGGCCCTAGGCTGGAGGCGATGGTGCGGGCTCCTCCCTCGGACCTCGCCTTCCTGGCGGAACTCCTCGCCCGCTACCCGGTGCGGCTCGTCTACCGGGGTGAGGTTCTGCCCCAGGGGCCCGTGCAGGGGGAGAAGCTTTTGCAGGAGGGGGAGCTGGCCCTTTATTGGGAGGGTCCCAAGCCCCCAAGCCGGGGGGTGCGGGAGGCCTTGGCCCTCCTTTTGCGGGCCTTCCGGGAGCTCCTCGCCCTGCGGGAGCGGGAACTTGCCCTCCTCCAGGCCCAGGACGAGACGGCGAGGCTTCTTCGCCTCCTCCTTCACGAGATCAAAAACCCCCTCATGAGCATCCTGGGCGCCATGGAGCTCCTGGGGGTGGAGGGTCTGCCCGAGGAGGCTAGGGAACTTCTCCAGATCGCCAAGAGGAGCGCCAGGCGCATCCAAGAGCTTCTGCAAAAGGCCCAGGACTACCTGAGGCTGGGCCAGGGGGTCCGCCTCGAGGTGGAGCGGGTGGACCTGAAGGCCCTCCTCCAGGAGGCGGTGGAGGAGGTGCGCCCCTTGGCCCGCAGGAAGCGGATCGCCCTCCGCCTTACCCTGCCCCGGGGGGAGGCCTGGGCCTATGGGGACCGGGACTGGCTTTACCAGGCGGTGCTCAACGTCCTTTCCAACGCCGTCAAGTACACCCCGGAGGGGGGGCAGGTGGCCGTGCGCCTCCTCCAGAGCCGGGATCGCTACGGCATCGCTGTGGCCGACACCGGCCCCGGCATCCCCAAGGAGGAGCAGGAAAAGGTCTTTGAGCCCTTCTACCGGGCCTCCACCCGGGGGGAAGTGGAGGGCACAGGGCTGGGACTGGCTCTGGTGAAGCGGGTCCTCGAGGCCCACGGGGGCGAGGCACGCCTGAGGAGCCGCCTGGGCAGGGGAAGCCTTTTCCTCCTCCTTCTCCCCAGGCCCAGGCCCGGCCAGAGGGCCCCGGTGGGGCGGCTTCTCCTCCTCCTTCTCGCCCTCATCGCCCTGGCCCGGCTTCCCCTCTACCCGGCCCCCCTGGGCTCCAAGGCCTTCGGGGAGGTGCCCGCGGGGGAGGTGGTGCGCCTAAAGGGGTTGGAGCTGGCCTTTAGCCCCGAGGCCCGGGGGGAGGCCCGGAGGTGGCGGAGCCTCTGGGGTGGTGGAGAGCGGGTGCGGGTGGCCCTGGAGGCGGGCAGCGTGGAGGCGGTGCGGGAGGCGGCCATCCCCCTCACCCTCTCCACCCCGGAAGGGGAGGTCCGGCCCACGGGCACCCACCTGCGCCTTTCCCGGGAGGAAGGGGGGCGGGTTTCCCTCTACCGGGGCCGGCTGGCCCTGGGTGCCGAAGGGCTTCCCGCTGGGGAGGGGGTGGTCTTGGGCACGGGGGAGCGGCGGAAGCTCCTCTCTGCGCCCCTGGTGCGGGCGGCCTATGGCCCCTCGGGGGAGGTGGTCTTCCGCCTCCTGGGCCCCGAGGGTAACCGGGGCTTTCGTGTGGAGGTGCGAAGCGGGGAGGCGGTGGTCCTTTCCGCCAAGGTGGCTGAGGCTTTGTTCACGTACGCTCCCCAGGCGGACCGGGTGAGCCAGGTGCGGGCCTTCGCCCTGGACGAGCTAGGCCTCGAGGGCTTCCCCTCGGAACCCCTTTCCTTTCGGGAGCGGAGGAGCTTTTACGAGGGGAAAGGGCGCCTCCCGGGGGACCCCCAAGGGGCCGAGGCCCATCTGAGGCGGGCGGTTGCCGCCTTCCCCGATGACGCCGAGGCCCTAGGGGAACTGGCCTTCGCCCTCTACCTCCAAGGCCGTCACGCCGAGGCCAAGCCCCTTTACGAGAGGGCCCTAGCCCTTCTGGACAGCCCCGACATCCGGGTACGCTATGGCCGCCTCCTCCACCACATGGGGCGCTACGGGGAGGCGGAGGCGAGCTACCGCCAGGTCCTCTCCCAGGACCCCGGGAACCTGGACGCCCGCTGGGGCCTGGCGGAGGTGGCGCTGGCCTTGGGCCGGGCCAAGGAGGCGGAGCTTCTCGCCCGCCAAGTCCTCCTGGTGAGGCCCGACTACCCCTTGGGCCGCTTCACCCTGGCCAAGGCCCTCCTGGAGCAGGGGAAGGGGGAGGAGGCCCGGAGGCTCCTGCAGGAGGAGCTCAGGGCCAACCCGGACCCCGAGGTGGGGCGCCTTTTGCGGGAGCTGGGAGAGTAGCTTTCACGGGGTTTTGACATCCCCTTCTTACCTTGTAGTTGGGAGTAGTTCGGAGGTTGCATGAGGGTTCTTTTGGTGGAAGACGACCCTTTGGTAGCCCGGGTGCTTGAGATGGTCCTCTCCCGGGCGGGCCATGAGGTCCACCTGGCCAAGGGCCTCCCCGCGGCCAAGGAGAGGCTCGCCGAGGCCTGGGAGGCCATCATTTTGGACCTGAACCTGCCCGGGGGGTTCGGCCTGGACCTCCTCCGCCACCTGCGCCAGGACCTGGGCAAGGCGATCCCGGTGATCGTTCTCTCCGGCCTGAAGCAGGAGAGGACGGTTTTGGAAGCCATGCGCCTGGGGGCCCAGGACTACCTCACCAAGCCCTTCAGCCCGGGCGAGCTGGTCCTCAGACTGGAGCGGCATGTGGCGAAAAGGTGAGCGGCTCTACGCCCTCCTCGTCTTCCTGGTGGTGGCCCTCGAGGCCCTGGCCCTGGGCGGGCTCCTTTGGGTTTTTTCGGGGCGCCTCCTGGGTGCCTTTGACTACCCCTTGGCTAGGCTCTACCTCCTGCGGGGGCTTCTCCTCACCGCCCTGGCCCTCCTGGTCCTAGGGGCATACATCCTCCTTTACCACGTCTACACCTACTGGAAAGAGGTCCGGGATAGGGCCCTTTACGAGCGGTACCTCTCCACCTTTACCGAGGCCCTCTTCTCCGGGGGTAAACCCCCGCCCCCTCCTTGGCCGGAGCCCGCTCTGGAGGCCCTCTTGCACCTAAGGGAGATGCTAAAAGGGGAGATGGGAGAGAGAGTGTCCGGTTGGCTCCGGCAGGCCCGTCCGCCCTGGGTGTTTCGCCTCCAGGCCCGTTGGACCTCCCGCCCCGAGCGCCTCGAGGCCCTGGAGGCCCTGGGGCTCGCCCGACTTCCCGAGACCCTTTGGGCTATCCTTCCCTATCTGGAGCAGCGGGACCCCGTCCTCCGGCTGGCGGCGGCCCGGGCCGGGGCCCGGGTGGCCCAGGGAGAGGGGGTCCTTCACCTGGGTAAGGCCCTCTTGAGGGCGGGGCTCCCCCGGGGGGCCCTTCTGGAGGCCCTGCTCCTCCTGGAGGACCGGGGGGAGCCCGTGGCGGCCCTTTTTCTGGAAAAGGGGGGAAGGGAGGAGGTCTGGGCGGCCCTGGAGGCCACGGGCCGCCTCCATCTCCACGCCTTGGCGGAGAGGGTTCTCCCCTTCCTGGAGGCCGAGGACCCCGAGGTGCAGGCGGCCGCCCTCAGGGCCCTAGCCCGCCTGGGCTATCCCCTTGTGGGCCACGAGGGGGTGGTCTTGGGGCTTCTGACGGGTGGGGAAGAGTTCCTGAGGGTCCATGCGGCCCGCCTCGCGCCCCTTCTCCCCCAAAACCTTGCCAGAAGGGCCCTCTGGGAGGCCCTCGAGGACCCTTCCTTCTACGTGCGCCGGGCGGCGGCGGAGGCCTTGGCTACCCTGGACCTGGAACTCCTCAGGAAGGCAGCCGAGGCCCATTCCGACCCTTACGGCCGGGCCATGGCCGCCCAGGTGCTTCAGGAGGCAGCATGGAGTTCCTAGCCCCCCTCCTTTACGCTTACCAGGTCTTTATCCTCTACTACTTCGCCCTCCTCAACTTCCTCTACGCCCTCTTCGCCGTCTTCGGCCTGGGCATGGTGGCCCGCTACGCCCGGGAGCTCTCGGAGCTCTCCCTCAAGGACCTCCTGGAGCGGGAGGCCTACCTGCCCGTCTCCATCCTGGTCCCCACCTACAACGAGGAGAGGACCATCGTCCACTCGGTGCGCTCCTTCCTGGCCCTCCGCTACCCGGAGTTTGAGGTGATCGTGGTCTGCGACGGCCCCAAGGACCGGACCCTCGAGGTCCTGAAGGAGGCCTTCCGCCTGGTCCGGGTGGACTGGGTTTTCCGAAGGGCCCTCCCCACCAAGCCCATCCGCGGGGTCTACCGTTCCCTCGCCCACCCCAACCTCCTGGTGGTGGACAAGGAAAACGGGGGCAAGGCGGACGCCCTGAACGCCGGCCTCAACCTCGCCCGCTACCCCCTCTTCTGCGGGGTGGATGCGGACAGCCTCCTGGACCCCGAGGCCCTCCTCCGGGCGAGCCGGCTTTTCCTGGAGGACGAGCGGGTCCTGGCGGTGGGGGGGACCATCCGCCCCCTGAACGGGGCCAGGGTGCGGGAGGGCATCGTGGAGGAGCTCCGCCTTCCCAAGGGATTTCTGGAGAAGATGCAGATCGTTGAGTACGCCCGGGCCTTCTTCATGGGCCGGGCTGGGTGGAGCGCCATGAACGCCCTCCTCATCATCTCCGGGGCTTTTGGCCTCTTCCGGCGGAGCGAGGCCCTGAGGGCGGGGGGTACCGCACGGACACCGTGGGGGAGGACATGGAACTGGTGGTCCGCCTCCACCGGAGGGCGCGGGAGGAGGGACGGGACTGCAGGGTGCTCTACACCCCAGACCCCATCTGCTATACGGAGGTGCCTGCCGACTGGGCCACCCTGAGGCGGCAGCGGAACCGCTGGCACCGGGGGCTATGGGAGGTCCTTTGGCTCCACCGGGCCATGCTCTTCAACCCCAGCTACGGCCGCCTGGGCCTGGTGGCCATGCCCTACTTCTTCCTCTTTGAGGCCCTGGGGCCGGTGGTGGAGGTCTTAGGCTACCTCCTCCTTCCCGTCTTTTACCTCCTTGGGGTCCTCAACGCCGAGTTCGCCCTTCTCTTCCTCCTCCTGGCCCTGGGGTACGGGGTGCTCCTCTCCCAGCTGGCCATCGGCATGGAGACCCTTCTCCTCAAGCGCTACCCCAGGCTCCTTGACCGGGTGGTCCTCCTCTTCCTGAGCCTTCTGGAGGTGCTGGGCTACCGCCAGGTTCTGGCCCTGGAGCGCTTCCTGGCCACCTTTCAGGTCCTCAGGAAGCGGGGCCAGTGGGGGGAGATGCGCCGCAAGGGGTTAGAAGGCGAAAGCGCCAGGCCACCAGGATCCTGAGGGCCAAGGCCCCGGGGGCGTAGCCTGTCAGGATCACCCCGGTGCTCCAGTGGGTAAAAGGGGCGGAGAGGGCCCCTTCCCAGAGGGCAAGCCTTAGGGACCGGTCCGGTTCCACCCCCTGGTCATTCCTTGAACCCGGTAAAATCCTGTGCCATGGAAACCGCCGTCACCAGGATGCTGGGCCTCCGCTACCCCATCGTGGCTGCCCCCATGTTCCTGGTCTCCGGGGCCAGGCTTCTCCTCGCGGTGGCCGAGGCGGGGGGGATCGGGGTCATCCCTAGCCTCAACTTCCGCACCCACGGGGCCTTCCGGGAGTTCCTGGAGAACTTCCCCCAAGGGGTGCCCTTCGGGGTCAACCTGATCCTGAAGGACAACCCCCGCCTCGAGGAGGACCTCCTGGCCGTGGCCGAGCGCCGGGTGCCCCTGGTGGTCACCTCCCTGGGGGACCCCTCGAGGGTGGCGGAAAGGGTCAAGGCCTACGGGGGCGTGGTCTGGTGCGATGTGGTGGGCCTGAGGCACGGGAAAAAGGCGGTGGCGGCCGGGGCCGACGCCCTGGTGGCCGTGGCCTCCGGGGCGGGGGGGCATGCGGGCACGGTGAGCCCCTTCGTCCTCGGGCCCTGGCTCCGGGAAGAACTCGGGGTGCCCGTCCTCATCGCCGGGGGCATCGCCACGGGCCGCCAGCTCCTCGCCGCCTTAGCCCTGGGGGACGGGGCCTACATCGGCACCCGCTTCATCGCCACCCTGGAATCCGAGGCCCCTCTGGAGTACAAGGAGGCCCTCCTCCGGGCCACCCCCGAGGACATCCTCTACACCCCTGAGGTGTCCGGGGTGCCGGGCAACTTCCTCCGGGAGTCCCTGGAGCGCTTCCGCCAGGGCGGGGGGAAGGCCTGGAAGGAGGTCTACTCCGCAGGGCACGGGGTGGCCTTCATCCGGGAAATCCCCTCGGCCAAGGAGGTGGTGGCCCGCCTGGTGGCGGAATACCAGGAGGCCAGGCGGGCCCTTCCCTCATAATGGGCCCAGGGTGCTGGCGATCCTCCTCCTCCCCGAGTTCTCCGAGCTGGAAGCGGCCTTGGGCCTCGAGGCGGCGAGGCGGTTGGGCATCCCCGCCTACACCGTGGCCAAGGGCCGAAAGGGGACGCCCGCCTTGGCGGGTTCGGTCTGGACCCCCACCTACGCCTTTCCCGCGGCCCCGCCCCCCAAGGCCCTCCTCATACCCGGGGCCAGGAGTCCTGGACGGATGGCCCAGGACTCCACCTGGTTGGCCTTTTTGGAGTTGGTCTGGGAAGATCTGGAGATCGTCTTCCTGGGGTACAACGCCCACCTCTTCCTGGCGGAGGTGGGGAGGCTCCCTCCCCGGGTGGCGGGGGGGGAGGAGGTGGCGGAACCCCTCCGGGGGATGGGGTACCAGGTGGAGCCCGTGCCTTTCCTGCGGGAGGGCAGGGTGTACACCACCCGGGGGGGGCTAGCCCTCCTTCCCGCCCTCTCGGACTGGGTAGGAAAAGTGGTTGAGCTTTGAGTTTGTACGGGTACACTAAGCCCATGACCGTGAGGGAGTACCAGAAAAGGCGGCGCCGGGACCGGATCTTCCAGGCGGCCATGGCCCTCTTCCGCGAGCGGGGCTTCCAGGAGACCACGGCCAGCGACATCGCCAAGGCCGCCCACGTTTCCCGGGGCACCTTCTTCAACTACTTCCCCTACAAGGAGGCCGTCCTTTTGGACTACGGGAGCCTCCTTCTAGCCCGGCTCAGGGAGGAGATACGTGGGCGCCTGGCCCAGGGGATGGACCCTTTGGCCGTCCTTCACTTCCTCTTCCAGGAGGTGGCCCTGTTCACCGAGGCGGAGAAGGAGCTCTTGCTGCCCCTCTTCTACGAGCTTTTGAACCCCGAGCCCATCCGGGCCAGGGCGGCCTTTGAGGCCCTGCCTCTTGGGGACCTGATCGCCGAGGTGCTAAGGCCCCTCAAGGAGAAGGGGATGGTGCGGCAGGACCTCTCCCTGGAACGCATGGGCCGGACCTTGGCCGACCTCTACTTCCTCTCCGCCTTGCGCTGGGCGGCCTACACCCCCCACCGGGACCTGAAGGGGGAGCTGGAGAAGACCCTGGACCTAGCCCTTTTGGGCATCCTGGCCCGCTAGTCCGCGGCCACCTTGAGCCTTTCGGCGATCTCGGGGATCCTGGCCAGGAAGACGCCGGTGGGGCTTCCCGTGAGGGCCACCTCCTCCGGGGTGCCTTCGGCCACGATCTCCCCGCCCCGGTCCCCGCCCTCCGGCCCCAGGTCAATGACCCAGTCCGCGGTCTTCACCACCTCCAGGTTGTGCTCAATGACCACCACGGTGTTACCCCCGTCCACCAGGCGGTGGAGGACCGAGAGGAGCTTGGCCACGTCGTCGAAGTGGAGGCCGGTGGTGGGCTCGTCCAGGATGTAGAGGGTGCGGCCCGTGGACTTGCGCCCTAGCTCCGTGGCCAGCTTGACCCGCTGGGCCTCCCCCCCGGAGAGGGTGGGGGAGGGCTGGCCCAGGCGCATGTACCCTAGGCCCACGTCCACCATGAGCTGGAGCTTGCGGGCGATGGTGGGGACGTTCTGGAAGAAGTCCAGGGCCTCCTCCACGGTCATGTCCAGGACGTCGGCGATGCTCCTGCCCCTAAGCTTCACCTCCAGGGTTTCCCGGTTGTAGCGCCTCCCCTTGCACACCTCGCAGGGCACGTAGAGGTCGGGCAGGAAGAGCATCTCGATCTTCACCGTGCCGTCCCCACCGCAGGCCTCGCACCGCCCCCCCTTGACGTTGAAGGAGAACCGGCCCGGGCCGTAGCCCCGCTTCCTGGCCTCGGGGGTCTTGGCGAAGAGGTCGCGGATCTCGTCAAAGATGCCCGTGTAGGTGGCGGGGTTGGAGCGGGGGGTGCGGCCGATGGGGGACTGGTCGATCTCGATGACCTTGTCCAGGTGCTCTATTCCCTCCAGGCCCTCGTAGGCCCCAGGGGTGGTCTTGGCCCGCATGAGCCTCTGGGCCAGGGCGGCGTAGAGGATGTCGTGGATGAGGGTGCTCTTGCCCGAGCCCGAGGGTCCGGTGACCGCCACGAAGCGGCCCAGGGGGATGCGCAGGGTGATCCCCTTGAGGTTATGCTCCCTAGCCCCTTTGAGCACCAGCCACTTGCCGTTTCCCTTGCGGCGCTCCTTGGGCACGGGGATCCGCTTCTCCCCCCTCAGATAGGCCCCGGTGAGGCTCATTGGGTTTCGCAGGATGGCCTCGAGGGGGCCCTCGGCCACCACCTCCCCCCCGTGGATCCCCGCCCCCGGGCCCATGTCCACGATCCAGTCCGCGGCCCGCATGGTCTCCTCGTCGTGCTCCACCACGATCAGGGTGTTGCCCAGGGCCTGGAGGCGCTTGAGGGTGGCGATGAGGCGCTGGTTGTCCCGGGGGTGGAGGCCGATGCTGGGCTCGTCCAGGACGTAGAGGACCCCGGTGAGGCCCGAGCCCACCTGGGTGGCCAGGCGGATCCTTTGGGCCTCGCCCCCGGAGAGGGTGTTGGCGGCCCGGTCCAGGGTGAGGTAGTCCAGGCCCACCCCCACCAGGAACCCCAGGCGCTCCACGATCTCCCGCAGGATGGGCTGGGCGATCCTGGCCTGGAAGGGGGGGAGCTTTTCCCCAAGGTCCTGGAAGAAGGCCAGGGCGTCCCGCACCGTGAGGGCGGAGACCTCGGCGATGTTCCTCCCCGCCACCCTCACCGAGAGCACCTCCCTCCTGTACCGGGTTCCCCCGCACGCGGGGCAGGGCTTCGTGGCCATGAAGCCCTCGAGGACCTCCCGCACCCCCTCGGAGTCCGCCTCCCCATAGCGCTTCTCCAGCCAGGGGATGACCCCCTCGTAGTGGACCTCTACCCGGAAGGTCTCCTTACCCCCGCGGCGGAAGACCACCTGGAAGGGCTCGGGGAGGCCGTAAAGCACCGCCTGCCTCGCCTCCTCCGGCAGATCCTTGAAGGGGGTCCTGAGGTCAAAGGAGAGGTGCTCTGCCAAAGCCCGTAGGCGGTCCCAGAGGTAGCTCCGGCCCGTGTCCCGCCCCCGGGCCCAGGGGAGGATGGCCCCCTCGGCCAGGGAGAGCTCGGGGTTCACCACCAAGGCGGGGTCAAACTCCTGCTTGTACCCAAGCCCCGAGCAGGCGGGGCAGGCCCCGTAGGGGGCGTTGAAGGAGAAGATCCGGGGCTCAAGCTCCTCCAGCACAGAGCCGTGCTCGGGGCAGGCGAACTTCTCTGAGTAAAGGGCCTCCTCCCCCAGGTCGGGGTAGAGGACCCGCAGGAGGCCCTCCCCCCGGAGGAGGGCGAGCTCCACGGCCTCGGCGATGCGGGGGCGCTCCTCTTCCTTGAGGACCACCCGGTCCACCACCAGGTCGATGTCGTGTTTCTCGTATTTCTCCAGGTTGAGGTTCTGGGCCTCCTCCAGGAGGTAGATGACCCCGTCCACCCGCACCCGGGCGTACCCCTCCTTCAGGAGCTGCTGGAAGAGCTTGCGGTACTCCCCCTTCCTGCCCCGGACCAGGGGGGCCATGAGGACGGCCCGGGTGCCAGGGGGCTTCTGGAGGAGGCGGTCGGCGATCTCGCTGGCGGACTGCTTCTCAATGGGACGGCCGCACTCGGGGCAGTGGGCGGTGCCCACCCGGGCGAAGAGGAGGCGGAGGTAGTCGTGGATCTCCGTGACCGTGCCCACGGTGGAGCGGGGGTTGTGGCTCGTGGTCTTCTGGTCAATGGAGATGGCGGGGGAGAGGCCCTCAATGCTCTCCACCTCGGGCTTGTCCATCACCCCCAGGAACTGGCGGGCGTAGCTGGAGAGGCTTTCCACATAGCGCCTCTGCCCCTCGGCGTAGATGGTGTCAAAGGCCAGGGTGCTCTTCCCCGAGCCCGAGACCCCGGTGATGACGATGAACTTGCCCCGGGGGAGCTCGAGGCTGATGTTCTTCAGGTTGTGCTCCCGCGCCCCCCGGATGACGATGCGGTCCATCTGTGGAAGTATACCACCCCTTCAGGGCCCGGAGTAGGGCCTAGAGGCGGAGGTGGATCAGGGGTACGGGAAGGCCTGGGACCCGGGCCAAGGGGCCGCTTGCGGTGAGGATGGGGGCGGCAAGCTTCTGGGCCAAGGCCGCGTAGAGGGCCTCGTAGGCGGAGAGGCGATCCCTTAGGGCAAAGGCGGGTAGGAGGAGGGGCCTGTGGTCCACCCGGATGAGGGGCCAGCTGGAGAGGTCCTCCAAGGCTTCCTGGGCCCGCTTTGGGGAAAGGCGGCCAGAGAGGATCGCCCTGTGGAGCACGGCCAACACCTCGGCGTCCAGGAGGGCTGGGGCGAAGAGGCTCTTTCCCTCCACCAGGGCAGCCACCTGTTGGCCCAAAGGGGTGCGGAGGAGGTACTCCGCCGCGGCGGAGGCGTCTAGGACGAGGCGGTCCACTTCCCCTCCTGGGCCTCTTCTAGAAGCCTGGCGGCGGGGAGGCCCAGGTCCACGGGGGACCTTTTGGAGAGGCGTTCCTGCCACTCGGACCACTCCAGCTCCCGTTCCAGGGCCTTTAGGACAAACTCACTCAGGGTCAGGCCTCTAGCCCGGGCCTGGCGCAAGAGGCGGGCCTTGAGCTCGTCGGGCACCTTCTTCACCTGAAGGGTGCTCATGGCATGATTTTAGCATGCTAAACTTTGAGTATGGCCTCCTGGATGCTGCGGGAAGCGGAGGAAGCCCCTAAGGTGGTGGAGCGGCTTCTCAAAGAGAACGAGGCCGAGGTGCGCGGCCTCGCCGCCTTCCTGCGGCGAAGACCCCCCGCTCTGGTCCTCACGGTGGCCCGGGGGAGCTCGGACCACGCGGCCCTCTACGCCAAGTACCTCCTGGAGACCCGCCTCCTGTGGCCCGTCCTCTCCTTGGCCCCCTCCGTCCTCACCCTCTACGGGGCGAGGCCCAGGGTCCCTTGGCCTAGCCTCCTCCTGGCCTATAGCCAAAGCGGGGAGAGCCCGGACGTGGTGGAGACCGTGCGGGCCTACCGAGGGGCGGGGGTCCTCACCGTGGCCCTGGTGAACCAGGAGGAAAGCCCCTTGGCCCAGGCGGCGGAGGTGGTCCTCCCCCTCCACGCCGGGGAGGAGCAGGCCGTGGCCGCCACCAAGAGCTTCCTGGCCATGCTGGCCGCCACGGTCCACCTCCTTGCCCACCTCCTGGAGGAGCCCGCTTTGAGGGAGACCCTCCCCGCTCTCCCCGAGGCCATGGGCCGGGCCCTGGGGGCCGAGGGGAGCCTCGAGGACCTGGTGGAGGCGGAAAACCTCTTCGTCCTGGGCCGGGGCCTCGTCTTTCCCATGGCCCTCGAGGCCGCTCTAAAGCTCAAGGAGGTGGCGGGCCTCCACGCCGAGGGGCTTTCGGCCGCCGAGTTCCTCCACGGGCCCAAGGCCCTTTTGGAGGCGGGCTTCCCCCTTTTGGCCCTGGTCCAAAGGGATCAGGCCCTGGAGGCCACGCTGAGGACCCTCGAGGCCCTGAAGGCCACGGGGGCCCACCTCCTTGTCCTCTCCCCCGAGCCGGAGGCCCTGGACCTGGCGGACGTACCCTTGCGCCTTCCCCTGGCCCTTTCTCCCGAGCTCACCTCCCTGCTCCTGGCCCAAGCCTTCTACCCCATGGCCGAGGCCCTGGCCTGGGCCCGGGGCCTGGACCCGGACCGGCCCCGCCACCTCTCCAAGGTGACCCGCACCCGCTAAGTGCCCCGCTACCCGGATTGGACCTAGGGCGATGGCCACCCGTTTTCTAGAGCCCGTCTGGGCGCAGGCCAGGGCGGTTAAAAGACCTTTTCCCCCAGGGGCACCTCCCGCTCAGGAGCCAGGAGGACCACCCGCCCCTCCTCGTCCCGCACCCCCAGGACCAGGACCTCTGAGGGGAAGCCGGCGATGGAGCGGACCCCCAGGTTCACCGCCGCCACCACCAGGCGGCCCGTTAGGGCCTCGGGCCGGTAGAGGTCCGTGATCTGGGCGGAGCTGGTCTTTACCCCCAAGGGGCCAAAGTCAATCCAGAGCCTGTAGCTGGGCTTCCTGGCCTTCTCGTGGGGCTCGGCCTTTAGGATCCGCCCCACCCGCACGTCCAGAACCTGGAAGGCCTGCAGGGGGTCCATGCCCCGAGTGTGGCAAAAAACCGGGCCCCTGGCAAGGGGCCTCTGGTGGGCCGTGCAGGACTTGAACCTGCAACCAACCGGTTATGAGCCGGCCGCTCTGACCGATTGAGCTAACGGCCCGCGCCGAAGGGTCATTTTAGCACAAAGCGCCCCTAAAGCCGAGGGTGTATACTTCACCTGGAGGTGAAACCATGACCGTGAACGAGAGCGCCACCGACCGGGCCATCCGCTTCGTGCTGGCCCTGGTCCTCTTCTACTTCGCCTTCCAGTCGGCCTCCCCGTGGAACTGGATCCTGGGCATTGTGGCCCTGGTCCTCCTCTTCACCGCCGTCACCGGCTTCTGCGGCCTCTACCGGCTCCTCGGCATCAGCACCAAGCGGTGAGCTTGCCCGTGGCCCCCGGGGACTCCCTGCGGGTGGAGTTCTTCAAGTTCCCGGGGAATGCCCTGCACTACTGGTGGGAGGCCCGGGTGGTGGAGGTGCGGCCCGAGGGGGTCCTCACCCTCCTCCCCCAGGGCGGGGTTTTCCACCACACGGGCAAGGGGAGGCAGGTGGTCTTGGACCACGAGGCCTACGTGGCCTTCTTCCCCGGGGCCTGGTACTCCGGGGGGCCCGACGTGCGGGAGGGCCGGGTTCTGGAGTACTACTGGAACGTCCAGACCCCTCCCCTTTGGACCGGCAGGGGCTTCCGCCAGTACGACCTGGAGCTGGACGTGCGGTGCCGGGCCGACCACACCTGCCAGGTCTTCGACCAGGAGGAGTTTCTGGCCAAGCGCCACCTCTACCCAAGGGCCTGGGTGGCCCAGGCTGAGGAGGCGGTGGGGGCCATCCTCCGCCACATGCGGGAGGGGCGGTGGCCGGTCCTGCCCCCTGGGGAGCCCTCGCCATGGATGGAGCGAATCTAGAGGATACGGGGTAGAGGGGCCGGGAGCGTGCGCCGGGACGTGGTGGGCAACGATGATAGGAGAGGGGGGCTACGGGCCTGGCCCATGGCCTGGTTGGGACTGGGGAAGTACCCCTGGACTGCCCCCGCGCCCAGGAGAGGGTAAAGGCCTGCCCTGTGGGCTAGGCGCTGGGCCGCCAAGGCCAGGAGGAGGGGGGCTAGGGGCCCCGGGGCATGGGCTACTTCCCTGGGCCCTCCACCGTGGCGGGGGGTACCTCCACCGTGGCCTCCACCGGGTAGCCTGCGTAGGTACGGCGCCCCCCCACGCCCCTTTCCAGCACCTCCCGCCACTCGGGGAGGTTCAAGAAGCGGTCCGCCTGGTTGCGGAGCTCGATGTCGGAAATCTCCCGCACCCCCAGGAGGTGGATCTCCTTGCCCATGGCCCTGAGGGCCTGGAAGGCGTGGGCCAGGTCCCCGGAGCCCGAGGCCACGATGGCCCGGTCCCAGCGGGGGGCGGTGGTGAGGAGGTCGGTGGCCATCATGGCCTCAAACCGGGCCTCCCCCCGCACCAAGCGGCTTCGCACCGTGTAGCCCATGAAGACCAGGGCGTCTATGAAGCGCTGCTGGCGCTCGTCCTCGGGGTCGGTGACGGGCACGTAGTAGAAGGCGTTGTAGAGCTGCTCGGGGGTGGCGAACTGGGTGAGGACCCGCCGGTGGTCCACGTTCCAGCCCAGGCGCTTGGCCGCCTGGTACATGTACGATCCGTCAATGAATAGGGCAACCCGCATGCTGGCCTCATCTTAGCGGAAAGGGCCCTGGCCAGGGCCCAGAGGGTTTGGGGTGAACCGAGGTTCCTGTTCTGGAGAAGCCAGGATGGGGCGGGGCTAGGCCGGGGCCTTCTCCTCTGCCCTTTCCGAGGAGTGGCCAGGGTTCACCTTGAGGGCGGGGTTGGCGTAGGCGGCGGCGTGGTTGGCGGCGATGGCCGCCTCGCCGAAACCTAGGACGATGAGGGGAAGCTTCCCGGGGTAGGTGACGATGTCCCCGCAGGCGTAGACGCCGGGGATGCTGGTGGCCATGGTGGTGTCCACCTTGATCTTGTTCTTCTCCAGCTCCAGCCCCCAGGCCGCCAGAGGGCCCAGCTTGGTGAGGTAGCCCGCCAGGATGAGGACGGCGTCCACCGCAAGCTCCATCTCCTCTTGGGTCTGGTTGTGGAAGATCACTGCCCGCCTTACCCAAAGGTCTCCCTCGAGGCGGCGCACCTCGTAGGGGGTGAGGACCTTAAGGCGGCCCTCCTCGTGGGCCCTGAGAAGCTCCTTAACGCTGGCCTCGTGGGCCCTAAACTGGGAGCGGCGGTGGATGAGGGTGATCTCCTTGGCGGTGCCCAGGAGGTTCAGGGCCCAGTCCACGGCGCTGTCCCCGCCCCCCACGATCAGGACCCGCTTCCCCTCGAACTCGGCCTTGGCCCTCACCGCGTAGTAGACCCCCCTGCCTTCAAACTCCTTCTCCCCCGGGGCCCCTAGGCGCCTGGGCTCAAAGGCCCCCACCCCGGCGGCGATGATCACCGCCTTGGCGGTGTAGACCCCCCCGGCCGAGGTGGCCACCTTGAAGAGGCCGTCCTCCCTGGTGAGGGTCTCCGCCCGCTCCCCCAGGTTGTAGATGGGGCCAAAGGGGGCCACCTGCTCCACTAGGCCCTGGACCAGGTCCTTGGCGTAGACCTTGGGGAAGCCCGCCACGTCGTAGATGTACTTCTCCGGGTAGAGGGCGGATAGCTGTCCCCCTGGCTCCGGAAGAGGGTCGATGAAGCGGAAGGAAAGCCCCCGCATGCCCACATAAAACCCTGCGAAAAGCCCCGCAGGTCCCGCGCCGATGACGATGACGTCCGTGTGCTCCATGGCCCTACCTCTTCCGGCATTCTAAGGCTTTCCCCATGGTGGGGACGCTTCCTTTTTGGAAGGGACAAACCTCAGTCCACCCTGAGGACCACCTTGCCGAAGACCCGCCTCTCCTCCAGGAGGCGGTGGCCCTCAGCGGCCTCCTCGAGGGGCAGCACCTGCCCGATCACGGGCCTGAGCTTCCCCGCCTCCACCAGCCGCAGGATGGGGAAGAGGCGGCTTTTGGAGGCCATGGTGGAGCCCAGGATGGAAAGCTGCCGGAAGAAGACGTGGGCGAAGGGCAGGGTCCCCTCGTACCCCGAGGAGGCCCCGGCGAGGGCGATCCGGCCCCCATTCGCCGTGGCCTTGATGACCCCCTCAAAGTAGAGGGCCCCCGTGTGGTCCACCACCTTGTCCACCCCCTTGCCCCCCGTGAGGCGGCGCACCTCCTTGAACCAGTCGGGGTGGGTGTAGTTCACCACCTCGTCAGCCCCAAGCTCCTGGGCCTTCCGCAGCTTGTCCTCCGAGCCTGCGGTGGCGATGACCCGCCCCCCAAAGAGCTTGACGATCTGGATGGCGGCCACGCTCACCCCGCTTCCCGCCGCCATGACCAAAACGTCGTCCCCGGGGCGCACCTGAAGCTTGTCCACCACCATCTGCCAGGCGGTGAGGAAGGTGAGGGGAATAGCGGCCGCCTCCTCAAAGGAGAAGCCCTGGGGCTTCCTGAGGAGGTTCACCTCGGGGACCACCAGGTACTGGGCATAGGCCCCGTGGCGGTGCTCCCCTAGGATCTCGTAGCGGGGGCAGAGGTTATCCTCTCCCGAAAGGCACCGTTCGCAATGGCCGCAGGAAAGCCCGGGATTCACCACCACCTCGTCCCCTGGGGCGAAGGCGGTAACCCCAGGCCCCACGGCCTCCACCACCCCGCTGGCGTCGGCCCCCAGGATGTGGGGAAGGGGGATCCGGGGGCTCGCTACCCCCTTGCGCACCCAGACGTCCAGGTGGTTGAGGGCCGCCGCCCTCACCCTTAGGCGCACCTCCTTGGGCCCTGGCTCCGGGGTGGGCATCTCCGTGGGCTTCAGGACTTCTGGGCCGCCTCGAGCCTCCATCACCACCGCCCTCATGCCGCCTCCCTACGCCAGGGATTTTCCCACGCCCTCTTCCCAGGGTCAAGGCACCCCACCTCTTGACAACCCCCTGACGGGGCGGGTACCCTTACCCCAACGGGTACCCTTACCCCAATAAGACCTCGAGGAGGTTGGAATGAAAAAAGCCTTGGTGCTGATCGGCCTTTTGGCCCTGGCGGGCGCCGCCAGCGCCCAGACCTTCGTCTGGCCGCAGAAGTGGACGGTGGCCAAGCCCCAGGAGGCAAGGCGCGGGGGTACCTTGCGGGCGGCGGTCATTTCCGACTACCGCACTTTTAACCCTTTCATCACCGCCGAGGCGGGCAATGTGCCTAGCATCATCTCGGGAGATAGGGGCCTCGTGACCCGGGACCCCACCACCGGGGACTGGATCCCCTACATGGCCGAGTCCTTCACGGTGAGCCCCAACAGACTGGAGATCACCTTCAAGATCCGCCGGGGCATGAGGTGGTCCGATGGCCGCCCCATCACCGCCGATGACTGGATCACCACCTGGCGCATCCACACGGACAAAGCGGTGGGCTCCAACGCTTACGACTCCTTCTTCCTTGACGGCAGGCCCATTGTCCTTCGGAAGCTGGATGACTACACCATCCGCTTCATCTACCCTAGGACGGACGCTGAGGCCTTCAGCGTGGCCAGCTTTGCGCCCTGGCCCGCCCACATCTTCGGCCCCGTCTACCAGCGGGAGGGGGCGGAGGGTATCAAGAGGATGTGGCCCCTGAGCGCGGACCCTGCCAGTATCGTCTCTGGCGGCCCTTGGCTCATTGAGAGCTACCGCCCCGGGGAGCGCCTAGTCCTCAGGCGGAACCCCGCCTTTGGGGAGTGGAACAGGGACGAGGCGGGCAACCCCCTCCCCTACCTGGACCGCTACGAGATCCGGATCGTTGCGGACACCAACGCCCAGCTGGCCCAGTTCCTCGTGGGGAACATCGATGTCTTCAACCCCGCTACCGTAGACCACATCTCCCAGGTGCGCCAGGCCATCCAGGCGGGCCGTCTGGACGCCACCCTCAAGGTGAACGCTTCCCCTGTAGCCTCCAGCCAGTTCATGGTCTTCAACTGGAACAAGGCCTCGGACCCCTTCAAGCAGAGCCTCTTCCGCTCCGACAAGTTCCGCCGGGCCATGAGCCATGTGGTGAACCGACAGGCGGTCATTGACATCGTCTACGGGGGCCTGGGCACTCCCATGTACACCAGCGTTTACCCGGTCCTCACCCAGTGGGTGAACCCCAGGGTGCCCAAGTACGAGTACGACCTGAACCAGGCGTCCAAGCTCCTCGCTGAACTGGGCTTTACTCGGAGGGACCGGGAGGGCTTCCTGGTGGATAGCAGGGGCCGCCGCCTGGAGTTCAACCTGTCCACCAACGCCGGCAACGTCCAGCGGGAGCAGATCGCCAGACTCATCGTAGATGAGGCCAGGAAAGTGGGGGTCAGGGTCAACTTCCAGGCCATTGACTTCAACACCCTGGTGGGCCAGCTCCTCTCCTCCGGCCCCGACCGGCCGTTTGACGCCATCATCATCGGCCTCACAGGGGGCGGCCTGGACTGGCCCTTTGGCGCTAATGTGGTGCCCTGCAATGGTAACCTCCACATGTGGAACAAGTCGGGCCAGTGCCTGGACCCTAGGGAGACCCAGCTGGACGCCCTCTACTCCCGCGGCCGCGCGGAGCTGGACTTCCAGAGGCGGCGGGAGATCGCCTTCCGCATGCAGGAGATCGAAGCAGAGCTCCTCCCTGTCATTTACATTGCCGGCCCCAACTACCACCCCGCCTGGAACAATCGCCTGGGGGGCGAGCACCCCGATGCCATCATCTCCAGCATCTGGGGGCAGCGGCAGCTGGAGCTGACCTTCATCAAGAGGTGAGCTAAGCTAGGTGCGCCCTGGGGTCCTGGCTCCGGGGCGCCTTCCGCCACTATGGCAGCCTACATCTTCCGCCGCATCCTCTACCTTATCCCCACCTTCTTCGGGGCTACCTTCCTGGCCTTCCTCATCATCCAGATGGCCCCGGGGGACTACCTGACCCAACTGGAGCTGGACCCTAAGGTTACCCCAGAGACCATCGCCCGCCTCCGGGCCCAGTTTGGTCTGGACCGCCCCATCTACGAGCAGTACCTCCTGTGGATGAACAACCTCCTCCACCTGAACCTGGGATACTCCTTCGCCTACCAGGCCCCGGTGCTCGAGGTCATCTGGCCCCGAGTGGTGAACTCCATGGTCATCGTCATCCCCTCCACCCTCCTCCTCTACCTGGTGGCCATCCCCATCGGGGTCTACGGGGCGGTGCGCCCGTACTCCCTGGGGGACCGGATCCTCTCCTTTCTGGCCTACGTGGGCCTTTCCGTGCCCAGCTTCTTCCTGGCCCTCATCGCCATCTACATCCTTCTGCAGATCAAGTTCAAGACCGGAGTCCTCCTTTTCCCGGTCTCGGGTATGACCAGCAGCGGCTTTGAGCAGATGCCCCCCCTCAAGCAGTGGCTGGACATCGCCTGGCACGCGGTGGTGCCCATCCTGGTGGCCACAGCCAACGACATCGCCGGGCTCTCCCGCCTCATGCGGGGGCAGATGCTCGAGGTCTTGGGCCAGGACTACATCCGCACCGCCCGGGCCAAGGGCCTCGCGGAGCGGCTGGTCCTCTACAAGCACGCCTTCCGCAACGCGGTCATCCCCTTCGTGGCCACCCTAGGCGGCCTTCTTCCTAGCCTCATCTCTGGGGCGGGCTTTGTAGAGGTGGTCATGGCCTGGCCGGGTATCACCCCCTTCCTCCTAGACGCCATCGCCAGCCAGGACCTCTACGTGATCGCGGGCTTCCTCACCGTGAGCCTGGTACTCCTTATGGTCGGCAACCTGATCTCCGACTTGCTCTTGGCTTGGGTGGACCCCAGGATCCGCTACGAGTAGGGGGTGGCCCTTGGAACGAGCCTCCGCTTCCCAGTTCGCCGTCGCCTTACGCCAGTTCCGCAAACACCGCCTGGCGGTCTGGGGCGGGCGCATCCTCCTGATCCTCTACTTCATGGCCGCCTTCGCGGGCTTCTTCAGCCCTTACGACCCCAACTACTACGAGCTCTTCCCCCCCAAGGGCCACCACCCTCCAAGCCGCATCCACTTCGTGGACCCGGAAACAGGCCGCTTGAGCCGCCCCTTCGTCTACGCCACCCAGAGGAGTATTGACCCCGTCACCCTCCAGCCCCGCTACGAGGAGGACCCCAGCCAGGGGAAGTTCTACGTCCGCTTCTTCGTGCGCACCCCGGAACAGCCCTACACCATCTTCCGGGTCTTCCGCTCCGACCTACGCCTCTTCGGCGTGGACCCTCCCGGGCGCATCTTCCTCATGGGCACGGACAACTTTGGCCGGGACCTCTTCAGCCGCGTGGTCTACGGGGGCCAGGTATCCCTCACCATCGGCATCCTCTCGGCCCTGGTTTCCTTCGTCCTGGGCCTCCTCCTTGGGGGCATCGCCGGGTACTTCTCGGGAAGGCCCTTCCGGCTCTCCCTACCCCCTTCCGCTTGGCGGGGGGCGGGCCTTCTTCTTGGGCCCCTGAGCCTCCTCCTCTGGCTTGGGGTGGGGGGAGCGGCCCTTTTCCTAGCCCTCTCCTTCGTCCGCTTAAGCCCCCAGGATAAGCTCTTTTCCTATACCACCCTGGTGGACGGGGTAGTCCTCCTCCTGGGGGTGGGGGCGGTTTTCCTCATCCTCCGTCGCATTTTCCGGGAGCCCATCCGCTTGGACCCTGACGACCTCATCATGCGCACTGTGGAGATCATCGCCGCCATTCCCTCCCTCTTCCTCCTCATCTCCTTGAGGGCGGTTTTTCCTACGAACATTGACCCCCTTTTCACCTTCTACCTGGTGGTGGGGCTTCTAGGCTTCATCGGCTGGGGGGGGCTCGCCCGGGTGGTGCGGGGCATCGTCCTCTCCGTAAGGGAGATGGACTACGTGCAGGCGGCCCGGGCCCTGGGGGCTTCCGATAGGCGCATCATCGGCCGCCACATCCTGCCCGCTACCGCCAGCTACATCATCGTGAGCCTCTCCCTTACCATCCCCGGGTTTATCCTGGGGGAGTCGGGCCTTTCATTCTTGGGGCTTGGGGTCACGGAGCCCTACACCAGCTGGGGCCTTCTCCTACAGGCGGCCCAGCAGGGAGGTTTCGCCTCCTTCACCGACCGCCCCTGGGTGCTCTGGCCGGGGTTTTTCATCTTCCTTTCCGTGCTCTCCTGGAACTTTTTAGGGGATGGCCTCAGGGATGCCCTGGACCCCAGGCGAAGGCAGTAGGCCCTTCTCTTTTGACCAGGTATGGCGTATAACGGATGAGGTGTTTTCGGGGCAACGCCCGAAGGAGCTAGCATGGACGAGAAGCGGCTACTGGAGGTGAGGGACCTCAAGGTCCACTTCTTCACCGACGACGGGGTGGTGAAGGCGGTGGACGGGGTCTCCTTCCACGTGGACAGAGGGGAGACCCTGGCCGTGGTGGGGGAGTCGGGTTCGGGGAAGAGCGTGACTTCTTTGGCCATCATGCGTCTGATCCCCACGCCTCCTGGGCGGATCGTGGGGGGGGAGGTCCTCTTCCGGGGGAAGGACGGGCAGGTCCGGGACCTCACCAAGCTCCCCGAGGCGGAGATGCGGCGGATCCGGGGCAACGACATCGCCATGATCTTCCAGGAGCCCATGACCTCTCTGAACCCGGTGTACACGGTGGGGGACCAGATCGCCGAGGCCATCATGCTCCACCAGGGGAAGAACCGGAAGGAGGCCATGGACTTGGCCGCCCACATGCTAGACCTGGTGGGGATTCCCGAGCCCAAGAGGCGGCTGGCCAACTACCCCCACCAGATGTCGGGGGGGATGCGGCAGCGGGTGATGATCGCCATGGCCCTCTCCTGCAACCCCTCCTTGCTCATCGCCGATGAGCCCACCACGGCCTTGGACGTGACCATCCAGGCCCAGATCCTGGAGCTCATGAAGAGGCTCCAGGAGGAGTTTGGCATGAGCATCCTCTTCATCACCCACAACCTGGGGGTGGTGGCGGAGATGGCCGACCGGGTGGTGGTGATGTATGCGGGCCGGGCGGTGGAGCAGGCGGACGTGGTGCCCCTCTTCAAGGAACCCCTTCACCCCTACACCCAGGGGCTCCTCCACTCCGTGCCCCGGTTGGACCTGGCGGCGGAGCACAAGGTCCGCCTGGAGGCCATCCCCGGGAACGTCCCCAACCCCCTCTACCTCCCCCCTGGGTGCGCCTTCCACCCCCGGTGCAAGCACTACGCGGAGGGCCTCTGCGATCGGGAGGTCCCCCCCTTGGAGGACGCCGGGGAGGGGCGGCAGGTCCGGTGCGTGCGTTGGCGGGAGATCCTGGAGGTCAGGGCATGAACGGGGTTCTCCTGGAGCTCAAGGACCTGAAGAAGCACTTTCCCATCCGGGGCGGGATCCTCTCCCGGGTGGTGGGGACCGTCAAGGCGGTGGACGGGGTTTCCTTCGCCATCAGGAAGGGGGAGGTCCTGGGCCTGGTGGGGGAGTCGGGGAGCGGCAAGACCACGGTGGGCCGCACCCTCCTCCGCCTCATTGAGCCCACGGGGGGGCGCATCCTCTTTGACGGCCAGGACATCACCGAGCTGCCCCGGGACAGGCTCCGCCCCTTCCGGCGCCGGATGCAGATCATCTTCCAGGACCCCTTCAGCTCCCTGAACCCCCGGATGACCGTGGGGGACATCATCGCCGAGCCCCTCCTCATCCACGGGCTGGGCAAGACCCCAGAGGAGCGCCTGGAGCGGGTGGCGGAGCTACTAAAACTCGTGGGCCTCTCCCCAGACCACATGCGCCGCTACCCCCACGAGTTCTCCGGGGGGCAGCGGCAGAGGATCGGCATCGCCCGGGCCCTGGCGGTGGCCCCGGAGTTCATCGTGGCCGATGAGCCCGTTTCCGCCCTGGACGTTTCCATCCAGGCCCAGGTGGTGAACCTCCTCCAGGACCTGAAGGAGGAGCTGGGCCTCACGATGCTCTTCATCGCCCACGACCTGGCGGTGGTGGAGTACATCTCCGACCGGGTGGCGGTGATGTACCTGGGGAAGATCATGGAGATCGCCTCCTCCCGGGACCTCTACCGGAGCCCCAAGCACCCCTACACCGAGGCCCTTCTCTCCGCCGTGCCCATCCCTGACCCCACGGTGAAGCGGGAGCGGATCGTCCTCCAGGGAGACATCCCTTCCCCCATCAACCCCCCTTCGGGGTGCGTCTTCCGCACCCGGTGCCGCTACGCCCTGCCCGAGTGCGCAGAGGTGGTCCCCGAGCTCAAGGAGGTGGCCCCGGGCCACCTCAAGGCCTGCATCCGGGACGACATCCTCTAAGTACCCCGCCGTGGCTTTTGCCGCGGCGGGGGCTAGGAAGGGCCCTTTCGGGCGCGAAGGTTGGCCCAAGTAGGGTGGGGGCCCCAAGATCCGCAGAAACCTCATAGGCCAGGTTTGCCCTCTTGGGGGTATACTGGCCCCATGCTGGTCAAGGATGTGATGAAGGGTCCGGTCCTCACCGTGGGCCCAGATGTGACCCTCGAGGAGGCCTACGGGCTCCTCCTGGCAAGGGGCATCCGCCACCTTCCCGTGGTGGCGGAGGGGAGACTGGTGGGCATCGTTACCGACCGGGATATCCGCCTGGCCACCAGCCACCTGAACCCCAAGGGTCCCTGCCCCGGGTGCACCCAGGTGGGGGAGGTCATGACCCGAGAGGTGGTGACCGCCCACCCCTTGGACCCCGTGGAGGAGGCGGCCTTCGTCATGCGCCACCGCAAGATCGGCTGCCTGCCCGTCCTGGAGGATGGGGAGATCGTGGGCATCGTGACGGGAATAGACCTCCTGGACGCCCTCCTCAGGCTCACCGGGGTCACGGAGCCCTCCGGAAGGCTGGAGGTGCGCCTTCCTGACCGGGTGGGGGAGCTGGCCCGCCTCACGGGCTTTCTGGCGGGGCGGGGGGTGAACATCCACTCCCTCCTCTCCTACCCCGAGGAGGGGGAGTATGTGCGGGCCGTGGCGCGGGTGAACACCCTGGAGACCCACCTCCTGGCCCAGGGCCTCCGGGAGGCGGGCTTTGAGGTGCTCTGGCCCCCCAAGAAGCCATGGTGATCTACCGGGACGAGTACCGCCTCTACAACTTTGGCCCAGGCCACCCCTTCACCCCCGCCCGCCTGGAGATGCTCACCTCCCTGCTCCAGGCCCTGGGGGTCTGGCGGGAACCCCTGGCCCCCCCCGAGGCCAGCCGGGAGGAGGTGCTCTCCGTCCACTCCGAGAGGCTGGTGAGGCGGGTGGAGGCGGCAAGCTGCGGCGAGGGGGTGCCGGATTTGGAGCACTACGGCCTGGGCACGGGGGACACCCCGGTCTTTCCGGGGATGGACCGGGCGGCCCGGGTCCTGGTGGGGGGGACCCTTGAGGGGGCGAGGCGGATCCTAGTTGGGGAGCGGCGGGTTCTGCAGCTGGGGGGCGGCCTCCACCACGCCCAGTACGACCGGGCCTCGGGCTTTTGCGTCTACAACGACCTCTCCGTGGCCATCCGCCACTTGGTGCGGGCGGGCCTAAGGGTGGCCTATCTGGACATCGACGTCCACCACGGGGACGGGGTGCAGTGGATCCACTACGAGGAGAAGGAGGTCCTCACCCTAAGCCTCCACGAGTCGGGGCGCTACCTCTTTCCCGGCACGGGCCACGTCCACGAGATAGGCCGGGGGGCAGGCCTGGGGCGGAAGCTGAATCTCCCCCTGGAGCCCTTCACGGAGGACGGGAGCTACCTGGAGGTCTTTGAGGCCCTCCTGCCCTGGGCCCTTGGGGCCTTCCGCCCCGATGTCCTGGTGGTCCAGGCGGGGGCTGATGCCCACTTCTTGGACCCCCTGGCCGACCTCCTCCTCACCACCCGGGCCTACGAGCGCCTCTTCCGCCTCATCCTGGAGTACGCGGAGGCCTACGCCGGAGGCCGGGTCCTCTTCACCTTGGGGGGCGGGTACAGCCTGGACGCTACGGTCCGGGTCTGGACCCTCCTCTACCACGTCTTCCACGGCCTTCCCCTGCCTGAGAGGCTTCCCGAGGCCTGGCTCCGCCTCTGGGAGGCCCGTCTGGGGAAGCCCCTCACCCCCACCCTCCACGACCCCGAGGGGGCCTACCCGGAGATCCCCAGGAAGCCGGAGATCGAGGGGCGCAACCGCCTTACCCTGAGAAGGCTCACGGAGCTGGCAGAGCCCTACCTGCTACACTAGCGGGGTGAGGGTGATCCTGCGCCTGCCCGAGCGGAAGGAGGTGGAGGTGCGGGGGGATAGGCCCCTCAGGGAGGTCCTGGAGGAGCTGGGCCTGAACCCCGAGACCGTGGTGGCCGTGCGGGGGGAGGAGCTCCTTACCCTGGACGAGAGGGTGGAGGAGGGGGACACCCTGGAGGTCCTCTCCGCCATCTCCGGAGGCTAGATGGTTTGCAAGGTATGCCGGGCCAAGGCCCAGGTGGAGGTGAAGAGCCGGGGCTTCGCCCTTTGCAAGGAGCACTACCTGGAGTGGTTTGTTAAGGAGACCGAGAGGGCCATCCGCCGCCACCGGATGCTGCGGCCTGGGGAAAGGGTCCTGGTGGCCGTCTCCGGGGGGAAGGACTCCCTGGCCCTTTGGGACGTCCTCCACCGCCTGGGCTACGAGGCCGTGGGGCTCCACCTGGAGCTCGGCATCGGGGAGTACTCCAAAAGGAGCCTCGAGGTCACCCAGGCCTTCGCTAGGGAGCGGGGGCTTCCCCTTCTCGTGGTGGACCTCAAGGAGGCCTACGGCTTCGGCGTGCCGGAGCTGGCGGCGCTTTCCGGGCGGGTGGCCTGCTCCGCCTGCGGGCTTTCCAAGCGCTACCTCATCAACCAGGTGGCCCTGGAGGAGGGCTTCAGGGTGGTGGCCACGGGCCACAACCTGGACGACGAGGCCGCCGTGCTCTTGGGCAACCTCCTGAACCCCCAGGAGGATGCCCTCGCCCGCCAGGGGCCCGTCCTCCCCGAGAGGCCGGGCCTCGCCGCCCGGGTCAAGCCCTTCTACCGCTTCAGCGAACGGGAGGTCCTCGCCTACACCCTCCTTCGGGGTATCCGCTACCTCCACGAGGAGTGCCCCAACGCCCAAGGGGCCAAGAGCCTCCTCTACAAGGAGGCGCTGAACCGGGTGGAAAAGGAGATGCCTGGGGCCAAGCTCCGCTTCCTGGAAGGTTTCCTGGATAAAATCCAACCTCACTTGAAGCCCGAGGGGGAGGTACCCCTTCGGGAGTGCCAGCGGTGCGGCTACCCCACCACGGGAGCGGCCTGCGCCTTCTGCCGCATGTGGGAGGCCGTCTACAAAAGGGCCAAGAGGCACCGCCTCCTCCCCGAGGAAGCCCAGTTCTCCCCCAAGGCCCAGGCCGTCCGCGGCTAAGTCTCCTGGGCCTTCCTCCGCCAGCGCTCGTGGATGCGCTGGCGCGCGGGGTGGTCCTCCCGGAGGAGCTGGGCCTCGGACCAGCGGAGCATGGCGGCGGTCCAGGCCTCCTTTTCGGGCGGGGGGGCCTGGGCGGCGCTCTGCCAGGCCGAAAGGAGGGCCTCCTCCAGAAACTCCCCCACCTCGCTCCGGAGTTCCCAGGGGGTTTCCTCCGAGCCTTCCCAGGCTAGGGCCACCGCCCGCTCCAGGTCGTAGGCTAGCCGGGCCAGGTCCTCTAAGGGGTGGCCACGTCCCCTGGATCCCAGGGCCAAGAGGTAGACCTCTCCCGCCACCTCCAGGAAGGCCCCCAGCCCCCGGCCCAGGAGGGGCTGCCCTCCCTCCTCCCCCTCCGCTTCCGCCAGCGCCTGGTGGAGGAGGGCGAGGCGCACGCCCAGGAGGCGGGCCAAGGCCTCCAGCTCCCGCAGGGCCTCGGCCAGGAGCCCCCGGCTTTCCACGGGCAAGGGGTGTCCCTGGAGCCGGGAAAGCCCCTCGGCGGCCATGGCCTGGGCCAAGGCGAAGGCTTCCCGAGGCTGGCCTGGGGGCAGGGAGCCCGTGAGGGCCAGGACGCGCCGCTGGCCGCCTCGCTCCCAGAGGAGCCTGCCTTTGGGGGAGAGGATCCAAGGAAAGGGGAGCTGGGGCAGGACCTCCAGGGTGCGCTCCAAGCCGCCGTCCTGCACCAGGCCCGACTGGAGCCAAACCCCCTCCCCGGCGGCTAGCCCCGGGTGGAGGAGGTCCAAACCCTTTGGGACCGGCCCCGGGTGGTGGCCCCGGTAGTAGGCCTTGAGGCTTCGGCCCTCAAAGCCCCTCGCCAACCTTTCCAGGAGGAGGCTGTAGAATCCTGCGTCCTGGGATAGCTCGTAAAGGTAGCCCTCCTTGGGCCAGGTGCGGGCGAAAAGCCCCGGGGCCTGGACCATGGTGGGCTGGAAGCGGATGGGGAGGAAGACGTCTTGCACCCCCTGGCCCTCGAGGCGGAGGAGGGTCAGGTAAAGGGGAGGGTCCTTTTGCAGGCGCAGGGCGTCCAGGAGCTCCGCCCGCTCGGGCTTCAAAGCGAGCCAGCTCCGGCCTCTCAGGCTCTGGGTCAAGGCGTCTAGGAAGGCCTTGCGGGAGCCCTCCTCCGCCAGGGTTTCCACGAAGAGGATCTCGGGGCCCTCCTTTAAGGGCACTTCGGGGACGCTTTCGGGGACGGCCTCCTCCTTCCAGTCGGGGGTCTGGACCCGGAGGGGCTCCTCGGGGGTGAGGGCGAAGAAGGCGAACCCGTGGGGACCCAGGGTGAGGCGGTAGGGGCCCTCCACCGGGGGAAAGGGGTTTTGGGAGAAGAGCTCCACGGGCACCAGGCCCCTGTGGGCCTCGAGGGGGAGGTCAAAGGCCTGGGTGTAGCGGGAGAGGTTGGCCACCACCAGGATCCTCTCCCCTTGGTACTCCCGCACATAGGCCAGGATCCGGCGGTTTTCCACGGGCAGGAGGGCCAGGCTCCCCCGGCCAAAGGTCTGGGCGTGCCGGTTTCTCAGGGCCAGGAAGCGGCGGACGAAGTTCAGCAAGGAGTGGGGGTTTTCCTGCTGGGCCTCCACGTTGACGAAGTGGTAGCTGTAGGGTCCCTCGCTGATGGGAGGGAGAAAGAGGCGGTGATGGGGGGCGCGGGAGAAGCCGGCGTTGCGGTCGGAGGACCACTGCATGGGGGTGCGGACCCCGTTGCGGTCCCCCAGGAAGGGGTTATCCCCCATGCCGATCTCGTCCCCGTAGTAGATGATGGGGGTTCCCTTCAGGGTGAAAAGCAGGGCGTGCAAGAGCTCATACCGCCTGCGGTCCCCGCCCAGCAGGGGCATGAGGCGCCGCCGGATGCCCAGGTTGATCCGGTACTGGGGGTCCGGGGCGTAGACCTCCCACAGGAACTCCCGCTCCTCCTCCGTGACCTTCTCCAGGGTGAGCTCGTCGTGGTTGCGCAGGAAGAGGGCCCACTGGGCCGCTTCGGGGATCCCCTCCGTCTCCTTGAGCATGGCCTCGATGGGCCCGCGGTCCTCCCGGCGGAGGGCCATGAAGATCCTGGGCATCAGGGGGAAGTTGTAGGCCATGTGCACCCCGTCCCCCTCGCCGAAGTAGGGGAGGGTCTCCTCCGGCCACATATTGGCCTCGGCCAGGAGGATTTTCCCCGGCCCGTAGCGTTCCTCCAGGGCCTTGCGCAGGCGTTTGACCGCGGCGATGGTCTCGGGGAGGTTTTCGCAGCTCGTGCCCTCCCGCTCGTAAAGGTAGGGGACGGCGTCCAGGCGGAAGCCGTCCACGCCCAGGTCGCCCCAGAAGAACATCACCTCGTGGATGGCCCGCTCCACCTCGGGGTTGTCCCAGTTCAGGTCGGGCTGGTGGTGGTAGAAGCGGTGCCAGTAGTAGGCCTGGGCCACGGGGTCCCAGGTCCAGTTGGAGGGTTCAAAGTCCTGGAAGATGACCCGGACCCCCTTGTACCTCTCTGGGGTATCGCTCCAGACGTACCAGTCCCGCATGGGGCTGCCGGGCTTCCGGGCCTCCTGAAACCAGGGGTGGTCTATGGAGGTGTGGTTCAGGACCAACTCTATGAGGACCCGGATCCCCCGTGCGTGGGCCTCGTCCAAAAAGGCTTTGAAGTCCTCCAGACTGCCGTGGACGGGGAGGATCTGGTAGTAGTTGGAGATGTCGTACCCGTCGTCCCGCAGGGGGGACTGGAAGAAGGGCATGAGCCAGAGGGTGTTCACCCCCAGGGCCTCCAGGTAAGGGAGCTTCTCCTTGAGGCCGGCGAAGTCCCCGTAGCCGTCGTGGTTAGCGTCAAAGAAGGAGCGCACGTGGAGCTGGTAGATGACCGCATCCTTGTACCAAAGGGGGTCCACGCCCCCAAGTTAGGGGACTAGAGGTAGGTTTTCAAGTAGGCCAACACCGCCTCCACATCCCTAAGCCGCCCCTGGGCCGCCGTGGGCCCGGGCCCCACCTTGAGGGTGAGGCCCCGGCCCTCCAGGGCCCGGAAGGCGGTCTCGTCCGTGGTGTCGTCCCCGATGTAGACCGGGGTCCTCCCGGGGTGGCGCGCCAGGAGCCGGAGCACCGCCTCCCCCTTGTTCACGCCCTGGGGCTTGATCTCCAGGACCTTCTTCCCCGGGAGGACCTCGAGGCCCAAGGCCCGCAAAAGCCCCTCCACCTCCCCGAGCCAGGCCTGCAGGCAGGCCAGGGCCTGGGCCTCATCCTCCGCCTCCCGGTAGTGCAGGGCCAGGGCAAAGCCCTTGTCCTCCACCCGGACCCCGGGGCACCGGGGCAGGCGCGCCCGCAAGGGGGTTAGGTCCACGGGGAAGAGGGACCGCTTCTCCCCACCCAAAACCCCCTCCTCCAGGCCGTGCCCGCCCACCACGGGGAGGCCCGGCAGGGGTAGAAGGCGTTCCAGGTCCTCCACCCGCCTTCCCGTCACCACGTACACCGGGTGGCGTTGGCGGAGGGCCTCCAGGACCCTTGGGGTCTCCGGATGGGGGAAGGCCTCCTCGGGCCTCGGGGCCACGGGGGCCAGGGTTCCGTCGTAGTCCAGGAGGAAAACCGGGTTTTCCGCCTTCACGCCGCCTCCAAGGAGGCCAGGAAGCGCTCCGCCCAACTCTTGGCGTCCAGGGCCTGGATGCGCCGCTTGAGCCTCGCGAGCCGCTCCCGCCTTTCCCCTTCCGGGGTCCGCAAGGCCCGGTCCAGGGTCCGGGCTACCCCGTCCAGGTCGTAGGGGTTGACCAGAAAGGCCTCCTTCAGGTGCTCCGCCGCCCCCGCCAGGTTGGAGAGGACCAGGGCCCCACTATCCGAGGTGTAGGCGTACTCCAGGGCCACCAGGTTCATCCCGTCCCGCAGGGGGGTGATGAGGGCCACGTCCGCCGCCCGGTAGAAGGTGGCCAGCTCCTCCTGGGTGTAGGTCTGGTAGAAGTAGCGGAGGGGTACCCAGTCCTCCCGGAGGAAGTTCCCCAGGATCCGCCCCACCACCTCGTCCACCAGGCGCTTGAGCTCCCGATAGGCGCCCACGCCCGTGCGGCTGGGGGTGGCGATCTGGAAAAGGCTCACCCGCCCCCGCCACTGGGGGTAGGACTGGAGGAAGCGCTCGTAGGCCAGAAGCCGCTCCAGGATCCCCTTGGTGTAGTCCAGCCGGTCCACCCCTAGGATGAGGCGGTCGGCCCCCGCCAGGTGCTTCAGGCCCCGGGCCTGGAGGCCGATGTGGGGGTCCTGGGCCAGCTCCCCAAAGCGGCCCGTGTCGATGCCCAGGGGGTGGACCTCCACCCTCGCCCAGCGGTCCCCAACCCGGACCCGGCCTTCCTCTACGGGGAACCCGTAGTGGGCCGCGGTCCTGAGGAAGTTCTCCGCGTACTCCTGGGTGTGGAAGCCGATGAGGTCGGCCCCCAGGAGGCCTTCCACCAGGGCCCGGCCCCAGGGGAGGATGCGGAAGACGCCGCTAGAGGGCCAGGGGATGTGGTAGAAGAACCCGATCCTCATCCTCCCCGGCGCCCGTTCCCGGAGAAACCTGGGCAGGAGGAGGAGGTGGTAGTCCTGGACGAAGACCGCGTCCCCCTCCCGCCACACCTGCAGCACCTTCTCGGCGAAGCGCCGGTTGGCCCGCAGGTAGTCCTGGTAGAACTCCCGCTTCAGCTCCGTCCGCTCCAGAAAATAGTGGCAGAGGGGCCAGAGCACCCGGTTGGAAAAGCCCCCGTAGTAGCCCTGCCATTCCCTTTCCGGGATGGGGACCTGCTCCAGGCGGACCGGGCCCTTTAGGGTGGCCGGGGCCTTTCCTCCTTCCTTCCACTCCCCTGCGGCCACCCAGACGCCTTCCTTGGCCTCGAGGACGGGGAGGAGGGCGGTGGCGAGCCCGCCCACGGCGGGCACCAGCCCCTCGGGGGTGAGGCGGAAGGGGGCCCGGTTGGCCACGATGATGAGCCCCATAGGGCCCAGGATACCTCCTCCCAGGCTCCCGGGGCCAAGGGCCGGAGGGCCCTGCCAAAGGGGGGTCGGCCCCGGGGCTGCTCCCCCGGGCCAGGAGCGTAGACTGGGGCCATGGCCTGGTGGAAGGAGGCGGTCATCTACCAGATCTACCCCCGAAGCTTCCAGGACGCGAACGGGGACGGCGTTGGGGACCTGGTGGGCGTGGGGCAGAGGCTTCCCTACCTCAAGGCCTTGGGGGTGGACGCCGTCTGGCTTTCCCCCTTCTACAAAAGCCCCATGAGGGACTTCGGCTACGACGTGGCCGACTACACCGACGTGGACCCCGTCTTCGGCACCCTGGAGGACTTCAAGGCCCTCCTGGAGGGGGCCCACGCCCTGGGGCTCAGGGTCTTGATAGACCTCGTTCCCAACCACACCTCCAACGAGCACCCCTGGTTCTTGGCCTCACGCGCCTCCCGGGAAAATCCCAGGCGGGACTGGTACATCTGGAAGGACCCGGGGCCCGGCGGGGGCCCCCCCAACAACTGGCAGAGCTTCTTCGGCGGCCCCGCCTGGACCCTGGACGAGAGGACGGGCCAGTACTACCTCCACCTCTTCCTCCCCGAGCAGCCCGACCTCAACTGGCGCAATCCCGAGGTGCGGGAGGCGATCCTCGAGGCCATGCGCTTTTGGCTCCGCCTTGGGGTGGACGGCTTCCGGGTGGACACCCTCTGGCTTTTGGGCAAGGACCCCCTTTTCCGCGACGAGCCGGGAAGCCCCGCCTTCCGTCCAGGCCTGCCCGACCGGGCCCGGCACGAGCACCTCTACACCGAGGACCAGCCGGAAACCTACGCCTACGTGCGGGAGATGCGCTTTGTGCTGGACGAGTTCTCCGAGCCGGGGCGGGAAAGGGTCATGGTGGGGGAGATCTACCTGCCCCTCTTTCGCCTGGTGCGCTACTACGCCGCGGGGTGCCACCTCCCCTTCAACTTCAGCCTGGTCACCCAGGGGCTTCCCGACTGGCGGCCCGAAAACCTCTCCCGGATCGTGGAGATGTACGAGGGCCTCCTCACCCCCTGGGACTGGCCCAACTGGGTCCTGGGCAACCACGACCAGCCCCGGCTCGCCTCCCGCCTGGGGGAGGCCCAGGCCCGGGTAGCGGCCACGCTCCTCTTCACCCTAAGGGGCACCCCCACCTGGTACTACGGGGACGAGATCGGCATGGTCAATGGGGAGATCCCTTGGGAAAGGGTCCAGGACCCCGCCGCCCTCCGCCAGAAGGGCCGCCTGGGGGAGCACGGCCTCCCTCCGGGCCGCGACCCCTGCCGCACCCCCATGCAGTGGGACGCCTCCCCCTACGCGGGGTTTTCCACGGTGGAGCCCTGGCTTCCCGTGAACCCCGACTACCCCAGGAGGAACGTGGCCCTCCAGGAGGAGGACCCCCGATCCATGCTCCAGTTGGTGAGGCGCCTCATCGCCCTGAGGAAGGACCCCGGGCTCCTCTACGGGGCCTACCGCACCTACCGGGCCCAGGGGGGGGTCTACGCCTACTTCCGGGGGGAGGGCTGGCTCGTGGCCTTGAACCTCACCGAGAAGGAGCGGGCTCTGGGGCTTCCCAGTGGAGGGCGGGTGGTCCTCTCCACCCACCTGGACCGGGAGGAGGGGGTAGGGGAGAGGCTCCTCCTGCGCCCCGATGAGGGCGCGGTCCTCCGGCTAGACTAGGGGCGTGGACCCCTTCGCCCCCATCGCCGAGGCCTACGAGGCCTGGTACGAGACCCCCTTGGGGGCCTATGCGATCGCTGAGGAGGAAGGGGCCCTCCTCCGCCTCCTCCCCCCGGGGGAAAGCCTCCTGGAGGTGGGGGCGGGCACGGGGTACTGGCTTAGGCGCCTCCCCTACCCGAGGAAGGTGGGCCTCGAGCCCTCGGAGGCCATGCGCCGCCTAGGGGAGGCCCGGGCGCCCGAGGCCCTTTGGTTAGCGGGCCGGGGGGAGGCCCTGCCCTTTCCCGAGGGGAGCTTTGACCTGGTCCTCCTCTTCACCGTGCTGGAGTTCGTGGAGGACGTGGAGAAGACCCTCGCCGAGGCCAGAAGGGTCCTGAAGCCAGGAGGGGCCCTCCTCGTGGGGATCCTCGAGGCCCTCTCCCCCTGGGCCGCCCTCTACCGGAGGCTTGGGGAGAGGGGCGCGCTCCCCTGGGCCCAGGCCCGCTTCCTCTCCCGGGAGGACCTCCTCGCCCTCCTGGGCCCCCCGGAGGCGGAGGCGGGGGCGGTCTATCTGGCCCCGGAGGCCGCCCCGCCCTTCCCCGAGGCCGAGGCCGCGGGGAGGCGGGCCGGGAACCGCCCCGCCCTATACTTGGGAAGATGGCGGTGAAGGCCCTCTTCGCCCTTTACCCCCTCCTCCAGGGGGATTACAAGGCGGTGGAGAAGGCCCTTCTGGTTCTGGAAGGGAGCGGTCTGGAATACCGGGTCTTTCCCACCCACTCGGAGCTCTCCGGCGAAGAGGAGGGGGTTTTCCAGGCCCTGAAGGAGGCCTTCCTTGCCGCCTCGGAGGAAGGGGGCCTCGTCATGTGGGCCCTCCTCACCAACGCCTGCGAGGCCAAAGACCCCTTCCGCAAACCGGACCGCCTCCTGCGCTTTCCCCCATCCCGGATCGCCAAGGAGGCCCTCGAGGGCCTGGAGGCCAGAAGCGCCCTGGACATCGGTACCGGGACCGGGGTCTTCGCCGAGGCCTTCGCCGAGCTCGGGCTTTTCACCGTGGGGGTGGACCCCCGGGCGGACCGCCTGGAGGTGGCCCGGGCCAAGGTGAAGGGGGCCCGCTTCGTGGAGGCCAGGGCGGAAAGCCTCCCCTTCCCTGAGGGGAGCTTTGACCTGGCCTTCTTCGGCCTCTCCCTCCACCACCTGGAGGCGGAAAAGGCCCTGAAGGAGGCCGCCCGGGTGGCCCGGCGGGTGGCCGTCTTGGAGTGGCCCTACAAGGAGGAGGAGGTGGGCCCGCCCCTCGCCAGGAGGTTTTCCCCGGAAAGCCTCAAGGCCCTCTTCCTGGGGGCCTTGGGAAGCCCGCCCCGCCTCCTCTTGGGGGAGGGCTACGTCCTGGCCCTCTGGGACAAAGCCTAGGCCCCCCGGAGGGGGCCCTTTGGTGCCGGGGGCGGGACTCGAACCCGCACGCCCTTGCGGGCAGCAGATTTTGAGTCTGCCGCGTCTACCGATTCCGCCACCCCGGCGGACGCACCCTAAGGATAAGGCCCAGGAGGAAGGAGGTCAACGCCACCCCCAAGGGCCAGTCCCCAAGGCGTACATAAGGGGTTTCCCCGGTCCTCAGGGCGTAGGGGGCCAGGAGGAAGCCTTCCTTTTGGGGGGGGATGGCGGCCACCACCCGCCCATAGGGGTCAATGCTGGCGGTAATGCCATCGTTCCCCGCCCGAAGGAGCCAGCGCCCCGTCTCCACCGCCCGCAAGCGGCCTAGGGCGAAGTGCTGCCTTCCCCCGTAGGAGGGGCCGAACCAGGCGTCGTTGGTGAGGAGGACCAGGGCCTCCGCCCCCGCCCGCACCAGCCCCCGGGCGGCGCTGGGGAAGGCGGACTCGTAGCAGATGAGGGCCCCGTAGGGCCTCAAGGGCCTTAGCCCTTCCCCCGGGGTGCGGTCCCCCAACTCCCCCAGGCCCATGGCCCGGAAGAAAAAGGCGTAGACCCCCCCCAGGACCTCCCGGAAGGGGAAGCGCTCCCCGAAGGGCACCAGGCGGGTCTTGTCGTAGTGGGCGAGGACCTTCCCCTCCCGGTATAGGACCGCCCGGTTGGGGCCCGGGAGGTTGAGCCCGGTGAGGAGGGGGCGGCCCTTTAGGACCTCGTCTATCCCCTCGGGGATCTGCCAGACCGCGGTCTCGGGCCAGACCACCAGGCCCGCCTCGGGGTGGGCCCTTAGCCCCTCTTCCGTGAGCCGCAGGTAGACCGCCTCGTCCAGCTCCCCCTGGAACTTGCGCAAGGGGTTGATGTTCCCCTGGACCAGGAGGGCCTGGGCCTCGCCCCTGGCCTCGGGGAGGGGGAGGAGCCAGAGGAGGCCCCAGGGGAGGAGGAGGTACCAGCGCCCCCTGGAGAGCCCCCAGGCGAAGAGGAGGACCAGGAGGGAGAGGAGGTAGACCCCGCCCAGGGCGGCCAGGACCCGGCCCGGGGCCTCGAGGAGGGCGTAGCCCAGGAAGCCCCAGGGGAAGGCCAGCTCCCCCTGCTCCGTGAGCCATTCCAGGAGGACCCACCCCCCCACCCGGGAGAGGGGTGTGGGGGTGAGGGCGAAGAGGAGGCCGAAGCTGAGGGCCTTGAGGAGGACCAGGGGCAGGAAGGGCACCGCCCCCCAGGGGCCGAAGTTCTGGGCAAAGCTCTGGGGGAGCCAGAGGAGGTGGAGGCTCCAAAACCCCAGGCCCATGAGGAAGCCTGCCCGGAAGCCCCCTCTGAGGAGGGGGACCAGGACCAGGGGGGCCAGGGGGCCAAAGGGGAAGGGGGGAAGGGTGAGGGCCAGGAGGAGGCCCAGGAGGAGGGGCCGCACCCTTCCACCATACGGGCTTCGCGGGAGGATTTCACCGGGTTTTCGCAAGCGGGGTGGGAGAATAGGGGCGTGCGCCTAGGGGTGATCTCCGACATCCACGCCAACCTCCCCGCCCTGGAGGCGGCCCTCGAGGCCCTTCGCAGGGAGGGGGTGGACGAGGCCCTGGTCCTGGGGGACCTGGTGGGGTACGGGCCCCACCCCAAGCAGGTGATCCAGAGGGTTTGGAAGGAGGGGCTTCCCGCCATCGCCGGGGCCTGGGACCTCAGGGTGGCCTACCCCCTCCCCGGCACCCTCCCCGAGGGGGTGGGGAGGGCCACCCTGGCGTGGACCCGGGCCCAGCTTTCTGAGGAGGAACTGGACTACCTCCGCTCCTTGCGCCTTTCCCACCGCAGGGCCTACGGGGGGAGGCGGCTTGTGGCCTTCCACGGCAAGCCGGGAAGCCCCGAGGAGCAGCCCGACCTCCTGGGCCCCGCCAAGGATTTTTTGGAGCTTCTTTCCCGTTACGGGGCGGGGATCCTCCTCCTCGGGGGGCGGCACCTGCCCCTGGCCCGAAGGGTGGGGGCGGGGCTTCTCGCCGACCCGGGGAGCGTGGGCCTAAGCCTCTCCGGGGAGCCCGGGGCCGACGCCCTCATCCTGGACACGGAGTCCCTCGAGGCCCGCTTCCTCAAGGTCCCCTACGACCTGGGCCCCCTCCTCTTTGACCTAAAGGCCTGGGGGCTTCCCCCCGTTCTGGAGAAGGTCTACCGCACCGGGCGCTTCCCCAAGGAGGGCTAGGGCCTCGGCCCGGATCTGGGGGTCGGGGTCCTTCAGGAAGCCCTCCAGGGGCTTTCCTGCCCGGTGGAGGGCGTGGAGGGCGGTGCGCCGCACCAGGGGGCTGGGGTCCCAGGCCGCCTCCGCCATGAGGGCCTCCCCCAGGCCCAGGTTGCTTAAGGCGATGAGGGCGTTCCGGGCCATGCGGGCCCGCCCAGGGCGTAAGAAGGCGGTGCCCGCGTACTTCCTCCTGAAGGCCCGCCCCGAGAGGCGGAAGAAGTCCAGGAGGTCCGGGTGGGCGAGCCCGGGCTCGGGCCGGAAGCCCCGCCAGGCCTTGCCAAAACGCTCCCAGGGGCAGGCCTCCCCGCAGAGGTCGCACCCCAAGAGCCAAGCCCCCATCCCCCGCCAGAGGCCCGGGGGGATGAAGCCCTTCTCCTCAATGGTCAGGTAGCTGATGCAGATTCGGGCGTCCAGGGTGCCATCCCCCAGGAGGGCCCCCGTGGGGCAGGCGGGGAGGCAGCGGGCGCAGCGGCCGCAGCGGGAGGGGTGGAGGGGAGGGGGCTCCACCTCTAGGGAGGTGAGGAGGACCCCTATAAAGGCGTGGACCCCGAAGCGCTGCGAGAGGAACATCCCGCTTCTCCCCACCCAGCCCGCCCCGGAGAGGACCGCTAGGGCGCGCTCGGGAAGGGGGCCGTGGTCCACGTAGCCCTTGGCCTCCACCCCAAGGCCCTTCGCCAGGGCCTCGAGGGCCCTAAGCTCCTCCCCTAGGAGGAGGTGGTAGTCCCGGGTCCAGGCGTAGCGGGCCACGAGGCCCACCCGGAGGCCCCCTGGGGGCTTCCCCGGGTCCTCGTAGGCGTAGGGGGCGAAGAGGAGGAGGGCGCTCCTCGCCCAGGGAAAGCGCCGCCAGGGGCGGAAGCGCTCCTCCTTGGCCCTTTCCAGGTAGGCCATTCCCCCGTGCCTTCCCGCCCCCAGCCAGGCCAGGAAGGGGCCCTCGGCCCCGGGGAGGGGGTCCAAGGGGGCCCAGGCGGTGAGGAGGCCCCTTGCCCTGGCGGCTTCCTCCAGGAGGTCCCTCATTTCCCCTAGTTTAGGGGCCGATATAATCCTCCCCATGGAGCCCTTGAAGATCGCCCTCCTGGGCGGGGGAACGGTGGGGAGCGCCTTTTACCGCCTGGTCCAGGAGCGCCAGGAGGACCTGGCCGCCCTGGGCTTTGCCCCCAGGTTCCTGGGGGTCCTGGTGCGGGAGAGGGGCAAGCCCCGGCCCCTCCCCGAGGAGCTCCTCCGCACGGAGCCCTTTGACCTCCTGGAGGCCGATGTGGTGGTGGAGGCCCTGGGGGGGGTGGAGGTGCCCCTGGGGCTCGTCCTTCCCGCCCTAAAGGCGGGGATTCCCCTCATCACCGCCAACAAGGCCCTCCTGGCCGAGGCCTGGGAGGGGCTCAGGCCCTTCGCCGAGGAGGGCCTTATCTACCACGAGGCCAGCGTCATGGCGGGCACCCCGGCCCTCTCCTTCCTGGAAACCCTTAGGGGTAGCGAGCTTGTGGAGCTCCACGGGATCCTGAACGGCACCACCCTCTACATCCTCCAGGAGATGGAGAAGGGCAGGATCTACGGGGAGGCTCTGGCCGAGGCCCAGCGCCTGGGCTACGCCGAGGCCGACCCCACCCTGGACGTGGCGGGGATAGACGCCGCCCACAAGCTCACCCTCCTCGCCCGTCTCCTCGTAGACCCCGGCTTCCCCTTCGCCCAGGTAGAGACCAGGGGCATCCAAGGCCTCACCCCAAAGGCCCTGAAGGAGGCGGGGGCCAGGGGGGAAAGGGTGCGACTTTTGGCGAGCCTCTACGGGGAGGAGGGGCGCTGGCGGGCCCGGGTGGCCCCGGTGCGCCTTCCCCAGGAGCACCCCCTGGCCCGGGCCCAGGGAAACGCCCTCTGGGTCCGGAGCGTCCCCCTGGGAGAGGTCTTGGTCGCCGGGCCCGGGGCGGGGGGAGGGGCCACTGCGAGCGGCCTCTTCGCCGACCTCCTCCGCTTCCTCTCCGGGGCCCCCGGCCACCTGCCCGCCTCCGGCAAGAAGGCCCCGCCCTCGGAAGGCACCCCCTTTCCCGAGGTAGAGTGAGGCCATGCCCCTGCTGGGGGTCCGTTAAGGGCCTCCTGGCCCTCTCCCGGCGGAACCCCGGGCCCAAGCTAGAAAGGGTGAAGGCAGGCTTTGCGCGTCTCCCACGGGCGGGGAAGGGGGACGGGTGAGCGCCGAGGTTCTGGGCCGGTTTTCTCCCCGGATGCCGCCTAAGAAAGGAGCGCTGGCTCGCCCTCATCCCGGGGAAGGCTTCCCTCCCTTGGCTCCCGGCGTGGTCTTTGAGGTGGGCTCCAGGGGCGATGGCCCGGCGGAGCTTCGGGAGAAGACCAGGTTTTGCCTGAAGAATGGGACGCCCCTGGTGGTCTTGGTGGACCCCTACGGGCCCTGGGTGAGGCGCACCGCCCCTGAGGTGGGGAGCGCTTTGGAACCTCTGGAAGTCCCCCTGGACCCCGGGCCCCAAGGCTTCCGCCCCCGGGCTTCCCAGCTCTTCTCCACCCCTTGACCCTCAACCTTTTATCCCTGACCATATCCCCATGCGCCTGTCCCTCATGGAGCGCTACCGCGCCTTCCTGCCCGTCTCCGAGGCCACCCCGGTGGTCTCCCTCCTCGAGGGCTCCACCCCCCTCATCCCCCTGAAGGGCCCAGAGGAGGCCAGGAGGAGGGGGATCCGGCTCTACGCCAAGTACGAGGGCCTGAACCCCACGGGGAGCTTCAAGGACCGGGGGATGACCCTGGCCGTGTCCAAGGCGGTGGAGGCCGGGGCCAAGGCCGTGGCCTGCGCCAGCACCGGGAATACCGCCGCCTCCGCCGCCGCCTACGCTGCCCGGGCAGGGATACTCTCCATCGTCATTCTGCCTGCGGGGTACGTGGCCCTGGGCAAGGTGGCCCAGAGCCTGGTGCACGGGGCCAGGATCGTCCAGATTGAGGGGAACTTTGACGAGGCCCTCCGCCTCACGCGGGAGATCACGGAGCGCTTTCCCGTGGCCCTGGTGAACTCGGTAAACCCCTACCGCCTCGAGGGCCAGAAGACCCTGGCCTTTGAGGTGGTGGACGAGCTGGGGGACGCCCCCCAGTACCACGCCCTCCCCGTGGGCAACGCTGGGAACATCACCGCCCACTGGATGGGCTACAAGGAGTACTTCGCCCTGGGGAAGGCCAAAAGCCTCCCCAGGATGCTAGGCTTCCAGGCGGCGGGGGCGGCTCCCCTGGTCCTGGGCCGCCCCGTGGAGAGGCCCGAGACCCTCGCCACCGCCATCCGCATCGGCAACCCGGCGAGCTGGGAAGGGGCCCTTCGGGCCAAGGAGGAGTCGGGGGGCTTGATTGAGGCCGTGACCGACGGGGAGATCCTGGCGGCCTACCGCTACTTGGCCCGGGAGGAGGGGCTTTTCGTGGAGCCCGCTAGCGCCGCCAGTTTGGCGGGGGTGTGGCGGCTTCTCAGGGAGGGCCGCCTGGAGGAAGGGGCCACCCTGGTCCTTACCCTCACCGGCCACGGCCTCAAGGACCCCGCCACCGCGGAAAGGGTAGCTGAGCTTCCCAAGCCGGTTCCCGCCACCCTCGAGGCGGTGGCCCGGGCCTCGGGCCTCCTGTGATAAGCTTGGGCCATGTCTGAGGCCAGAGACGCCCGTAAGAGGCGCAAAGAGCCTTTCCCCGGGGCCTACTACCTGGCAGGGGCCATCACCATTGGCCTCATGCTCCTCTTCCTGGCCCTGGGGGCGAGCCTTCCTCCAGGGGTAGCGGGGTTTCTGGTGGCCTTCGTCCTGGGCCTTACCGTGAGCCCCAGGTACGTGCCCTTCTTCCTCCTTGCCGGGATCTTCTCTGCGGTCATGGGCTTTCTGGGCCGGGAGCCCCAGGTGGCCTGGGGGGGTGTGGCCCTCGTCCTCTCCCAGCTCCTCCTGCCCCGTCTGGTGAAGGACTGATGGACCCGAACCGCCTCTCCCAGGCCCTCTCCCTCTTGGGCGTGGCCGCTTACGCTTACTTCCTCTGGTTCCGCCCCAGCCAGGAGGGCATCGCCCTGGCCCTGGGCCTGGCCCTCGGGGGGGCTTCCCTGGCCTATCGGGAAAGGCCCTTCCCCGTCCCCCTCTTTCTGGGGCTTTTCGCCCTCCTCCTCCTCTTGCAGACCCTGTTCGGCCACCCCCTCTACTATCTCCTGGGGGGGGCTTTGGGGGCAGGGCTTCCCTACCTGGTTTACCGTTTGCGGAGCCCCGCCAGGTAGAGGAGGGTTCCCAGGAGCATCCCCTCGCCCAAGGCGGGGAGGTAGAAGGTGAACTCGCGGAAGTCCAGCCGCAGGTAGAGGAAAAGGGGCCAGGGTGTGAGGGCCCAAACCATCAGGGGCTTGCCGTACCCCGCGGCCAAGAAGAGCCCCGATCCCAGGCCCCGCAGGTAGGCCAGCCAGCCCGAGCCCCACTCGTTCTGGTAGACGAACCAGAGGAGGTTGAGCCAGATCCCAAGGGCGGCCAAGGGGAGGCGCCCCTGCATGCGGAAGGCCAAGGCCAAGAGGAGGGGGAAGGCCAGGGCCTCAAGCACGGGCCGCCTCCTCGGCCTCCAGGTAGGCCACCAGGACCTCCAGGGCCTTCTCCACCGCCTCGTCCAGGTCCTCCCCCGGGATGACGGGGATACCCTCTTCCTGAGCCCAGAGGAGGAGGCGTTCCTGGATGAGGCGGATCTCGGCGAAGTGGGTCAGGTACTTCTCCTGGGGCCGGGCGTGGCCCGTCTCCCAGTCCCTAAGGAGGAAGCGGTCCCGATGGAGCCCTTCGTCTTGAAGGGCCACCAGCATGGGCACGGTGGTGACCTTTTGCCGATGGGGGTGGTCCAGATAGCGGGGCACCACGTGGACTCCCTCCAGGACGATGGAGGTGCCCTCCAGGGCGCTCCGCTCTTGGATGGCCCTGAGGCCCACGGCCACCTTCATCACCTGGTCCAGGAAGCCCCGCAGGACCCGTTCCTCGTGGCCTTCCTCCTTGGAGATCTCGGGCGGAAGGGCCTTCCAGGCCTCAAAGGTGGACTGGTGCAGGGTGGGGAGGAGGTCCTTGGAAAGGGTGGCGCGGAAGACCTCGCGCACCGCGTCCGAGGGGACGATGTGGGTGATCCCAAGCCGGTAGGCCAGGGCCGAGGCCAGGACGCTCTTCCCTACCCCCGTCACCCCCCCGATCAGGATGTGCACGGGGCGGGCGCTCCTCCTCAGGTGCCTCAGGAAGAGGTAGCGGCGGGCCATTTCCTCCCCCGCTTCCTTGAGGAGGGCCTGGTGCACCCGTTCCCGTAGCTCGGTCCGGCGGACCACCCTTTTCCCCTCCTGGCGGAGCTGGGCCTCCAGCTCCCGGGCCAGGCGGTAGGCTCCTTCCGGGGAAAGGCCGATCCCCATGAGGGACTGGGCCAGGATTCCCTTGGAAAAGGGCATCTGGGGTTCCCCGCTTTCCTCCGCCACGAAGAGCTCTCCCGCGAAGGTCCGGCGCTGGAGGTAGCGGCGCTTGGCGGCCTTGCCCTTGGTCCGCTCCAGCTCCTGGGCCACCAGGCCCTCGAGGCGGCGGGCAGGGATGGCCTTGACTCCCTCCTCGCGCAGGCGGCGCTCTATCCTCTTGGCCAGCTCGTGGGCCTCCTTTAGGGAGAGCCCCGCCTCCTCCAGACTTCTGGCCATGAGCCCCTTGGAGAAGGGCTGCCTCCGCCTGCCCTCCACCACCAGGATCTCCTCAAAGGGAAGGGTCTGGCGGGCCAGGCGCTCCGCCACCTCCTGGCCTAGGGCCCGGGCCACCTCCTCCAGGAAGACCCGGCGCAGGGTCCGGGGGGAGACCTCCGTCTGCTTCGCCCCCCTGAGGCGTTCCTCCACGGTGTGGGCCGCGGCCTGGGCGGCCTCGAGGGGCACCTTTAGGGGCAGGAGGGCCTCCACCAGAAGCCCCTTGGAAAGGGGCCAACGGCCCCGCCGGAGGCGGACGAAAACCTCGCTCATTGCCTGGCATCATAGCACTTTTGCCTTAGGAAGGGCTTTTCTTGACAGCCTTTGGCCTTGCGTGCTACCATGCTTGTTGGCTTGGCGCCGTAGCCAAGGGGTAAGGCAGAGGTCTGCAAAACCTCCATTCGCCGGTTCGAATCCGGCCGGCGCCTCCAAAAGCATGGGCGCGTAGCTCAGGTGGCCAGAGCACTACCTTGACACGGTAGGGGTCGGTGGTTCAAGTCCACTCGCGCCCACCAAAAGGCCCCGGCAACCCCGGGGCCTCGCCCTTGTATACTCGGGCCATGGGCGCGTCCCACGAGCGCGAGCTCTACGAGGCCTGGGTGGAGCTATTGGGCTGGATGCGGGAGTACGCCGAGGAGAAGGGCGTGCGCTTTGAAAAGGAGGCCGACTTCCCCGACTTCATCTACCGCATGGAGCGGCCCTACGACGTCCCCACCACCATCATGACCGCCTCCCTCTCCGACGCCCTGGGGGAGCCCTTCCTCCTCGCCGACGTCTCCCCCCGGCACGCCAGGCTCAAGCGCATCGGCCTCCGCCTGCCCCGGGCCCACATCCACCTCCACGCCCACTACGAGCCGGAAAAGGGCCTGGTGACGGGCAAAATCCCCCTCACCAAGGAGCGCTTCTTCGCCCTGGCCGATCGGGCTCGGGCGGCCTTGGCCTTCACCTAGAGGGCTTCCCAGAGAGAGAGCAACACGGCGTGGAGGAGGGCGAGGCCCCGCGGGGTGGGCTTCAGGCGCTTCCCTTCAATGAGGAGGAGTCCCTCTTGGGCTAGGGTTTGGGCCTTGGCCTCTAGGGCGGGCCAAAGGAGGAGGCCGGCGCGGCCTTCCACCTGGCCCACATCCACCCCCTCCTTGAGCCTCAGCCCCAGCATCAGGGCCTCCTTGGCGTGCTCCAGGGGGGAGATGGCCTCCTCCCTCGGGGCCTCGCCCAAAAGCCAGCGGGGGAGGGGCGGATTCGTCCGCCGGAGGGCGTAGGCGGGGCCCTCCCCTGGGTAGTGCCCGGTGGCGGCGGGTCCCAGGGCCAGCCAGAACCCGGCCCGCCAGTAGACGAGGTTGTGCCGGGCCTCCTCCCCCTCCCGGGCGAAGTTGGAGACCTCGTAGCGTAGGAGTCCCGCTTCGCCCAAGACC
This sequence comes from Thermus sediminis, assembly GCF_003426945.1. NCBI lineage: Bacteria > Thermotogati > Deinococcota > Deinococci > Thermales > Thermaceae > Thermus > Thermus sediminis. The sequence continues at coordinate 1,743,119 of NZ_QURO01000004.1, forward strand.
TCCTCCGCCCGCTCCATGGCCCAGGCCTCCCGTTCGGGGTCTTCTTGGAGACCCATGAGGGCGAAGGGGGTCCCCTTCTCCACCTGGAGGGTGTAGGCAGAGACGTGCCCCACGCCTAGAGAAGCCGCCTCCTCCAGGTCCTTTTCCACGTCCTGCATGGGAAGGCCCAGGATGAGGTCTATGGATACCCTAAAGCCCCCTTCCAGGGCCATCTCCACCGCCCTTAGCGCCCCCTTCCTTCCGTGGGCCCGGCCTAGGAAGCGGAGGACCTCGTCCTGGAAGCTCTGGACCCCCAGGGAGAGGCGGTTCACCCCCAGGTCCTTAAGGAGGGCAAGCCTTGGCGGCGAGAGGGTTCCGGGGTTGGCCTCGAAGGTCACCTCCGCCCCCTCCTCGAGGCGCCACGGGAGGCTTCCAAAGAGGGCCACGAGCTCCCGGTCCCTCAGGTAGCTGGGCGTGCCCCCGCCCAGGTAGAGGGTGGAAAGGGGCCCGGGGTAGGCCTCGTGGAGGGCCCTGGTCTCTTCCCCTAGGCGCCTCAGGTAGGCCTCCACCCAGGCCCCGCCCCGGCGCACCACGTGGAAGTCGCAGTAAGGGCAGAGGGTGGGGCAGAAGGGGACGTGGACGTAGAGGCTAGCGGGGTTCGGCATCGCCCAAAAGGCGCTCGGCCCAGAGGATGGCCCGCTCAGGCAGGCCCACGGCCTCCCGCCAGTCTTCCTCTGTGGCCTCCGGCAGCTCCCCGGGGTAGCGGTCCATGACGGCGAAGGGATTGAGGCGCGGCAGGTCTTCCAGTTCCGGGGGGACCGGGAGCTTGGGGCGCAGCAGGTCCAAGAGCCTGGCCAGATCGTGGGTTTTGGGGAAAGGGGTGTTTAGCGCCACAAGGAGGGCCTTGAGGGCTTTCTCTGCCGCTTGGTGGGCATCAAAACAGAGGTCCTCCCAGAAGATCTCTGGGGTTGGGCGGCCCAAACGCGCCCGGGCCAGGTTGCTCTTGGCCCGGACCAACCAGGTTCTAGGGTTTTGCGGGTTAGCTGGCATAGAGGAGGTGACCCTCCCGGAGGACCGCAGGGTGTACGGTCATCCAGGCATCCCGATAGCACTCCAAGTCCTTTTCCGTGGCCAGGAGGAGGTCCAGGGCTAGGCCTGGCCGCGCCTGGGCCACGGCCTGGTACAGGCGCTTCCAGACCTCCGTGGTCTTGTGCTCCTGGGGTACCACCACCAAGAGGTCGTAGTCGCTTTCCGGGCGGGCATCCCCCCGGGCCCGGCTCCCGAAGAGGATGATCTTATGGGCCGGGACCACCTGCAGGATGGCCTCGAGGACCGGCCCAAGCTCCGGGTACTCCACCCCTTCAGTCTACGCAAAGGAGGCGGAAGTCGTTGAGGTTGGTGCCCGTGGGCCCTGTCCTGAGGAGGGTCCCTGCCTCCTGGAAGAAGGCCAGGCTGTCGTGGGCCTCGAGGTAGGGCCCTGGGTCCAGGCCCTTCTGCCAAACCTCGGGCGTGAGGAGGGCGCCAGCGGCCCCGCTGGGGCCATCCAGGCCGTCCGAGTCCGCGGCCAGGGCGTAGAGGGGGGCCTTCAGGTGGGCGTAGAGGGCCAGGAGGAACTCCAGGTTCCGCCCGCCCCTTCCCCCTCCCCGCACCCGCACCTGGGCCTCGCCCCCGGAGAGGAGGAAGAGGGGCTTTTTGAAGGGCAGGCCGTGGGCGCGGATGGTCTCCACCAGCTCGGCGTGGAAGCGGGCCAGCTCCCGGGCCTCCCCCCCGAAGCGGTCGGAGAGGATGACGGCCCTCTGGCCCCTTTCCCGCAAGAACCCCTGGGCCGCCTTCAGGAGGTCCAGGTTCCGCCCCACCACCCGCCAAGAGAGCCGCCTCAAGGCGGGGTCGCCGGGCTTCAGGGTCTCTGGCGCCTCTCCCCTTTGCCCCTGGAGGAGGACCTCCCGGGCCTCGGGGAAAGCTAGGCCGTAACGGTCCAGGACGGAAAGGGCCTCACCAAAGGTGCCGGGATCGGGGTGGAAGGGCCCGGAGGCGATGACGCTGGGGTCGTCCCCGGGCACGTCGGAGAGGAGGAGGGCGTGGACCCGGGCCCGGGTGGAGAGGAGGGCCCTGCCCGCCTTGATGCGGGAGAGGTGCTTGCGCACAGCGTTCATCTCCCCGATGCTCGCCCCGCTCCTCAGGAGGGCCTCGGTGAGGGCCCTTTTCTCCTCCAGGGAGACCCCAAAGGGGGCGCACCAGAGGGCGCTCCCACCCCCAGAGAGGAGGGCCAGGACCCGGGCCTTTGGGGGAAGGTCCTGGAGAAGGGCTAGGACCTCCTCTGCCGCCTTCAGGCTCCCCTCACTGGGCACGGGGTGGCTTGCGAAGCGGGCCCTGAGGCCCAGGGGGTCTTGGCCCTGGGGAAGGGTGAGGTGGTAGAGGACCTCCCCGTAGCGGTCCAGGGCCGCCTTGAGCATGGGGGCAGCCGCCTTGCCCACCGCCAGGATGAGGTCCGGCCGCCAAGGGGGAAGGGCCCTCTGGGTCAGGCGGTAGGGCTCCGTGGCCCTCAAGGCGTGAAGGAAGGCTTCCTTCAGGAGGGCTTCCACGCCAGGTCCGTCCGGTCAAAGTCCTCGCCCTTGTAGAGGAGGGGCTCCCCCTCCACCCGGGCCAGGGCGTAGCTCAGGCAGTCGCCGAAGTTTAAGCCCCCGGGGTGCCGAGCCCGTCCGTAGCGTTGGTAGGCTCGGATGGCCTCTTTGGCGTGCTTCTCGGTGAAGGGGACCACTTCTACCTGCAGCTCTTCCAAAAGCTCTAGGAGAAGGGGTACCCGCTCAAAACCGAGCCGGGCCCCCAGGACGATCCCTGCTTCCACCAGGGTGGGGGCGGCGATCCTGTGGGGGCGGGTTTGCCTCAAGCGCTCCAGAAGGGCCTCGTGCCCTTCCTCCTGGAACAGGATGGCCATGAGGGCGGAGGTGTCCAGGACCATCAGTACCCCTCCGGCCCGTACCCGAGGATTTCCTCCAGCTCTTCTTTGCGGATTCCCTTTCCCCGGAGTTCGGGAGGAATCTGAGGCCAGACCTCCTCCTCCAAAAACCGGAGGACCCGGTCAAAGCGCCGCTTCCTCTCAAGCTCCTTGAGGCGCATCTCCAGGGCCTTCCGGATGGCCTCGGTTTTGGTCTCCCCCGCCAGGCGGGCCACCTCCTCCGCCAGGCGCTCCACCTCCTGGTTGCGGATGGTAAGGGCCATGGGTTAAGCATATGCAGAAGAAAGTATGCATGTCAAGCAAGGGCAAGGGGAGGCCTAGCGCCCGCACGGGCGGTTTTGGCGCGTGGAGGTGCTCCTTGGGCGCCTAGGCCTGGGGCTCCTTCCCCTCGTAGAGGAGGGCCAGAAGCTCGGCGGTGTGGAGGACGGGGAGGTCCAGGTAGGCCCCTATCTGGGTGAGGCAGCCGATGTTGCCCGTGGCCACCAGGTCTGCCCCCGTGGCCTTCAGGTTTTCCGCCTTCCTCCGGCCCAGAGCCTCGGCGATCCCCGGCTGGAAGAGGTTATAGGTGCCGGCGCTTCCGCAGCAGAGCTCCCACTCCTTGGGCTCCAACACCTCCACCCCCGCCGCCCGGAGGAGCTTCCTTGGGGCCTCCCGCACCCCCTGGGCGTGGGCCAGGTGGCAGGCGTCGTGGTAGGCCACCCTGAGGGGCCTCTTGGGGGGAGGAGGGGGGAGGAAGCCCAGTTCATCCAGGATCACGGAGAGGTCCTTTACCTTGGCGGCTAGGCCCTGGGCCTCCTCCTCCTCGGGCTGGCCCAGGAAGAGGAGGGGGTACTCCTTCATCCCCGAGCCGCACCCAGCGGCGTTGGTGACCACGTAGTCCACGTCCCGGAAGGCCTTGAGGTTCCGCCTGGCCAGGGCCCTGGCCCCCTCCTCATCCCCGGCGTGGAGGTTTAGGGCCCCGCAGCAGGCCTGCTCCTCCAGGGCCAGGACCTCCACCCCGTTTTCCTGGAGGACCTTTAGGGTGGCCCGGTTGATGGAGGGCCTCAAGACCCTCTGGGCGCACCCCAGGAGGAGGCCCACCCGGGCTCGCCTCTCCCCCTTGGCGGGGTAGACCCCCCTGTGGGGCTCTTCCCTTTCCAGGCGGTCTGGGAGGAGGGCCAGGGGGGCCTTCAGGGCCTTGGGCAGGGGGAGGGGGTTTAGGAGGGGCTTGAGGCGCGCCCCCAGTTCCGCTAGGGGCCGGAAGCGGCCCGGGTAGGGGAGGGTGCGGAGGAGGGCCAGGCGGTAGGCCCTTTCCAGGGGGTAGCGGTGCCTCTTCTCCTCGCTCCAAAACCGGAAGGCGGCGAGGAGTTCCCCGTAGGGCACCCCGCTGGGGCAGGCGGTGACGCAGGCCTGGCACGCCAGGCAGCGGTCCAGGAAGGGGAGGGCCTCCTCCAGGGGGAGGCTTCCCTCCAGGACCTCCTTCATGAGGAAGATCCGCCCCCTGGGGGAGTCCATCTCCTCCTGGAGCACCACGTAGGTGGGGCAGGTGGGCAGGCAGAAGCCGCAGTGCACGCAGGCTTCTATGGCGTGGGCCATGACCCCGCCCTTGGGGCCAAGCTCTTTCACGGGGATCTTATGCTGCATGGCCCCACCCTAAGGGAAACCGGCCCAAGGGGTCCAGGGCCTTCTTCACATCTAGGAAGAAGCCGTGCTGGAGCCTGGGGAAGAGAGGCTCCTCCGCCCCCTTTAGGACCAGGTAGGGGACCCCTGCCGCCCTCAGGGCCCTTAGGCCCTCGGCCTCCAGGCCCGCGTAGAGGACCTCCCCCCCGTCCAGGTAGCGCCTAGGTCCTAAGGGAAGGCTCTCCAGGAGGGGAATCCGGTCAAGCCCCGCGGGCACCTTGGCCCAGATGGGGCTTCCCTCCAGGAAGCTTAGGTCCCGCACCCCCCGCCAGTGCCCCTCGTCCTCCTCCAGGACCTCCCCGCCCCCGAGGAGGCCTTTTAGCCTCTCCAATCGCTTCGCCACGCTCTCCGGGAAGCCCCCCAGGCGAAGCTCCAAGGTGGCGGGGGGGAGGAGGTCCAGGGCCAGGAGGTCTAGGGGCAGAAGCCGAATCTTTTCCAGGGCGCCAAGGGCCTCCTCTAGGCTCCCCATCTCCACCCTCAGGGTCCGGGTGGCCCGGGGCCTGGGGAAAACCTTGAAGGAGAGCTCCACCACCACCCCAAAGGCCCCCAAAGAGCCCACCATGAGGCGGTGGAAGGGGAAGCCCGCGGCGTTCTTCACCACCTTGCCCCCGCCCCGGACCACCCTTCCCTCCCCGTCCACGAAGCGCACCCCTAGGAGGAAGTCCCTAACCCCCCCAAAGCGGTGGCGCATGGGCCCGGAAAGCCCCGCGGCCACCGTCCCCCCCAAGGTGGCCCCCTGGCCCACCAACGGGGGGTCAAAGGGGAGGTACTGGCCGTGGACCCCAAGGGCCTCCTCTATTTCCCCAAGAGGGGTCCCGGCCAGGGCGGTGAAGACGAACTCCTCGGGCTGGTACTCCAGGAGGCCCCTCAGGCCAGAGAGGTCCAAAACCGCTTCGCCCTCCTCCGGGGCGGAGAGGGCGGGCTTCGTTCCCCCGCCCCGCACCCGGAGGCGGGGGTGGGCCAGGACCGCCTCCTGGACCTCCTCGAGGGTGGTGGGCCTAAGCGGGGGCATGGGCCTCCTCCGGAAGGACCTTGCCCCGGTTGGCCAGGCCCTTCGGGTCCAAGGCAGCCTTCACCCTTTCCATGGCCAGGAGGTCCTCCCGGGCGAACATCTCCGGCATGTAGGCCTTCTTCTCCACCCCGATCCCGTGCTCCCCGGTGAGGGAGCCCCCAAGGCGGACGCAAAGCCTCAGGATCTCCCCGGCCAGCGCCTCGGCCCTCTCCAGCTCCCCGGGCCGCTTGCCGTCGTAGAGGACCAGGGGGTGGAGGTTCCCGTCCCCGGCGTGGAAGACGTTGGCCACCCGGAGGGCGTAGGCCTGGGCGAGGCGCTGGATCTCCCTTAGGGCCTCCCCCAGCTTGGAGCGGGGCACCACCCCGTCCTGGACCAGGTAGTCAGGGGAAAGCCTCCCCACGGCGCTGAAGGCGGCCTTCCTGCCCTTCCAGATGGCCTGGCGCTCCGCCTCGCTCCTGGCGATGCGCACCTCGGAGGCCCCGCTTTCCTGGATGACCCCGTGGAGGACCTCGGCCTCCGCCGCCACCTCCTCCTTGGGGCCCTCGAGCTCCACGATGAGGAGGGCCTCGGCCTCGGGGTAGCCCGCCCGCACCGCCTTCTCCGCGGCCTCAATGCTCAGGCGGTCCATGATCTCCATGGCCCCGGGAAGGAGCCCGGAGCGGATGACCCGGCTCACCGCCTCCCCCGCCCCTTCCAGGCTGTCGTAGGCGGCGAGGAGGGTGTGGTAGGCCTCGGGCCTGGGGAGGAGCCTTAGGGTGATCTCCAGGGCCACCCCCAAAAGCCCCTCCGTGCCCACGAAGAAGCCGTGGAGGTCCGGCCCCACCCCCTCCAGTCCCTCCCCGCCCAGGCGCACCACCTCCCCCGTGGGGGTCACGATCTCCAGGCCCAGGACGTGGTTGGCCGTCATCCCGTGCTTGAGGCAGTGGGCTCCCCCGGAGTTAAAGGCCACGTTGCCCCCGAGGGTAGATACGGGCTGGCTGGAGGGGTCGGGGGCGTAGAGGAGCCCAAAGGGGGCCGCCTTTTGGCTTACCTCCAGGTTCACCACCCCGGGCTCCACGATGGCGATGCGGGCCTTGGGGTCTAGCCTCAGGATCCGGTTCATGCGGTTTAGGGCCAGGACGATCCCCCCTTCCACGGGGAGGGACCCCCCGCTTAGGCTCGTGCCGCTTCCCCGGGCCACGAAGGGGACCCCGTGGCGGTGGCAGAGCCGCACCACCTCCACCACCTCCTCCTTCCTCTCCGGCAGGACCACGGCCAGGGGGCGCTTGCGGTAGGCGGTGAGGGCGTCGGACTCGTAGGGGGCGAGCTCCGCCTCCCTGGTGAGAACCCTGCCCCCCGGTAAAAGGGCCTTCAGCTCCTCCAGAAAACCCACGGGCTTACCTCCTCCCCTTCACTTTACAATGGGGGCATGCTCTGCCCCCGAAACGGCAAGGAGGGCCTTCCCGTCCCCCTCAAGACGGTGAAGAACTTCCTTGCGGGCCAGGGCCTGGCCCGCCTGGACCCGAAAAGCCCCCACTCCCTCTGCCAAGACCCGGGCTGTCCCGTGGTCTACTACGGCCGGGAGGGGGTCTACACCCTGGGGGAGGTGCGCTTTCCCATCTACGACAAGGGGGCCTCCTGGGTCTGCTACTGCTTCGGGTGGACCCGGGAGGCCATCCGGGAGGCCCTGGCCCGGGGGGAGGACCCCGTAGCCCAGGTGGCGGAGGGGGTAAGGGAGGGGAGGTGCGCCTGCGACCTGCGGAACCCCCGGGGGAGGTGCTGCCTCCCCGCCCTGAGGGCGGAGGTGGAAAGGCTTGCCCGCCCTTGAGGAGGCCTTCCGTGAGCGCCTGGCGAAGTTGGCCCCGGAGGACCCCTTGGTCCTCGCGGTCTCCGGGGGCGGGGACTCCGTGGCCCTGGCCCACCTGGTGAGGCGGGTGGGAAGGCAAGGGGTGGTGGCCCACCTGGACCACGTCCTGCGCCCGGATAGCGGCGAAGACCTCCTCTTCGTGCGCCACCTGGCCCAGAGGCTTGGCTTTCCCTTCTACGGGGAGCGGGTGGAGGTGGGGCGGATCGCCGAGGAGCGGGGGGAGAACCTCGAGGCCCTGGCCCGGGAGGTGCGCTACGCCTTCCTCCACCGGGTGGCCAAGGAGGTGGGGGCGAGGGCCATCCTCACCGCCCACACCCTGGACGACCAGGCGGAGACCGTGCTCCTTAAGCTCCTCCAGGGCACGGCCCGGGGACTCGGCATCCGGGAGAAGGAGGGGATGGTGGCCCGGCCCCTCCTCCCCTTCACCCGGGAGGAGCTTAGGGCTTACCTCCGGTCCCTGGGGGAGGCCTGGCGGGAGGACCCCACCAACCAGGACCTTTCCCTGGACCGCAACTACCTGAGGCTCATGGTCTTTCCCCTCCTTCAGGAAAGGTTTCCCCGGGCCAAGGAGGCCCTTTCCCGCTTCGCCCAGGTGAGGGAAGGGGAGGAGGCCTTCTTGGAGGAGGCGGCCAAGGCCCGGCTCCTCCCTGACCCCCGCTTCTTCGTGCCCGCCTACCGGGCCTTGCCCCTCCTCAAGGCCCCGGAGGCGGTACGGAGGCGGGCTTTACGGCGGATTCTGGAGGCCTTGGACCTCCGCCCCGAGGCCCGGCACATCCTCTTCCTGGAGGAGGCCCTAGGGGGCAAGGCGGGGACGCTTCCCGAGGGGCATCTGGCCCGGCGGCACCTAGGGACCCTTTTCCTCATCCCCCCCAGGCCCAAGATTCCCCTCCCCAAGGGCTTCCGCAGGCCCTTGCCTGGGGACTACTTGGAAAGGCCCTTTGGCCGGAAGCGCCTGGTGGAGTTCCTGGCGGAAAAGGGGGTGCCCCGGGAGCTCAGGGCCCTCTGGCCCGTGCGAGGGGAGAGGGGCCGGGTGGAGGCGGTCCTGGGTCTCTTTCCCCCCTCGGAGGAGGAGGGCCTCATGGGCCTGGCCCTAGAGGAGGCCAGGAAGGCCTTCGCCCTGGGGGAGGTGCCCGTGGGGGCGGTCCTGGCCCTAGGGGGGGAGGTCCACGGGACGCACAACCAGGTGGAGGCCACGGAAGACCCCACGGCCCACGCGGAGATGCTCCTCCTAAGGAGGCTGGGGAAGGGGGCCCGGGGAGGGAGGCTTTACGTGACCCTGGAGCCCTGCCGCATGTGCCACCACGCTCTCCAGGAGGCGGGGGTGGAGGTGGTCTATGGGGTGGAGAACCTGAAGGAGGGGGCCCTCACCCGCTATGGCCAGGGAGGGGGGATGCGGGGTGGCCTTAGGGAGGGGGAGTGTGCTAAGCTCTTAAGGGACTTCTTCGCCCGGCTCAGGGAGGGGTGCCGGAGCGGTTGAACGGGCCGGTCTCGAAAACCGGTAGGCTCCGCAAGGGGCCTCGCGGGTTCGAATCCCGCCCCCTCCGCCAAAGGCGGCCTCAGGGTCGCCCTTTATACCCTTTCTTCCTGTTTCCTTCGCTCTGTCGGCTCAGAAAAGCCCGCTGGGAACCTTCTGACGGGGCCCCCATGCTGGCGCAAGCCAGAATGGGGTGGTATTACACTACCTGGTACCCCCACCTTCCCCCCAGGACCCCAAGCTCTTTAAGCAGGGCCTCCACCTCCTCCTTTTCCTGGGGAAGGCCCTTCAGGAGGAGATAAAGGAGGCTTGCCAACTCCCCGACAAGGGTGTAGCCGTAGCGCCTCCGCTCCTCTTCCCAAAGGGCTTCCATACGCAAGCGGGCCATGCGCCAGGGCACGGGGAGGAAGTGGCCCTTGGGTGGGTCCGCCTCGGGAGCGCAGAGCCTGGGGTCTCCCCGGGTGAGGAGGCCCCGGCAGGCCAGGGGGCGGTGGGGGTAGACCCCGCAGAGCCCCCCTTCCAGGAGGGGGCAGGGGATCTGGCTTTGGAAGAAGCGGCTAGGGAAGCGGGGGTCGTCCTTGCCCTCCTGGAGGAGGCGAAGGCGCCTGGGGCCTTCCTCCAGGAGGCGCTCCTTTTGGGCGGGGCTGAGGTGGGGAAGGAGGGCCAGGCCCTCGAGGCGGGAAAGGGTCACCAGGCCAAAGCAACAGGCGGAGCACCCCGCCTGGCAGGAGGGCTTCACCCCCTTCCTCGCCAGGTAGTCCGCCAGGTCCTCCTCTAGGACGCGCCAGGCCTCTTCTGGGGTCATCGCCGCAAGCGGTAGACGCCTTTCCTGGGGTCAAAGGGACAGGCCCGGAAGGCCACGTGGGGGCAGAAGCGCCGGTGGCGGCGCACCTCTTCCGCCAGGGGCCGGGGGAGGCCACAGACGGGGCAAGCTGCCCCACCCTTGGCCCTTTGTAGGAGGCGGAGGAGCGCCCTCACCCTAACCAGGGTACCATGGGGGTATGCCTGCGCCCTTTCTGGAACCCCTGGTGCCGGGGGTGCCCCCGGCGGTCTCGGCCTGGGTAAGGGGCCTCGAGGAGGTCCGGCTCCACCTGGAGCGCTGGGTCTTGGACCTCCCCGAGGAGGCCTTCTGGTGGCGGCCCAAGGAGGGGGCGAACCCCATCGGCGGCCTGGTGCGCCACATCGCGGGAAGCTCCCTCCGCCTCGCCGCCTACGCCCTCGGCCTTCCCCTGCCCGAGTGGGCCCAAAGGGGCCGGGAGTGGGAGCTTTTGGGGGAGCCCGAGCCCAAAGAGGCCGTGGCGGCCCGCTTCCGGGAGGCCTGGGACCTCCTCCTGGAGGCCCTCGAGGGGGTGCGGGAGGAGGACCTGGCGGCCCCCGTCCCCGTGGGGGGCCAAGGGGTCATGGCCCCCCGGGCCCACGTCCTCCACCACCTGGTGGAGCACGCCCAGCACCACGCGGGCCAGGTCATCTACGCCAGGAAGCTCCTTTAGGATGGAAGCATGGAACGCATAGGCCTGCGCGGCGCCCCCAGGGTGACCCTCGAGGCCCTCAAGGAGGCCCTAAAGGGGATCCGCCTCCCCGAGGCCAAGGTCTACCTCATCACCGACTGGCAGGACCGGAGGGAGGAGGCCCGCTACGCCCTCCTCGTCCACGGGGGGAAGAGGGGCCTCCTCACCCCCGACGCCTTCGGCCCCGCCTTCCCCGGGGGGGAGGAGGCCCTGGCGGAGCTCGTGGCCCTCCTCCTGGAGCGGGGGGCCAGGAAGTTCTATGAGGCCGTGGTCTCCCCGGGGGAGATGGGCGCCCTTCTGGACCTTCCCCCAGGGGAGCTCCTCAGCCGGATCAACGCCATCGCCAACCCCACGGACCCCCACATCTACCGGCGGGCGGCCTAGGCGTAGAGGGCCTTGAGCCCCGCCGCCTCCTCCGCCAGGAGGGGAAGCTGGGCGAGGTCCACCCCGGTCCTAAAGCCCCGCCCCTCCAGGTGGGGGAGGACCACCTCCGTGGGGAGGTTGCCCACGAGCTCGTCCCCGGCGAAGGGGCACCCCCCCACCCCGGCCAGGGCCCCCTCCAGCCAGGTGAGGCCCGCTCCCAAGACCGCCTCCACCTTTTCCAAAACCCCCTGGGGCCGGGCGTGGAGGTGGGCCCCCAGGCCCTCGGGGCCAAAGCGCCCCGCGGCGGCCTCGAGGACCTCCCGGATGCGCCCCGCTTCCGCCACCCCGTAGGTGTCCGCCAGGGCGATCTCCTTGACCCCAAGCTCCCTTAGCCGGGCGATGGCCTCCAGGACCCCCTCCACCCCCCAGGGGTCCCCGTAGGGGTTGCCGAAGGCCATGGAGAGGTAGACCACGAGGCCAAGCCGCCCCTCCACCGCCCGCACCATCCCCGCCACCAGGGGCCAGGACTCCTCCAGGGAGCGGCCCGTGTTTTTCCTTTGGAAGGTGTCCGAGAGGGAGAGGGGGTAGCCCACGTGGGTGAGGTGGGGGACCTCCAGGGCCCGCTCCAGCCCCTTCTCGTTGGCCACGATGGCCAGGTAGGTGCGCCCCTCGGGCGGGGGGAGGGCCTTTAGCACCGCCTCGGCGTCCGCCATCTGGGGGACCCACTTGGGGGAGACGAAGCTCGTCAGGTCCAGGTGGCGGAAGCCCGCCTCCAGGAGCCTCTTCAGAAAGGCCACCTTCTCCTCGGTGGGGATGAAGCGGGAAAACCCCTGCCAGGCATCCCTCGGACACTCCACCCATCTGACCGTTGCCACCTTTTCCCTCCTCTGGGGCCCCCATGCTGGCTTGGGCGTATCACCGGGGCCCCCATGCTGGCGCAAGCCAGCATGGGGTGGTACTAGACCTGAAAGACCCCCACCCGGAGGGGCTCCCGCTCCGGGTTCAGGGCGCAGGCCTCGAGGCTCTTTATGATCCACCTCCGGGTCTCGTGGGGGAGAACGATCCCGTCCACCCAGAGCCGGGCGGCCGCGTACCGGGGGTCCAGGGTCTCCTCGTAGCGGCCCTTGATGCGCTCGTAGAGCTCCTTGAGCTCCTCGTCCGAGGGCTCCTGGCCCTGGCGCCTGAGCTTTTCCACCTCCAGCTCCAGGAGGGTCTTGGCCGCCTGGGCCCCGCCCATGACGGCGTACTTGGCGCTGGGCCAGGCGTAGATGAACCTGGGAGCGTAGGCCTTGCCCGCCAGGGCGTAGTTCCCCGCCCCGAAGGACCCCCCCAGGATCACGGTGATCTTGGGGACGGTGGCGTTGCTCACGGCGTTCACCAGCTTGGCCCCCCGCCTTATGATCCCCGCCTGCTCCGACTCCTTGCCCACCATGAAGCCGGTCACGTCCTGGAGGAAGAGGAGGGGGATGTTCATCTGGTTCACGTCCAGGATGAACCGGGCCGCCTTGTCCGCCGCCTCGGCGTAGATGACCCCGCCCACCTCAATCCGCCCCCTCTTCTTGAGGACGAGGCGCTGGTTCCCCACGATGCCCACGGGGTACCCTCCGATGCGGGCGAAGCCGGTGACCAGGGTCTCCCCGTACCCCCCTTTGTACTCCAGGAACTCGGAGCCGTCCACCAGCCGGGCGATCACCTCCCTAAGGTCGTAGGGCTTGGAGCCCTCGGGGGAGACCAGGCCGTAGAGGTCCTCGGCGGGGTAGAGGGGCTCCTTGGGCTCCTTCCGGGCCTCGGCCCAAGGGGCCAGGCGGGGGGGCGGGTAGAGGGCGGCCAGTTTCCGGATCCTCTCTAGGGCGGCCTCGTCCGTGGGCTCGTAGAAGTCCACGGTGCCCGAGACCTCGGCGTGCATCCGGGCCCCCCCGAGCTCCTCGGAGGAGACCTCCTGGCCGATGGCTGCCTTAACCAGGGCGGGCCCCGCCAGGTAGAGCCCAGAGCCCTCGGTCATGAGGAGGACGTCGGTCATCACCGGCAGGTAAGCCCCCCCGGCCACGCAGTTCCCCATGATGGCGGAGATCTGGGGGATGCCCAAGGCGCTCATGCGGGCGTTCAGGTAGAAGATGCGGCCGAAGTCATCCTGGTCGGGGAAGACCTCGTCCTGAAGGGGAAGGAAGACCCCGGCGGAGTCCACCAGGTAGACCGTGGGGATGCGGTTTTCCAGGGCTATGGTCTGGGCCCGGATCACCTTCTTGGCGGTGATGGGGAAGAAGGCCCCCGCCTTCACCGTGGCGTCGTTGGCGATGACCATCCAAAGCCTTCCCCCAATCCTCCCCAGGCCGGCGACAACCCCCCCTGCGGGGGCCCCGCCCCACTCCTCGTACATCCCCCACCCGGCGAAGGCCATGAGCTCGTAAAACTCCGTCCCCGGGTCCAAAAGCCTAACGATCCTTTCCCTTGCGGTGAGGCGGCCCTTTTGGTGCTGGCGCTCTATGGCCTTGGGGCCGCCCCCCAGGCGCACCCTTTCCAGGCTCTCCTTGAAGTCCCGCACCAGGGCCACCCAGGCGTCCTTGTTGGCCTTAAAGGAGGGGCTTTCCCGGCTCAGCGAGGTCTCCAGCACGGGCCGGCCTCGAGGCTCCATGGCCCAAGTATATCGCTCTTTCGCTTAGGGCCAAAAAAGCGCGCCCCCTTTGGGGGGGTAGGGCACCGGGGGTTGGGCTTTGGCCTGGCGGCGGGCCTCCCGGTCCACCCTTTCGTTCTCGGGGTGGCCGCTATGCCCCTCTACCCAGTGGAAGCTCACCCGGTGCCCCTCCATGGCCCCTAGGAGGGCCTGCCAGAGGTCTTGGTTCTTCACGGGCCTCCCCTCGGCGGTCCGCCAGCCGTTCCTCCTCCACCGCTCCACCCAGCCCTCGGCGAAGGCCCGCTTGAGGTACTGGCTATCCGTGTGGAGGTGGACCTCGCAGGGCGCTTTTAGGGCCAGGAGGCCCTCGAGGGCCGCCCTCAGTTCCATGCGGTTGTTGGTGGTGCAGGGCTCTCCCCCGGAGAGGAGCTTTTCCCGGTTTCCGTAGCGGAGGAGGGCCGCCCACCCCCCGGGGCCCGGGTTCCCCAGGCAGGCCCCATCCGTGAAGAGGTCCACGCGCTTGAGGGAAAGGCTCACCCTCCCATCTTAGCCCTGGGAAGGGGCCCCAAAGAGCCTGAGGAAGAGGCTTTCCAGGCTAGGGGTCCCCTGGGAGACCTCCTGCACCTCCCCGTCCAGGTAGGGGAGGTGGGCCCGCAGGGCCTCCCAGGGGCCCAGGAAGAAGAGGCGGTCGGGGGCCTCCACGAGCCAGCCCGGCCCCAGGGCCCCCGCCAGGGCCTCCGCCTGGGGCTCCAGGAGGCGCACCCTATACCCCTCCCCCGCCCACTCCTGGAGGAGGGCCCGGGTGGGCCCCTCCCGCAGGACCTCCCCCCGGTGGAGAAAGGCCACCCGGTCGCTCACCCGCTCCACTCCCTCCAGGTCGTGGGAGGTGAGGAGGATCCCCCACCCTTCCCCCTTAAGCTCCAGGAGGATCCCCTCAAACTCCCTCCGGCTCACCGGGTCCAGGCCCAGGGTGGGCTCGTCCAGGAGGAGGAAGCGGGGCTTGAGGGCGAGGGCGGCGGAGCCCATGGCCTCCCGCAGGCGGCCAAGCCGCCTCAGGGTGCGGGCCAGGGCCAGGGCGAGGCGGGCCTGGGCCCGGGGGTCCTCGGCGCGCCGAAGGGCCTCCTCCAGGGCCAGCGCACCCTCCCTTGGGGGCAGGGCCAGGCCCAGGTGGTAGAGGGTGAGGGGGGTCTGGGCCCTCCGGGCGGCCTCGAGGGCCAGGGCCCGGTAGGCCCCGAGGTTTCCCCGCCTCGCCTTCAAGAAGCCCAGGAGGGCCAGGCGCTCCGCCTCCAGGAGGCCTTCCTGGGGGGTGAAGAGGAGGGCTTCCGCTTCCCAGTCCTTCCCCCTTTCCAGGAGGGCGAGGGCCTGGGCCAGGGTATCCCCCACGCTTCCCCCTAAAGGCCCCATATCCTTCCGGGGGCCAGCTCCACCAGGTTGCCCGCGGGGTCTTGGGTGTAGAGGCTCCTTCCCCCGGGCCACTCTGCCCAAAAGACGGGGTAGCCCGCCCTCTTCAGGCGCTCCTCCCAGAGGGGAAGCTCCTCCTCCTCCACCCGGAAGGCCACGTGCACGCTCCCATGGGCCCCGTGGGGGGGCAGGGCCTCCTCCTTCTCCGTGAGCTTGGGGTTGAAGACCAGGAAGACCCCCCGGCCCGCGCGGAAGAAGGCGTGCCTGGGGGGTTTGAACTGGAAGCAGGGGAGGCCTAAGACCCCCTCGTAGAAGGCCCGGGCCTTCTCCAGGTCCTCCGCGTAGACCGAGGTCTCCAGGACCTCCACTACTTGAGCCGGGCGATGAGGTCGGCCACGGGGATGGCCTCCAGGGTGGTGGTCTTCACGCTCCCCCTCGAGGCCAGGTGGAGCATGGCCCGGGCCACGGCCAGGCTGTCCTCCGCTTCCACGATGTTCACAAAGTCATAGGGCCCCAAGACGGCGTACTGGGCCACCACCTTGACCCCGAAGTCCCGCTCCAGCTCCCCGTTCACCTCCTTGATGCGCTCGGGGTTCTTCACCAGGGTCTCCGCGCCGTCGTCCGTCAGGGTGCTGAGCACGATAAAGGTGGGCATACTTTGGCCTCCTTTCCCCTTTAGCCTACGCCTCCTCTTTAGCCTACGCCTCCTCGGCCTCCAGTTCAACCCCCGCGTAGACCTCCTCCACGGCGAGGGTTCCCCCCAAGCAGGGAAGGGCCAGCCCGCCCGCCTCGAGGGCCTGGTGGACCACCTCCTCCCCCTCCTTGCGGCAGAGCTCCGCTAGGGGCCTTTGGGCGCTCACCAGGAGGTAGCCCCTTAAGGAGGGAAGGGCCAGGTAGCGCCCCAGCTTCTCCCGGCGGTCCACGGCCTCGGTGTTCTGGGAGAGGACCTCCACCACCAGGCAGGGGGCTTCCTCGTAGTAGGGGTTTTCCGGAGGTGGGGCGCAGACCACCATGAGATCGGGGTAGTAAAAGGTGGCCTCCCCCACCTTGAGCTTCATGTCCGCCACGTAGAGGCGGCATCCCTTCCTTCGGGCCAGGGGATAGAGGAGGTAGTGGAGGTTGCTCACGATGAGGTTATGGGCCCGGCCCGCCCCGGCCACGGCGTAGGGGATCCCCTCCAGAAGCTCGTGCTTCACCGGGGAGGAGGCCTCCAGCTCCAGGTAGGCCTCCGGCGAAAGCCGCTTTAGGACCCTAGCGGGTTCGCCCATTACTCCCATTCTATGGTGGCCGGGGGTTTGGAGGTGATGTCGTAGACCACCCGCCCGATCTCGGGTACCCGCCTGGTGATGCGCCTGGCCACCTCGTCCAGGAACTCCAGGGGGAGCCTGGCCCAGTCCGCGGTCATGAAGTCCTCGGTGGTCACGGCCCTGAGGGCCAGGACGTACCCGTAGCGCCTCTCGTCCCCCGCCACCCCCACGCTCCTCAAGGGGGTGAGGACGGCCAGGGCCTGAGCCACCTGGCCATAGAGCCCCCACTCCTTGAGGAGGTTTACAAAGAGGTCGTCCGCCCGCCTCAGGATGTCCAGCCCCTCCTCCGTCACCTCCCCCAGGAGGCGCACGGCGAGGCCGGGGCCGGGGAAGGGGTGCCGGAGGCGGATGGGGTCGGGAAGCCCGAGGAGAAGCGCCAGCTCCCGCACCTCGTCCTTGAAGAGGAGGCGGAAGGGCTCAAGAAGGGCAAACTGTAGGTCCTCGGGGAGGCCCCCCACGTTGTGGTGGCTCTTGATCTTGGCCGCCCCGTGCCCCCCGGCGGACTCGATGACGTCGGGGTAGAGGGTCCCTTGCGCCAGGAAGCAGAAGGGCCCCTTCTCCCGGGCCACCTGGCCGAAGACCTCCACGAACTCCCGCCCGATGACCCTCCGCTTTTCCTCGGGGTCCTCCACCCCCTTTAGGGCCCTCAGGAAGCGGTCCTTGGCCTCCACCACGAGGAGGTTCACCCCCAGGGCCCTCAAGGCTCCTTCCACCTCCTCCCTCTCCCCCAGGCGCAAAAGCCCGTGGTCCACGAAGACCGCCAGGTGGTCCACCCCCGCCCGGGCCAGGAGGAGGGCCAGGGTGGAGGAGTCCACCCCGCCGGAGACCGCAAGGAGGACCCGGTCCTTCCCCACCTGTTCCCGCACCTCCCTGAGGAGGCCCTCCAGGATGTGCTCCGGGGTCCAGTCCCGGGGCACCTGGGCCATCTCCAGGAAGTTTTCCAGGATCTGCATCCCCTTGGGGGTGTGGGCCACCTCGGGGTGGAACTGGACCCCATAGAGGGGGGCCCCTTCCGCCTCCATGGCGGCCACGGGGTTCTCCTCGGTCTCGGCGGCCACCCGCCACCCGGGGGGGAGTTCGGTGACGGCGTCGCTGTGGCTCATCCAGACCTGGACCTCCCCGGATACCCCCCGGAAGAGGGGCCCGGAATAGCGGGTGAGGAGGGCCTTGCCGTACTCCGCCCGCCCCGCCCGCTCCACCTTCCCCCCGAGGGCCTGGGCCATGAGCTGCATGCCGTAGCAGATGCCCAGGATGGGGAGGCCCTGGGCGAAGAGGCGGGGGTCGGGCCTGGGGGCGTCCTCCTCGAAGACGCTCCTCGGCCCCCCGGAGAGGATGAGGGCCTGGGGGTTGTGCTTTAGGACCTCTTCCAAGGGGGCCGTGCCCGGGAGGATCAGGGAAAAGGCCCGGAGTTCCCGGAGCCTCCTGGCGATGAGCCGGGTGTACTGGGAGCCGAAGTCCAGGACCACCACCATGGGGCCCAGTCTACCCCTTACCATGGGGGTATGGCCGAGGTGGAGAGCTTCCGGCTGGACCACACCCAGGTCCAGGCCCCCTACGTGCGCCTGGCGGGAAGGAAGCCTTTGGGGGGCGGAGTGGTGGAGAAGTACGACCTAAGGCTGGCGCAGCCCAACCGGGAGGCCCTCCCCACGGGGGCCTTGCACACCCTGGAGCACCTCCTGGCGGGGTACCTCAGGGACCACCTGGAGGGGGTGATAGACCTCTCCCCCATGGGGTGCCGCACGGGGTTTTACCTGGTGGCCGAGGGGCCTTTGGGGGAAGAAGCGGTCCTGGTGGCCTTGGAAAGGGCCTTGAGGGACGTCCTCCTGCACCAGGGGCCCATCCCGGGGGCGAGCCTTAGGGAGTGCGGCAACTACCGGGACCACGACCTGGAAGGGGCCAGGGCCTGGGCGGAAAGGGTCTTAAAGGCGGGGCTCAAGGTCCAGCCCACCCTCCCCCTATGACCGCCTTCTTCGCCGCCGAGCCCGAGGAGGCGGAGGCCCTCAGGGAGGCCCTCGAGGCCACCACCCCCCTAGAGGCCCCCTTCCCCCTCCACCAGGGGGAGGGGGTCCTGGTGGCGGAGACGGGGGTGGGGAAGGTGGCCTGCGCCCTGGCCGTGGCCCACGTCCTCACCCGCTTCGCTCCCAAAGGGAGCTTCTTCCTGGGGGTGGCGGGGGCCCTGGACCCTGCCCTTAGGGCCTTGGACCTCCTCCTGGCCCAAAGGGCGGTGCAGTGGGACGTGGACCTCACCCCCTTTGGCCGGGCTCCCGGGGAGACCGCCTTGGGGGTGCGCTTCTTCCCCTCAGACCCAAGGCTCCTCGCCCGGGCAGAGGCCGCCGCCCGGGCCCTGGGCTTCCCCCATAGGCTTGGGGTGGTGGCCACGGGGGACCGCTTCCTCCAGGACCCGGAGGAGGCCAAGAGGCTTCGCGCCCTCCACGGGGCGGATGCCGTGGAGATGGAGGGGGCCGCCGCCCTCATGGTGGCCTACCGCTTCCGCCACCCCATGGCCCTGGTGCGCATCGTCACCGACGGGGCGGGGGAGGGGGCGGCTTTGGACTTCCAGGCCTTTTTGCGGGAGGCCTCGAGGCGCCTTGGCCGCCTGGCCCGGGCCCTCCTCCCCTATACTGAGGGGGGATAGGCCATGGAAATCCGGCTCTTCACGGGGAACGCCCACCCCGACCTGGCCCGGCGGGTGGCGGAGGCCCTGGGGGCGCCCTTGGGCCAGGCCCTGGTGGACCGCTTCCCCGATGGGGAGGTCAGGGTGCGGCTTCTGGAAAGCGTCCGGGGGGACGACGTCTACCTGGTCCAGCCCACCTCCCCCCCGGTGAACGACCACCTCATGGAGCTCCTCCTCCTGGCCGATGCCGCAAGGAGGAGCTCCGCCGCCCGCATCAACGCCGTCATCCCCTACTTCGGCTACGCCCGCCAGGACAAGCAGACCGAAGGCCGCGAGCCCGTGAGCGCCAAGCTGGTGGCAAGCCTCCTGGAGCGGGTAGGGGTCCAGCGGGTCATCGCCATTGACCTCCACGCCCCCCAGATCCAGGGCTTCTTTGACATCCCCGTGGACCACCTCTCGGCGGTGCGCCTCTTTGCCCGCTACCTCAAGGAGAAGGGGTACGCGGAGAACGCCGTGGTGGTCTCCCCGGACGCCGGCCGGGCCGAGGAGGCCAGGCGGCTTTCCGAGCGCCTAGGCCTCCCCTTCGCCATGCTGGCCAAGCGCCGCCACGGCCCCTGGGAGACCTCGGTGACCTACGTGATCGGGGACGTAGAGGGGAAGAGGCCCCTCCTCATAGACGACATCGTCTCCACCGGCGGCACCATCAGGCGGGGGGTGGAGGCCCTCTTGGAGGCGGGGGCCCTGCCGGAAATCGTGGTCATGGCCACCCACGCGGTTCTGGTGGGCGGGGCCCGGGAGAACCTGGCCCACCCTGCCATAGCAGAGGTGGTCTTCACCGACACCATCCCCTTGAAGGGCGGGGGCTACACCGTCCTTTCCACCGCCGAGCTCCTGGCCCAGGCCATCCGCCGCGTGCACACCAACCAGTCCGTGAGCGCCCTCATCTAGGGGCGTGGTACACTCTTCTCCGCGTGCCCCTTTGGGGGCTTAGGGAGGAGCCATGGAGTACCGCTTGAAAGCCTATTACCGCGAAGGGGAGAAGCCGGGGGCCCTAAGGCGGGCCGGGAAGCTCCCCGGGGTCATGTACAACCGGAGCCTAAACCGCAAGGTCTACGTGGAGCTTGGGGAGTTCGACAGGGTCTTCCGCCAAGCCTCCATCCACAACGTCATCGTCCTGGAGCTTCCCGACGGGGAGGTCCCCACCCTGGTGCGCCAGGTAAACCTGGACAAGAGGCGCCGCCGCCCTGAACACGTGGACTTCTTTGTCCTCTCCGACGAGCCAGTGGAGATGTACGTTCCCTTGCGCTTCGTGGGCACCCCCGTGGGCGTGCGCGAGGGTGGGGTGCTCCAGGAGGTCCGCCGGGACATCCTGGTGCGGGTCTCCCCCCGGAACATCCCCGAATACATCGAGGTGGACGTGTCTGGCCTCGGCATCGGGGATAGCCTCCACGCCGCCGACCTGAAGCTTCCCGAGGGGGTGAAGCTGGCCATCTCCCCTGAGGAGACCCTCGCCGCCATCGTGCCGCCCGAGGATGTGGAGCGGCTGGCCGCGGAGGCCGCCGAGGTCCCGCCCGAGCCCGAGGTCATCAAGAAGGGCAAGAAGGAGGAGGAGGCCTAGTACCACCCCATCCTGGCCTGGGCCAGCATGGGGCCCCAAAAGGCGCCAAGGCCATGCCCCCTATGGGTCTTGGCTAGGGGGGTTGGGTGGGGAAAAGGGGCGGCCGGGGGGTGGGGCCGCCCCCGCTTTTTCCCGGAGAGAGCGTATGTTCCTTGTGGTAGGGCAGGGAAACCCGGGGAAGGCCTACGCCAAGACCCGGCACAACGTGGGCTTCATGGTCCTGGACCGCCTGGGCCTCTCCTTCCGCAAGAAGGGGGAGGCCCTTTTGGCGGAGGCCAAAGGGGGTCTTTTCCTGAAGCCCCTCACCTACTACAACCTCACGGGGCGGGCGGTGGCCCCCCTGGCCCGCTTCTACAAGATTCCTCCAGAAAGAATCCTAGTGGTCCACGATGAGATGGACCTGCCCCTGGGCCGCCTGCGCCTTAGGGCGGGGGGGGCCGCCGCAGGGAACCGGGGGGTGGCCTCCATCGCCGAGGCCCTGGGCACCCTGGCCTTCCACCGCCTGCGGATCGGCATCGGCAAGCCCCCCGCCAAGGAGCTGGGGGCGGCCTACGTCCTCTCGCCCTTTTCCCAGGAGGAAGAGCCCCTTCTGGCCCGGGTCATGGAGGCCGCCAAGGAGGCGGTCTGGTGTTGGGTAGAGGAGGGGCTCCTCCCCTGCGCCGACCGCTTCAACGGGTTGGACCTAAGGGGCGGGTAAGCTTTAGGCATGGCCATCCAGGTTCTCCTCATCGCTGGCGGAAGAAGCCCCGAGCACGAGGTCTCCCTGGCCTCCGCGGAGGGGGTCTTGCGCCACATCCCTTTTCCCACGGAGCTTGCGGTGATCGCCAAGGACGGGCGCTGGCTCCTTGGGGAGAAAGCCCTTGGGGCCCTCGAGGCCAAGCTGGCCCCCAAAGGGGAGCACCCCTTCCCACCCCCCTTGGACTGGGACCGCTACGGGGTGTTTTTTCCTCTCCTTCACGGGCGCCTGGGCGAGGACGGCACCATCCAGGGGTTTTTGGAGATGCTGGGCAAGCCCTACGTGGGGGCGGGGGTGGCGGGGAGCGCCCTTTGCATGGACAAGGACCTCTCCAAGCGGGTCCTGGCCCAGGCGGGGATTCCCGTGGTGCCCTGGGTGGCCCTCCACCGGGGGGAGACTCCCTTCGTCCCCTTTGAGCCCCCCTTCTTCGTGAAGCCCGCCAACACCGGTTCCAGCATCGGCATCACCAGGGTGGAGCGCTACGCCGACTTGGAAGGGGCCCTGGAGGAGGCCTTCCGCCACGACGCCAAGGCCGTGGTGGAAAAGGCCCTCCTGGGGGTGCGGGAGCTGGAGGTGGGGGTTTTGGGGAACGTCTTTGGCGAGGCCAGCCCCGTGGGGGAGGTGCGCTACCAGGCCCCCTTTTACGACTATGAAACCAAGTACACCCCAGGCCGGGCGGAGCTCCTCGTCCCCGCCCCCTTGGACCCGGGGACGGAGGAGACGGTTCAGGAAACGGCCCTGAAGGCCTACAAGGTCCTGGGCCTCAGGGGCATGGCCCGGGTGGACTTCTTCCTCTCCGAGGGGGAGGTCTACCTGAACGAGGTGAACACCATCCCTGGCTTCACCCCCACCAGCATGTTCCCCCGCCTCTTCCTGGCCAAGGGGCTGACCTACCCCGGGCTTCTGAAGCGTCTAGTGGAGCTTGCCCTAGCCTGAACCCTAGGGGCTTTCCAGCCCCTCCCGCCTCAGCCCCACAGGGGTGTGGGAGGTCCAGCCCACGGGTAGGGGAAGCGGTTCGGCGTACCGCAGCAACACCGTCGGCTCCACGGGATAGCAGCCCATACCCTCGCCGTAGATGGCCAGGCCGCCCCGGTGGACGGCGTTCCAGGGCACCTCGAGGCGGAGAACCAGGTGGCCCTGCTCCGCCAAACGATTTCGGATGGCCAGGCCCTCGGGGGAGTCCATGCGGATCTGGGCCTGCCTTAGGTAACCGTACGACCCCCCTTCGCGGCCGCGCCAGTGGGAAAGGACCCCGCAGGCGTCGGCGGGATCATCGGGAAGCTCCCAAGTGGCCACGTGCACCCCGTTGACGGAGACCTCCACGGTGGTGGGAAACGCCTTGCCCCCGGACTGGGGGTAGTCCTGAGGGTGCGGCCGCCCAGGCCAGTCCACCTTCTCCCGCCCGGCTTTGGCGGCGACCTCGCAGAGAAAGGTGAGGGATTCTGCCCCTTCCAGGGTAACGCCTTCGGGTAAGCGGAGCCGGTACTCCACAAACCCGTGCCCCCGACCGTAGTGCTTGCCCTCGAGGGGGGTTGGAGGTGCGGAGGCCTCGCTGAAGCGGCTTTCCCAGAAGTCCTCGGGGGCGAAGCGCAGGGCCAGGGTGCTGGCGTCCACCACCTCCACCCTGGGCAGGCCCCCCGTTTCCCGCACCCACCACTGCGTGTAGTTGGTGTGTACCCGCCCGGCCTCAGCGCCCTCTACCCAGGCCACGAGGGTTGCCAAGGCGGGTTCCTGCGGCAGCGTGAGGGGGATGGTCCCCAAGGGTGTCAGCCGGTAGGGAGGAAAGCGCGGACACTCCCTGGACTCCACCCGGCTCTCGCGCCAGTTGCCGAAGCGGTCCAGCCACCGCATCTGCCACCGGAGGGTCAGCCCTTCCTCGTGGCGGCCGCTCATGTGGCTAAAGAGCACGGGCACGTCCACCCTCTCTCCCGGGCGGGCCTGTTTGATGGCGGGTACATCCAGGACCAGGAAGTCCTCGGCGAATACATCCCGCACCGTCATGCCCGGGGCCCAGAACTCGTACCCGAAGCGCTTGGGGGAGCGGTCGTAGTTGTAGACGCCGTTGTGTTCCCATTCCACGTCGGTTAGCTGGGTGTAGGTGTAGCCCACCAGGCCTTCGCAACTCCGCAGGGCGTTGGCGTAGGAGAGCACCCCCCAGGAGATGTCCTCGTCCCCGTCCTCCGCGCTTACGTAGCCGAACTCGTTGTTCACGAAAGGTTCGCCCCGTTGCCGGTAGCCCGGAAGGTAGTTCCACTCCTCTCCGGGCCTGAGGTGCTCCGCGCTGGCCTGGCGGCAGAGCTGCCGGGGAACCTCCGCATCCCGCCCGTACCAGTGGAAGGAGTTCAGGTCGGTGTCCAGGTGGGACCAGCCCGAGTTGTCGTGGACCAGCCGCGTGGGGTCCAGCCGGCGGGCCAGGCTGACCATCTCCAGGGCCCAGCCGATGCGGTGCTCTTCCGGAGCCTTTTCCGGGCTGCCAAGGCCCCACTCCTCATTGAAGACCGTCCAGCAGAAGAGGCTCGGGTGGTTGAAGTCCCGCTCTACGAGTGCGCGCAGGGTTTGCGCAAAGGCTTTGCGGGCGCGCTGGGCGTTCTCGGGGGTGTAGGGGGCCCCGGGGTGGGTGAGGAGCCAGGTGTTGGGCAGGTCCTGCTGGACCAAAAGGCCCAGGCGGTCGGCCCAGTAGAGGCGGCGGGGCTCGTCGGCCTTGACGTGGATGCGGAGCATGTTGAAGCCTGCGGCCTTGGCCAGCTCCAGGTCCCTTCGCAAAAAGGCCTCGCTGGGGGCGGTGTAGAGGCCTTCGGGGTTGAAGGACTGGTCCAAGACCCCGCGCAGGTAGATGGGTTTGCCGTTCAGCAGGACAAAGCTGTACTCCCCAGCGTACCCCCCAAAGGCGATGGTACGTATGCCGAAATAGGTGCGGACGCGGTCGTAAACCCTGGACTTTGCCCCTCTTCCGGCGCGGAGCAGGATCTCCGCAGGGTAGAGGTGGGGGGCCTCGAGGCTCCAGAGGATGGGCTCGGGGACCCTGATCTCCAGTTCCATCTCCTCCTGGTCCGGCGCTGCCCTAGCCTCCGCGGTGGGAAACCGCCCTTCAGGGGAGCGTACCTGCACCCAGACCTCCCCGCTCCCTTCCTCTCCCCGGTCCAGCCGGATGGCGAACCGCACCCTTCCCGTGGGAAGGTGGTCCCGTCCCGCCAGGGGAAGGATGCGGAATCCCCGGATGGCCACCGGCCCCGTGGCCTCCAGCCAGACGGTCTGCCAGATGCCGCTCGTGGGGGTGTACCAGCCCACCTGCTTGCCCGTGGGCAGCACCGGGTCGGTGAAGTCGGCTACCCGGACGGTGAGCTGGTTGGGCATGGAGAAGCTCGCCTGTTGGGAGACATCCAAGCGGAACTCGCTGTAGCCGCCCGCGTGCTCCCCCACCTTTTCCCCGTTGAGCCAGACCGTGGCGTGCCAGTCCACCGCGCCAAAGCAAAGCCAAAGCCGCCTGCCCCTCCAGGCCTCGGGGAGGGCGAGGGGGCGCCGGTACCAGGCGACGCCCCTATAGCCCGTGCGCCCAAGGCCGCTAAGCCGGCTTTCCCAAGGAAAGGGCACCCGGATGCGCAAGGGGAAGGTGGGGGGAGAGGTGAACCATCCTCCCTCCATCCCGATGTTCTCTGGATCAAAGGCGAACTCCCAGATGCCGTTGAGGGTCTGCCACGCCGGGCGCTCCAGGTCGGGGCGGGGGTGTTCGGGCCGGGGGATCACCAGCCCAAAGTTTACAATGGGTTTGACCCTTTAAGGGGAGGAAATGTAACCTTGGGGCAAAAGGGGGGTAGCATGAGCCTTCTAGAGCGGTTGGGGCTTTCCGGCAGGCGGGTCCTCATCCTCCACCACGACGACCTGGGCCTGACCCACGCCCAAAACGGGGCCTATCTGGCCCTGGGCTTTCCCACGGGGAGCGTCATGGTCCCCGGGGCCTGGGCGGGCGGGGTGCGGGGCCGGGACCTGGGGGTCCACCTGGTCCTCACCAGCGAGTGGCCCGCTCCCCGGATGCGCCCCCTCACGGAGGGTGAAAGCCTGAAGGATGAGGCAGGGTTCTTCCCTTCCTCTTTGGAGGCCCTTTGGCGAAGGGCCCGGGCGGAGGAGGTGGAAAGGGAGCTCAGGGCCCAGATAGAGGCCGCCAGGAGGCTCTTTACCCCCACCCACCTGGACACCCACCAGGGGGCGGTCCTGAGGCCGGATTTGGCCGAGGTCTACCTGCGCTTGGCCCAGGAGTACCGCCTGCCCGCCCTGGTTCCGGAGAGCCTCGAGGGCCTGGGCATCCCTAAGGCCTTCCTCCCCGACCTCCTCCGCCTGATGGAAAGGGCCCCCTTCCCCCGGGTGCGCTTCCTGGACCCCTACGGCCTTCCCCCCGAGGAGCGGCTTGGCTTCTACCTGGACCTCTCCCGGCTTCCCCCGGGGCTTTACCACCTGGTCCACCATGGCGCCCTGCCCACCCCCGAGGGCCGGGCCCTACCGGACTGGGCTACCCGGGAGGCGGACTACTTCGCCCTAAGCCACCCCGAGGTCCGCCGGGTCCTCTCCGAGTTCCACCCCCTCACTTGGGAAGAGGTCGGGGAGACCTTATGAAGGCTTGGCGCTACGCCTCGGGGCAAATGGGTCTCACCATCGTTTCGGAGAGTTTTGGCACCTATCTGGCCTTTTTCTATCTGGAAAAGCTCGGGTTATCCGCTGCCTTTTATGCCCTTGCGCGTAGCCTGTATGCAATCTGGGACGCGGTGAACGATCCCCTTTTCGGCCACCTCTCCGACCGCACCAGGACCCCTTTGGGCCGCAGGCGGCCCTGGCTTCTCCTGGGCATTCCCCTTTTCCTCCTCTTCTACCTCCTGGTCTTCTGGGTTCCGGACTGGGCCAAGAGCCCGGAGGTGCTCCCCTATTACTTTGCCCTGGCCATCGTGCTCTATGAAACCGCGGCCACCGTGATCTGGACCAACTACGGTGCCCTTTTCCCGGAGATGTTCCGAGGCCTTTCGCACAGGGCCCAGGCCGCGGCCTTACAGCGGGGCACGGAGCTCTTTGGTCTCATCCTAGGTATCGCCCTGGCCCCGCTGATCTACGCCCAGTTTGGCTTTGCTGGCATGGCCCTCTTCTTCGCGGGATTGGCCCTCTTCGCCTTCCTCTTCTTCCTTTCGGGCGTGGAGGAGGACCCCAGGGCGGAAAGCGGGCTTGGACTTTTGCCCTCCTTCCGCCTGGTCCTCGGCAACGGGGCCTTCTGGGTGGCGGCCGTGGTGGGGCTTCTCTTTGAGTTCGGGCGCACGGTGATCCAGACGGCCATGGCCTTCTACGCCAAGCATAGTCTAGGGTTGCCCGAGGCGGCCACCACCCTCCTTTTCGCCGCCGTCTTCCTGGTGGCCCTGCCCTCGGTCTTCCTCTGGGGATGGCTTTCCCGGGCCCTGGGGGGGAAGCGGGCCTGGCGGCTAGCCCACCTCCTCATGGGCCTGAGCGCCCTCCTCCTCTTCCTGCCCCAAAGCCTCCTTCCCGCTCTCCTGGTGGGAGCCCTGGTGGGGGTGGGCTTCGCCGGGGTCCGGGTCACGGGGGCGGTGGTCATGGCCAAGGTCATAGACCTGGACGCGGAGAGGACGGGCACCCGTAGGGAAGGGGCCTACTATAGCCTGGTGGGCTTCTTGGGGCGGGTCTCCGGGGCCTTGGTGGGCGCGGCCTTCCTCCTTTTGGGGCCCCTCTTCGGCTACGTGAGCGGGGAGAACCCGGGGCCCAACCCCGGCCTGGCCTTCCGCTTCCTCATCTCCGTGGTGCCGGGGGTGGCCATCCTCCTGGCCTTCCTCCTCACCGCCCTCTTCCCCCACGAGGTGCGGGAATGAAGCCGGGACTCCGCTTTTGGCAAAGGGCCCTCCAGGCCCTCCGCTTTCTGGGCCCGGAGGGGACCCGGCGGGCCCTCCTCTACGCCCTTCTCCGGGACTCCTGGAACCGTAAGGAGCCCGCGCCCAAGTCCCCTTGGCGCCCCGTGGGCCCGCCCCAGGCCGTGGCGGCCATCCCGGGGGGCGGCCGCTTCCTCTTCCCCGAGGGGGAGCTGGAGGCAGTTTTCCTGGAGGGGGGGCTCCGCCTCACCTGGACCCCGGGCCGCCTCCCGCCCCCTTACGCCATAGAGAAAGCCCCGGCCCTCCTGGAGCCCGAGCGGGAGGGGGAGGGGGGGCGCTTTGTGCTGAGGGCGGGGGGCCTTCGCCTCGAGGTGGGGCCGGAGGGCCTCCTCTTCCTGGACGAAAGGGGGCGGGTGTGGCGGCGGGAGGCCCTGCCCGAGCGCCAAGGGGAGGCCTGGCGGCACCGGGTGGACCTGGCCCCGGGGGAGCGGCTCCATGGCCTTGGGGGGGTGGCGGCCCCTCTGGACCGCCGGGGCCGGGCCTACCGCCTCTGGAACCGGGACGTGGGGGGGAGTTACGGCCCGGAGGAGGGCCCCTTGTACCTCACCCTGCCTCTCCTCCTCTCCCGCAAGCCAGGGGGCGGGTACCTGGTCTTCTACGAGAACCCTTACGAGGCCTCCCTGGACCTCCGCGGCGAAGCGGCTCTGGTGGCCTTTGCGGGCGGGGCCCTGAGGTACTACCTCTTTCCCGGAAAGCCCCAGGAGGCCCTGGCCGCCTACACCGCCCTCACGGGCAGGCCCCCCCTCCCGCCCCGCTTCGCCCTGGGCCTCCACTTTGCCCGCTGGGGCCTTAGGACGGAGGAGGAGGTGCGGGAGGTGGTGGAGGGGTTTTTCGCCCACGACCTCCCCCTTTCTGCCCTCCACCTGGACATAGACTACATGGACGGCCACCGGGTCTTCACCGTGGACCGGGGGCGGTTTCCCCACCTGGAGGGGCTGGTGCGGGACCTGGAGGGGCGGGGGGTGCGCACGGTCCTCATCCTGGACCCCGGGGTCAAGGCCGAGGCCGGCTTTCCCCCCTTTGAGTCGGGCCTTAGGGAAGGCGTCTTCTGCACCCTTCCGGGAGGGCGCCTCCTCAAGGCCCCGGTGTGGCCGGGGTGGTGCGCCTTCCCCGACTTCACCAGCCCCAAGGCCCGGGCCTGGTGGGGGGAGCGGTGCGGGGAGCTCCTCGCCCTGGGCGTCCAAGGCTTCTGGCTGGACATGAACGAGCCCGCGGCCTTCGCCGCCTGGGGGGACCCCACCCTGCCCAAGCCCACCCGGCACGCCCTCGAGGGCCAGGAGGGGGACCACCGTGAGGCCCACAACCTCTACGGCCTCCTCATGGCCCGGGCCACCCACGAGGCCCTGCGGGCGCGGGGCGTGGCCCGGCCCTTCCTCTTCTCCCGCTCCGGCTGGGCGGGCCTGGCCCGCTACGCCTGGAACTGGACGGGGGACGTGGAGAGCAGCTGGGAGGCCCTGCGGCGCACCGTGGGCATCGTCCTGGGGCTTGGGCTTTCCGGGGTACCCTACACAGGCTCGGACATCGGGGGCTTCAGCGGCCACCCCTCCCCCGAGCTCTTCCTGCGCTGGTTCCAGGCCGCGGCCTTCATGCCCTTCTTCCGCCTCCACTCCGCCATCTCCACCCCCAGGCGGGAGCCCTGGCGCTTCGGCGAGCCCGTGCTCTCCATCCTGCGGAACTTTGCGCGGCTTCGCCAGGCCCTCATCCCCTACCTCTACACCCTGGCCTGGGAGGCCCGGGAGAAGGGCTACCCCCTGGTCCGCCCCCTCTTCTTCCTGGACCCCGAGGGGGAGGCAGAGGACGCCTTTCTCCTGGGGGATGCCCTCCTCGTGGCCCCGGTGGTGGAGGAGGGGGTGCGCCACCGCCTGGTCCCCTTGCCCAGGGGCCTCTGGTATGACTTCTGGAGCCACCGCCTGGTGGAGGGGCCCGGGGAGGTCTTTGCCGAGGCGCCCTTGGAGCGCATCCCCCTCTTCGTGCGGGCGGGCGCCGCCTTGCCCCTGGCAGAGGGGGAGGGCCTGGTCCTCCACCTCTACCCGGGGCCGGAGGGCCGGGCCGAGGGGGTTCTCTACTGGGACGAGGGGGATGGGGAGGGGCCTTCCCGGCTGGACCGCTTCCTCCTGGAGGGGGGGCGGCTCCTGTGGCAGGGGGAGGGGGCTTACCCCTGGCCCTGGGAGGGGCTTGGGCTTCGCCTGCACGGGGCCAGGCTCAAGGGGGGAAGGGTGGGGGACGCGTTCTATCCTGTTCAGGACGGGCTTCTCCGCCTTCCCCCTTTTCTTGAAGCGTTTTTGGAGGTGGAGGGATGAAGCTGGAAAGGGCGCTGTTTCTGTCCCATCCGGCCCAGGACCCCGGGGGGCTTCCCGGGGAGGGGTGGCGGGAGGTGGCCCTGCCCCACCAGTGGAGCCTCGAGGGCCTGGAGGCCGAGGTGGGCTGGTACCGCCTCCAGGTGCCCGAGGTGGGGCCAAGGCGCTTCCTGCGCCTTTGGGGGGATTACTCCCAGGAGGCCTGGCTGGAGGGGGCCTACCTGGGGCGGCACGAGGGGTACTTCTTCCCCTGGCTCTTGGAGCTTCCCCCGGGGCGGGAGCTCCTCCTCCGGGTCTCGGCCCCCAAGGAGCCCCTGGGCCAGTGGCCCCGCTTCAAGCGGCAGATCAAGGGGGTCTTGGGCCAGCACGACTGCCGCCCCGGGGGGAACACGGAGAGGGGGCAGGAGCGGGGCACCGGGGGGCTTTGGGGCGGGGTGGAGCTTTGGGTCCGGGAGGAGGTGGCCCTCCTGGCCCTCACCCACCGCCTTCACCGGACCCCCAAGGGCTGGCGGCTCCTGGTCCAGTTCCTGGTGGACGCTCCCCGGGCCTTCCAGGAGGAGGTTGAGCTCCGCCTCCTTCCGGAAAACTTCCCCGGGGAGGCCCTGGAGAAGGCGGCGCCCTTGCGGGGGGATGGGGGGCGGGCCTGGCTTGGGGTGGTTTGGGACCTGCCGGAGATGCCCCTTTGGGAGGTGTGGGAGCGGGGCTTCCCCCACCTTTTCCGCCTCGAGGCCCAGGTGGCCGGGGCTTCCCTTGCTGTCCCCTTGGGCTTTCGCACCGTAGAGGTGGATGGGGAGGGTTGGCTCCTCCTGAACGGGAGCCGCCTCTTCCTCCGGGGCACCAACCTCATCCCCACCCAGTGGCTTGCGGCCTACGGCGAGGAGGCGGCCCAGAAGGACGCGGCCCTCCTCAAGGAGGCCCACCTGAACGCCGTGCGGGTCCACGCCCACGTGACCCACCCCGCCTTCTACCGGGCCTGCGACCGGGAGGGGATCCTGGTCTGGCAGGACTTCCCCCTGCAGTGGGGGTACGCCCCCGACGAGGCCTTCGCAAAGGAGGCCCTGCGCCAGGTCCGGGCCATGGTGGACCTTCTGGGGGCCCACCCCTCCATCTACCTCTGGTGCGCCCAGAACGAGCCCACCCACAACCGCCACACCCTGGGCCCCCTCCTCCTTGCGGCCCTGAAGGAGGCGGACCCCACCCGCCCCGCCAAGGAGGCCTCGGACTTCCGGGAGCACCCCTACCCTGGCTGGTACTATGGGCACCACCGGGACTTCCTGGCCCTCCCCGGGGCCCCCCTGCCCTCGGAGTTCGGGGCCCAGGCCCTGCCCCGGGCGGAGCTTCTGAGGCGGGTCCTGGGGGAGGCCGCCTGGCCGCCCAAGTGGGAGGTCTGGGCCTACCACAACTTCCAGCCCCACGAGACCTTCCGCGTGGCGGGGGTGGAGGTGGGGGAGAGCCTCGAGGCCTTCGTGGAAAGCTCCCAGGCCTACCAGGCGAAGCTCTTGGAGTTCGCCATCCACGCCTACCGCCGGGCCAAGGGTAGGGTGGTGGGCTACTTCCAGTTCATGTTCGTGGAGCCCTGGGAGGGGATCACCTGGGCGGTCTTGGACGTGGAGCGCGTCCCCAAGAGGGGGTACTTCGCCCTCAAGGAGGCCAGCAGCCCCGTCCTCCTCTCCCTGGTGCCCTTCCGGGAAAGGCTGGAGGTGGGCGGGCCGCCCCTCATGGAGGCCTGGCTGGTGAGCGACCTGCCCCGGCCCCTCACCCTGCGGGTGCTCCTCTGGCTGGAGGGGGAGGAAAGGCTCCCCTTGTGGGAAGGGGAGGTGGTCCTGGGGCCGGCTGAAGCGCGGCGCTTCTTCCACCTCATGGAGCTTTGGGAGGCCCCCCTAGAGGGGCAGGACTCCCTGGCTCCCTTGCGGGAGGCCCTGGGGAGGCTTTCCCCCGGGGCCTACCGCTTGGTGGGGGAGGCCTGGGAGGGGGAGAGGCGTTGGTCCCGGCACGAGGTGGCCCTCACCTACCTGCCCCCCCTTCTTCCTCTGGGGGTGGCCTGGTAGCCTAGGGCATGGACCTAGAGGCCTGGAGCCGCTTGCGCCGCTTCATGGAGGCAAAGGGGTTGGGCCGCTTCCATGTGGCCCGGCCGGAGAACTTCGCCTGGCTTTTGGGCGGGGAGAACACCCTGGGGATGGGGGAGGGGGTGGCCTACCTGGAGGTGGGGGAGGAGGTGATTCTCCACACGAGCGCCATAGAGCACCCCCGTATGGTGGAGGAGGAGGCCCCGGGCCTTCCGGTTAAGGTCCATCCCTGGTACGCCTTCCCCTCGCCGGGAAGCCCCAACGACCTGGAGCACGACCTCACCCCCTTGCGTCTGGTCCTTTCCCCCAAGGCTCAGGGGGTCTTCCGCGAGCTAGGGCGGGAGGCGGCCTCCGCCTTCGGGGAGGCGGTGGGCCAGGCCCGGACGGATTGGAAGGAGTACCAGCTGGCTGGGGCCCTGGCGGAGACCCTCTAGGGGCGGGGCCTCCGCCCCCTCTTGCTTTTGGTGGCAGGGGAGGAAAGGCTCTTCCGCCACCGCCACCCCCTGCCCAAGGACCGCCCCTTGGGCCGGGCCTTCATGGCGGTGGCCTGTGCCTCCCGGGGGGGGTTGGTGGCCAACCTGACCCGGATGGTGGCCCTGGGCCGCCCCGAGGTGGAGGCCCGCTATCGCCGGGTTCTGGAGGTGGAGCGGGTGGCCCTAGAGGCTTCTCGTCCTGGGGCCACCCTAGGCGGGGTCCTGGCTGCCATCCAGGGGGCCTACGGGGAGGTGGGTTTCCCCGGGGCCTGGGAGGAGCACCACCAGGGGGGCGTGGGCGGGTACCGCTCCCGGGAGGTCTTGGCCACGCCGGGCCACCCGCTGGCCTTGGAGGTGGGCATGGCCGTGGCCTGGAACCCGAGCTTAGCGGGGGCTAAGGTGGAGGACACCTTTCTCCTCACGGAGGAGGGCCTCTTGAACCTCACGGAGGACCCTTTTTGGCCCCAGGTGGCGATCGGGAGTAGGAGGCGGCCTGACCTCCTACGCCACCTCCAGGGTTAGGCCAGCATTCTTCAGGGCCTCGAGGGCCTCGGGGCGCGCCTTTTTGTCGGTGATGAGCAGGGTGGCGGCCGAAAGGGGAGCGATCTTGGCGGCGGCTACCTGGAGGAGCTTAGAGTGGTCTGCCAGGAAGTAGACCTCCCGGGCGGCCCGCGCCATGGCCTTTTTGATCTCGGCCTCCTCCAGGTTGGTATTGGTGAAGCCTCGCTCGGGGTGGACTCCGTTGCATCCCAAGAAGGCCTTGTCCGCGTTCAGTTCCTCCAGAAGGAGGGTGCCGAAGGGGTTCACCAGGGAGTGCTGGAGGGGCCTTAGCCTCCCTCCGGTGACGATCACGGTGACGCCGGGGTGGTTTTCCAGGAGGAGGGCGATGTTGAGGGCGCTGGTGATGACCACCACGTCCTTGAGGCTTGGGGAGAGGGCCTTGGCCACCTCGGTAGTGGTGCTGCCCACGTCCAGGATCACCACGTCCCCGTCCTTGACCAGGCCCGCCGCCCGCTTGCCGATGGCCTCCTTTTCCCGGGCGTGGACCGCACGGGTGACCTCCAGGGGAAGCTCAAAACGGCGGGCCTCCCAGGGAACAGCCCCCCCCCTGAGACGCCTTAGGAGGCCCTGGCGTTCCAGGGCCTCGAGGTCGGCCCGCACCGTCACCTGGGAGACCCCAAAGGTCTTAGCCAGGTCAGCCACCTGCACCTGGCCGTTTTGCCGGAGGAGGGCAAGGATTTTCTCTCGCCGGGCTTGGGTTTCCAGGGTGGACATGCCCCTATTCTGCCATACTTTCTTTTATCTTGCGGAAGCTTGTGAAAACGGCAGACTTGACAAGCAAAAGAAGGTAAGCGTAAAATCGGCCTACCCCAAGGGGGTCAAAGGAGGACGGCATGAAGGCGAGACTTTTGGCACTGGTGCCCCTTCTCGGTTTGGCTTGGGGGCAGAGCATGGCCTTAAGGGGCGAGATCACGGTCTGGAGCTGGGACATCGCTGCCAAGGCCCTCGAGGCGGTGGTCCCCAGCTTCAACAGGCTTTACCCCAACGTCAGGGTTAGGGTGGTGGACCTGGGGAACCAGCAGGTCTTTGACCGAGGGCTAGCGGGATGCGCAGCTGGGGGAAGGAACCTCCCCGACGTCTACTCGGTGGAGAACAACGAAGCCGAGGTTTTCTGGAGCCGTTTCCCTAACTGCTTCACTGACCTGACCACCTTCGGGGCTAACCAGCTGCGGAACGACTTCCCCGAGTTCAAGTGGACTGAGCTTACCATGGGCAACAGGATTTTCGCCATCCCCTGGGACTCTGGTCCGGTGGTCGTCTTCTACCGGCGCGACCTGTACCAGAGGGCAGGAATTGACCCCAGCAGGATTGAAACCTGGGATGAATTCATTGAAGCTGGCAGGAGGATGCTCCAGGTCACTGGGGGCAGGGTGAGGATGGGTACCATCGCCAATGGTCAGGACGATGAGTGGTTCCGCATGCTGGCCAACCAGAACGGCTGCTTCTACTTCAATAACCAGGGCACCGCCGTTACCGTAAACCAACCTGGCTGCGTGAGGGCCTTGGAGACCATCAAGAAGCTGGTGGATGCCGGCGTGGTGGCCTTTGGCGGCTGGAACGAGCAGATCCAGTACTTCAGGGCCGGCGCTGTGGCCAGCGCCATGTTCGGCGCCTGGTACGAGGGCACCATTCGCACCAACGCCCCAGACCAAGCGGGTAATTGGGGAGTCTTCCTCATGCCGGCTTCGCAGAGAGGGGGCGTGCGGGCGGCTAACCTCGGGGGCTCAGCCCTAGCCATTCCCGCCAGCAGCAGGAACAAGGAGGCGGCTTGGGCCTTTGTGAGGCATGCCCTGGCCACCACCGAGGGGCAGATCACCATGCTCAGAGAGTACGGTCTGGTCCCCTCCTACCTGCCCGCCCTGAACGACCCCTATGTGAGGCAACCCCAACCCTATTGGGGAAACCAGCCCATCTGGCAGCTAGTCCTGGGCACCCTGGGCAGGATTCCGCCCGCCCGGGGCACCCAATACTTTCAGGAGGCTAGGCAGATCTTGACCGCCGTTCAGGTGGACTTCCTGGCGGGTAGGTATAGGACTGCCGAAGAAGCCCTGGACGCCGCAGCCAGACAAATCAGCCGGGCCACAGGACTGCCCATCGCCAGGTAGGTTCTTTGGGGCCGCGGGTCTGTACTGCGGCCCCGCCCTTCCCCCATGCGCACCAAGGCCCCCCTCTTTTTCCTCGCCCCCTACCTCTTTCTCTTCGGCCTCTTTTGGGCGTGGCCCATCCTTTACTCCTTCTACCTCTCCTTCCTTAACACCCGGGTTTATCCTTGGCACCTTGATCCCGGGGTGAACTGGAGCCGTCTCCTCCAGGACCCCTTTTTCTTCGTGGCCCTCAAGAACACCCTCTTCATCCTGGTGGTCCAGGTGCCCCTGATGCTGGTCTTAGCCTTGTTGCTGGCCTTAGCCTTGAACTCCGCCCTTCTACGCCTGAAGGGGTTCTACCGTTTTGCCTTTTTCGCCCCAGTGGTGGTGGGGGCTGTGGCTTACTCCGCCATTTTCCGCCTCCTCTTCAACACCGAGTTTGGCGCGGTCAACGCCTTCCTCCAGGCCCTAGGCCACCCAGGGTACGACTGGCTTTACGCTCCTGGTCCTGCCATGGCGGTAATCGTTATCGCCCTTACCTGGCGCTGGACGGGCTACAACGCCATCATCCTCCTGGCGGGGCTTCAGAGCATTCCCCGGGAGCTTTACGAGGCCGCCTCCTTGGATGGGGCAAGTCCCTGGCAGCAGTTTTGGCATGTGACCCTTCCTGGCCTGCGCCCGGTACTTTTGTTTGCCCTGGTCTTATCCATTATTGGCACGCTGCAGCTTTTCACCGAACCCTTCCTCATCACCGGAGGAGGGCCGGGAAACGCCACCATGACTTTGGGACTTTACCTTTACCAACAGGGCTTTCGCGGCTTCAACTTCGGGTATGCCTCGGCCATCGCCTACACGGTGGCCCTGCTGGCGGCGGGGTTTTCCTTTATGCAGATGCGCCTTTGGAGGGAGCGGTGAAAAGGAAACGTTTTTGGCTTTCCATAGGTCTGCACGGGCTTCTGACCCCTCTTGCCCTGCTTTGGCTGGCTCCTCTCTGGCTTATGCTGGTCTTCTCCACCCTGCCTGAGCACGAGATCTTCCGGGTTCCCACGCCCCTCCTGCCTGGGGAAAGGTTTTTGGAGAACTTGGCAGGCCTGCAAGCCGATACCAACTTTTTCCGGGCCATGGCGAATAGTGTGGTGGTTTCCCTTCTCTACACCCTGGGGGGGCTTCTCCTCAGCGCCTCGGCGGGGTACGCTCTAGCTGTCTACCGCTTCCGCCTACAGGCCCTTGTTTTCTCCTTAATCGTAGCCACCCTAACCATCCCCTACTTCGTGGTCCTCATCCCCCAGTACATCCTCGTGGCCCGGGAGCTGAACCTCGCCAACACCTACTGGGGGGTAGTCCTTCCCTTCCTGGCTAACGCCTTGGGGGTTTTCTACATGCGCCAGGTCTTCCTCTCCCTGCCTTCTTCCCTTTTAGATGCAGCGCGCGTGGATGGGGCCAGCGAGGGCCGGATCTTTTTCCAGATCGCCCTTCCCATGGTGACCCCATCCCTAGCCGCCTTAGCCTTGATCCTTTTCCTAACCGCCTGGAATGACTACCTCTGGCCCCTTTTGGTCCTTTCTGAGAGGGAGATGTACACCGCCCCCGTTGCCTTGGGCACCCTGATCGGCCTCACCCGGGTTTCCTGGGGTGGGATCATGGTGGGCTCGGTGCTGATGACACTCCCTTTCCTCGTGCTCTTTTTATTCTTGCAGCGCTACTTCGTGGCGGGCATCACCGCTGGCGCAGTGAAGGAGTGAGGCATGTTGGGAGTCTGCTATTATCCGGAGCACTGGCCCAAGGTGCACTGGAAGGAAGACGCTAGACGGATGCGGGAACTCGGGCTAAGCTACGTGCGCCTTGGGGAGTTCGCCTGGGCCCTCCTCGAGCCTGAACCTGGGCATCTGGACTGGTCCTGGCTGGACGAGGCCCTGGCCACCCTGGCGGGAGAGGAGCTAAAGTTGGTGCTAGGTACCCCTACGGCCACGCCCCCCAAGTGGCTGGTGGACCGGTACCCAGAGATTCTCCCCGTGGACCGGGAGGGGAGGAGGCGGAGCTTCGGAGGCAGACGGCACTACTGCTTTTCTAGCCCCGCATACCGGGAGGAGGCCCAGCGGATCGTGACCCTCCTGGCGCAACGTTACGGGAGCCATCCGGCCGTGGTCGGCTTCCAGACGGACAATGAGTACGGCTGCCACGGCACCGTGCGTTGCTACTGCCCGCGCTGCCGTGCGGCTTTCCAAAGGTGGCTGGCGGACCGATACGGGGAGGTAGAGGCCCTGAACCGGGCTTGGGGGACAGCCTTTTGGAGCCAGCGCTACCGGGGCTTCACCGAGGTGGAACTTCCCCACCTCACCGTGGCGGAGGCCAACCCCAGCCACCTCCTGGACTACTACCGCTTTGCCTCGGACCAGGTGAGGTCCTTCAATCGCCTGCAGGTGGAGATCTTGCGGGCCCACGCCCCGGGGAGGTTTGTCACCCACAACTTCATGGGCTTCTTCACCGACCTGGACCCCTTCGCCCTGGCCCAGGACCTGGACTTCGCCAGCTGGGACAGCTACCCCCTCGGTTTCACCGACCTGATGCCCCTGCCCCCAGAGGAGAAGCTCCGCTACGCCCGCACTGGCCACCCTGATGTGGCCGCCTTCCATCATGACCTCTATCGGGGGGTGGGGCGGGGACGGTTCTGGGTGATGGAGCAGCAGCCAGGTCCCGTGAACTGGGCTCCACACAACCCGAGCCCTGCCCCTGGCATGGTGCGGCTTTGGACCTGGGAGGCCCTGGCCCATGGAGCAGAGGTGGTCGCCTACTTCCGCTGGCGGCAGGTGCCCTTTGCCCAAGAGCAGATGCACGCGGGGCTTAACCGTCCCGATTACGCCCCCGATCTGGCCTTTTTTGAGGCTAAGAAGGTAGCGGAGGAGCTAGAGGGCCTAGACCTCCCTTCCCTCAGGCAGTCCCCGGTGGCCTTGGTCTATGACCCGGAGGCGGCGTGGGTCTATGAGATCCAGCCCCAAGGGGCGGAGTGGAGTTATCTGGGCTTGGTCTACCTCTTCTACGGTGCCCTTAGGCGCTTGGGCTTGGACGTGGATTTTCTCCCCCCGGGGGCCTCGCTACAGGGCTACCCCCTGGTGGTGGTGCCCAGCCTACCCCTTGTGGGTGGCGAGGCTCTTAAGGCCTTCAAGGGAGCGGATGGCCTGGTCCTCTTTGGTCCCAGGAGCGGGAGCAAGACCAAGACTTTTCAGATTCCCCCTGAGCTTCCCCCGGGATCGCTTCAAGAGTTCCTTCCCCTCAAGGTGGTGCGGGTGGAAAGCCTGCCCCTAGACCTCAGGGAGAGGGTGGAGGGATCCTTGGGGGTCTACGCCCTGGGGCTTTGGCGCGAGTGGGTGGAAAGCCCCTTGGAGCCCCTCCTACGGTTTTCGGATGGCTGGGGGGCCCTGTTCCGCTCAGGGCGCTACCTTTACCTGGCAGCCTGGCCCTCAGCGGAGCTTCTGGGGGCGCTCCTTGCCCTTTTGGCGGGGGAGGTGGGGCTTCCCGTGAGGCTTTTGCCGGAAGGGCTTCGGCTGAGGCGACGGGGACCTTGGGTCTTCGCCTTCAACTACGGCCCCCAGGCGGTGGAGGCGCCTGCTCCTAGAGAGGCGCGGTTCCTCCTTGGGGAAAGGTGGATTCCGCCCTACGACCTTGCGGTATGGGAGGAGGGATGAGGGTAAGCCTGGGCAAGATGGAGGTGGCCCTCGAGGCGGACTCCCTAGAACCCGGGGAAGGGGGTTTCCGCCTCTGGGGGAAGGAGGTGCGGATCTTCCCCCCCTTCCAGGCCCAGGCCTTCTTCCGCCACGGCTGGCAGAGCTGGAGCCTAGCGGCCTGGGTGGCCCTGGGGAAGGCCCCAAGGCCCCTCCTCCCGGAGGCGCGGCGGCCCCAGGCGGACGATCCCTTCCTCCTGGAGTCCGGGGCCTGGTGGGGAAGCGGGGTGGGGGCCCTGAAAGGGCCAGAGGGCGGGGTCCTCCTCCTCGGCGCCCTGGACCTCGGAGCCCGGGTTCGGGGGGAGGAGGGCCTGCTTCTCGGGCGGTACGCCGAGGGCTCCGGTGCCTGGTTCTTGGCCTACGGAGAGGAGGAGGCCGTCTTCGCCGCCTACGCCAGGCACCTCCCCAGGCAGCTATCCGGGAAGCCACCAAGGGTCTGGTGCTCCTGGTATAGCCTCTACACGGGCATCAGCGAATCCCTTCTCCTGACCATCCTAGACGAGATCCGAGAGTATCCCTTTGAAGTTTTCCAAGTGGACGACGGCTGGCAGCGGGCTCTCGGGGACTGGGAGCCCAACGAGCGGTTCCCCCGGGGCATGGCCTTCTTGGCGGAGGCCATCCGGGAGAGGGGCCTGAGGCCTGGCCTCTGGCTCGCCCCCTTCCTGGTGACGGCGGATAGCCCCCTCTACCGGGAGCGGCCCGACTGGGTCCTCAGGGACGGGGAAGGCAGGCCCATCCCTGCGGGCTTCAACTGGGGGAAGCCCCTTTTTGCTCTAGATTCCGGTAAGGAAGAGGTGGTGGACTTCGCCGTGGGCCTGGTGCGGAAGGCCCTCGCCTGGGGGTACGGCTACCTCAAGCTGGACTTCCTCTACGCCGCTGCCCTCCCCGGGGCCGGGGGGGAGGGTCGGTACCGGGAGGCCATGGGGCGGATCCGCCAGGCGGCGGGGGAGGCCTACCTCCTCCTCTGCGGGGCCCCTGTCCTCGCCTCCCTGGGCCTTGCCGATGGGCTCCGGGTGGGGCCGGACGTGGCCCCCTACTGGGACAACGAGGACCGCTCCCTCTGGCTTTCCGACCCCACGGGGCCCGGGCTCAGGAACGCCCTGCGCACCAGCCTCCACCGGCTTTGGCTTTTGGATAACGTCCACGTGGACCCGGACGTGGCCTACTTCCGCACCCGCTTCAACCTTTTGCGCCCGGAGGAGATGCGCCTGCAGGAGGGCCTGGCCCACCTCACGGCCTTTAAGGCCACCTCGGACCCGCCCTCCTGGCTCCTACCCGAGGAGAGGGCGCGCCTTCGGGCCTTTCTCTCCCAGGATCCTCCCGTGCGCCGCCTGGGCCCCTACCGCTTCCAGGTGGGGGAGGAGGTGTTGGACTATGCCCGCGTTCTATAAACGCCACCACCGCAAGGCCGACGGGCGGGAGCTCATCCTCTACGGCCTCGCCCCCCTCGAGGACTCCCCCCTCCCCGAGCCCGCCGAGCCCTTCCGCGCGGCTCCCCACCTGCGTTACCACCCCTTAAGGCAGGAGTGGGTGGTCTACGCCGCCCACCGCCAGGAGCGCACCTTCCTTCCCCCAAAGGAGCACTGCCCCCTCTGCCCAGGCCGGGAAGGTGGCTTCCCCACGGAGATCCCCTTCCCCAGCTTCCAGGTGGCCGTCTTTGAGAACCGCTTCCCCTCCCTAGTGCCAGACCCTCCCGCCCCGCCCGAGGGGCCTCCCGTGGCCGTGGGGGAGGCCTCTGGCCGGTGCGAGGTGGTGGTCTACACGGAGGCCCACGCTGGAAGCCTGGCCTCCCTCTCCGAGGAGGAGAGGCTCCTCCTCGCCTGGGTCTGGCGGGAGCGGTACCAGGCCCTCTACGCCCTAGAGGGGGTGCGCTTCGTCATGCCCTTTGAGAACCGGGGGGAGGCGGTGGGGGTCACCCTCCACCATCCCCACGGGCAGATCTACGCCTACCCCTTCGTGCCCCCAGTCCTGGAGCGGGAGGGCCAGGCCTTCCGGGAGCGGGGGGTCCTCCTGGAGCTTTTCCCCCACCTCGGGCCCTATGCGGTGGACGAGGAGGAGGGCTTTCTCGCCTTTGTTCCCCCCTTTGCCCGCTACCCCTTTGAGGTCTGGGTGGCTCCCAGGGAGCGCCACCCCGGCCCCTGGACCTTTAGCGAGGGGGAGATGGCTGCCTTCGCCCGCCTCCTGGGCCGGGTGGTGGCCCGGTACGATGCCCTCCATGGGGAACCCTTCCCTTACGTCATGGTCTTCCACGCTGCCCCCCTCGGGGAGGAGCGCACCTTCCACTTCCACGTGGAGTTCTACCCACCAAGGCGCAATCGCGACAAGCTCAAGTTCCTGGCGGGCACGGAGCTGGGGGCGGGGACCTTTGTGGTAGACGCCTTGCCGGAGGAGACGGCGGGGCTTTTACGGGAGGCGTTATGAGGTATCTTTTGGCCCTGGACCAGGGGACCACCTCCAGCCGGGCCCTTCTTTTCACCCTG
This sequence comes from Thermus sediminis, assembly GCF_003426945.1. Taxonomy (NCBI): domain Bacteria; kingdom Thermotogati; phylum Deinococcota; class Deinococci; order Thermales; family Thermaceae; genus Thermus; species Thermus sediminis. The sequence goes on from NZ_QURO01000004.1 coordinate 1,783,798, forward strand.
GCGGGGGAGGTGGTGGGGATGGCCCGGCGGGAGTTTGGGCAGCACTACCCGGCCCCGGGCCTGGTGGAGCACGACCCCGAGGAGATCTGGGAGACCCAGGCATGGGCGGCCCGGGAGGTTTTGCGCCAGGCGGGGGTGGACCCCGGGGCGGTGGTGGCCCTGGGGATCACCAACCAGCGGGAGACCACCCTGGTGTGGGACCGGGCCACGGGGAGGCCCTTCCACCGGGCCATCGTCTGGCAGGACCGGCGCACGGCCCCCTTGTGCGAGGCCCTGAGGGGGAGGGGCTTGGAGCCCCTTTTCCGGGAGCGCACGGGCCTCCTCCTGGACCCCTACTTCTCCGGCACCAAGCTCCTTTGGCTTCTGGAAAACGTCCCCGGGCTGCGGGCGAAGGGGGAGAGGGGGGAGGCCCTCTTCGGCACCGTGGACACCTGGCTCCTCTGGCGGCTCACCGGGGGCAGGGTGCACGCCACCGACCCCACGAACGCCAGCCGCACCCTGCTTTTCAACCTGCACACCCTCTCTTGGGACGGGGAGCTTCTGGACCTCCTGGGGATTCCCCGGGCCATGCTTCCCGAGGTGCGCCCTTCGGACGGGGAGTTTGGGGAAGCCCTTGGGGAGCTCTTTGGGGCCCCCATTCCCATCCGCGGGGTTCTTGGGGACCAGCAGGCGGCCCTCTTTGGCCAGGCGGCCCTCTTGGCGGGGGAGGGGAAGTGCACCTACGGCACGGGGGCCTTTCTCCTCCTGAACACGGGGGAAAAGCCCGTCCCTTCCCAGAGGGGCCTCCTCACCACCGTGGCCTGGCAGCTAGGGGGAAGGGCCACCTACGCCCTGGAGGGGAGCATCTTCGTGGCGGGGGCGGCTGTCCAGTGGCTGAAGGAGGTGGGCCTCCTGGGGGAGGAGGGGGAGGTGGAGGCCCTGGCGGGGGGTGTGGCGGACACGGGCGGCGTCTACCTGGTCCCCGCCTTCACCGGCCTGGGGGCCCCCTACTGGGACCCCTACGCCCGGGGGGCCATCCTGGGCCTGACCCGGGGGACCACCAAGGCCCACCTGGCCCGGGCGGCCCTGGAGGGGGTGGCCTTCCTGGTGGCCGAGGTGGCGGAGGCCATGGCGGGGGAGGCGGGTCTCCCCCTCCGGGAGCTCCGGGTGGACGGGGGCATGGCGGGGAACGACCTCTTCCTCCAGATCCAGGCCGACCTCCTGGGGAGGGGGGTGGCCCGGCCCCGGGTGACGGAGACCACGGCCCTGGGGGCGGCCCTCATGGCGGGGGTAGGGGCTGGGGTGCTGGACCTGGAGGGGGTGCGGGGGGCCTGGGGCCTGGGGGCCCGCTTCCTCCCCCGGATGCCCGAGGAGCGCCGCCAGGCCCTCTGGCGGGGGTGGCGGCGGGCGGTGGAGCGGGCCCTGGGCTTCGCCAGGGAGGGAGCGTGACGGACCGGGAAGCCCTCTTTGAAAGGCTAAGGGAACCCTGGGACCTCCTCGTCCTGGGGGGCGGGGCCACGGGGGCGGGGGTGTTGTGGGAGGCTACCCTGAGGGGCCTGAAGGCCGCCTTGGTGGAGGCGAAGGACTTCGCCTCGGGGACGAGCTCCCGCTCCACCAAGCTCCTCCACGGGGGGGTGCGGTACCTGGAGCTCGCGGTGCGGCGCCTGGACCCTCGCCAGCTCCGGTTGGTGCGGGAGGCCCTGGGGGAGAGGCGGGTGGTCCTGGGGCTCGCCCCCCACCTGGCCCGGCCCCTCACCCTGGTCACCCCCCTCTTCCGGCCCCTGGAGATCCCCTACTACTGGGCGGGCCTCAAGCTCTACGACCTCCTTTCGGGGAGGAGGTGGCTGGCCCCAAGCCGCTACCTCCCCCCGGGGGCGGTGCGGGCCCTCTTCCCCGACCTCCCGCCCACCCTGGGGGGCGTGGCCTACGCGGATGGGCAGTTTGAGGACTTCCGCCTGAACCTGGCCCTTATCCTCTCCGCCCTGGAGCGGGGGGGCGTGGCCCTGAACCACGCCCAGGCCAAGGCCCTCCTCCTGGAGGGGGGGAGGGTGCGGGGGGCGGTGGTGGAGGACCGCCTCACGGGGAGGGAGGTGGAGGTCTGGGCCAAGGCGGTGGTGAACGCCACCGGCCCTTTGGCGGACGGGGTGCGCCGCCTCCTGGACCCCGACCTCCCTCCCCTCCTCACCCCCTCTAGCGGGGCCCACCTGGTCCTGGACTACCCCTTGGAGGCGGGCCTCCTCCTCCCCCGGACCCGAGACGGCCGGGTCCTCTTCCTCTTGCCCTACCGGGGGAGGGCCCTCCTGGGGACCACGGACCTCCCCGCCGGGCCCACCCCCTGCCCCCTCCCCCGGGAGGAGGAGGTGGCCTACCTCCTGGAGGAGGTCCGCCCCTACCTGGGGGACCTCTCGGGCCGGGTGCGGGCGGCCTGGTCGGGCCTGAGGCCCCTGGTGGGGAGGGGGGAGACCCGGTTCCTCGTGCGGGACCACCACATAGAGGCCCGGGGGGGCCTCTACACCCTGGTGGGGGGGAAGTGGACCACCTTCCGCCTCATGGCCCGGGACCTGGTGGAGCGGGTGGCCGGGGACCTGGGCCTCACCCTCCCCCCCTCCTCCTCCCACGCCACCCCCCTCCTGGGGGCGGGCCCCAGGCCTCCTTTGGACCTTCCGGAAGGGGTGGCGGAGCACCTCTACGCCACCTACGGCGTCCTGGCCCCTAAGGTGGCGGCCCTTGGGGATAGGCCCCTCCTTCCCGGGCTGCCCTACCTGGAGGGGGAGGTGGTGTGGGCCGTGGGGCGGGAGCTTGCCAGGAAGCCCCTGGACGTCCTGGCCCGGAGGATGGGCCTGGCCCTCCTGGACCGGGAGCAGGCCCTCCTGGCCTTGCCCCGGGTGGTGGAGCGCATGGCCCCCCTCCTGGGCTGGGACGAGGGGCGGAGGCGGGCGGAGCAGGAGGAGGCCAGGGAAGCCCTGCCGGGGCTCTGCTAGCCACCCCACCGCGGCCTTCTCCGCGATGGGGGCCCCTATCGGCTAGACGGCGCGGGGGGAAACCAAGGTGCGGACGCTCAACCCTCCTGGCTCCTCTGCACCGGGGCGGTTTCCTTCAGGATGGCCCGGACCCTTTCCCCGGGGATGGTCTCCTCCCTCAGGAGCTCCTCGGCGATCCGGTGCATGGCCTCGGTGTGCTCCAAGAGAACCTGGCGGGCCTTGGCGTAGGCCTCGTCCAGGATGGCCCGGATGTCCTGGTCAATGAGGCGGGCGGTCTCCTCGGAGTGGTCCTTCTTCTTGGCGATCTCCTCCCCCAGGAAGACGGGCCCCGAGTCCGAGCCCCAGGCGATGTTCTTGAAGTGCTCCCCCATGCCCCAGTCCAGGACCATGCGCTTGGCGAGCTGCGTGGCCCGCTTGAAGTCGTCCTGCGCCCCGGTGGTCACGGTGCCGGTGAAGAGCTCCTCCGCCACTCGGCCGGCCATGAGGACGGCGAGTTCGTCCATGAGGTGGTCCTTGGAGACCAAAACCCGTTCTTCGGGCTTGCTCCAACGGGCCCCCAGGGCCATCCCCCGGGGAACGATGGAGACCTTTTCCGTTTTGTTCGCATGGGGAAGGACCTCCCCCACCACCGCGTGCCCCGCCTCGTGGTAGGCCACGGCCCGCCTCTCCTCCTCGGAGAGCTTCAGGGCGGGGCGCTCGAGGCCCAGGATGATCTTGTCCAGGGCCTTCAGGAAGTGGTCCTTGCCGATCTCCTTTTTCCCTTCCCGGGCGGCGAGGAGGGCGGCCTCGTTCACCAGGTTCTTGAGGTCGGCTCCGGAGAAGCCAGGGGTAAGGTGGGCGAGCTCCAAGGCATCCATCCCCTCGGCGATGGGCTTGCCCCGCAGGTGCACCAGGAGGATCTCCTTGCGCTCCTCCAGGGAGGGGAGGCCCACCACCACCTGGCGATCAAAGCGGCCGGGGCGGAGAAGGGCGGGGTCCAGGATGTCGGGGCGGTTGGTGGCGGCCAGGACGATGACCGAGGTGTCCTTCTCAAAGCCATCCATCTCCGAGAGGATCTGGTTTAGGGTCTGCTCCCGTTCGTCGTGGCCTCCCCCTATTCCTGCCCCCCGCTTCCTGCCAATGGAGTCCAGCTCGTCGATGAAGATGATGCTGGGGGCGTTCCTGCGGGCGTCCTCAAAGAGGCTCCGCACCCGGCTGGCTCCCACCCCCACGAACATCTCCATGAACTCGCTGGCGGAGACGGAGAAGAAGGGAACCCCGGCCTCCCCGGCCACCGCCCGGGCCAAGAGGGTCTTCCCTGTGCCTGGGGGGCCCACCAGGAGAACCCCCTTGGGGATCTCTGCCCCCAGCTCCAGGTACTTCCTGGGGTTCTTTAGGAAGTCCACCACCTCCATCAGTTCCCGCTTGGCTTCCTGGTGGCCCGCCACGTCCTTAAACGTGGTGGTGACGTTCTTCTCCTTGCCGTAGAGGCGGGCGCGGCTTTGGCCAAACTGCATGACCTGGCCGGCCCCCCCTTGGGCCCGCATGAAGAAGAACCAGAAGAAGGCGATGAGGAGCAGGGCCGGACCCAGGTAAAGGAGAACCTGGGGCCAGAGGGAAGGAGGCTTGGTGACGATCTTGACCCCCCTTTCCTCCAGGAAGGGCAGGAGCTCAGGGTCCTGGACCTGGGCCGGAGGCAGGGGAACCTGGAAGCGCCGGGCCACCCGCTCCCCCTGAGGGGTGGGGAGGCGCTCGGGCTCCTTGAGAAGCCCGGTGATCCGGGTCTCCTCCAGGGTCACCTCCGCCACCTTGTCCTGGCGCACCAGCTCCCGAAACTCCGTGTAGGCCAGGGTGGGGTCGGGGGGACCGGTGAAGGCGGTGTAGACCAGGTAACCCAAGAGGAGCAGAAAGACCAGGGTGAAGGGGTTGATCCGTTGCGCCAACATCTACCTCCTAAGATTCTATGGTAGCGCCTTCCCGGTGAGAGGACTGAGGGCTGTGGTATCCTCTAGCGGCGATGAGGGGGGTCCTCGAGGCCCTGCACCAGGGGGACTACGACACCGCCATAGAGCGCCTCACCCGCAAGGCCCTTTTCGGCCGGAAGGAGGAGGCCCGGGAGGCCCTGCTCCTCCTGGCGGAGGTCTATAGCCTCTACGGGGAGGAGGGGCTAGAGAAGGCCCACCGGGCGCTGGAGGAGGCCTACGACCTGGGGGAGCTGGAGTACAACCCGGTTTACCGCGCCCTCCTGGGGGAGCTCCTGGCCCTCGAGGGGCGGCCGGAGCGGGAGGTCCTCCCCCTCTTCCTGCCCACGGAAGAGCCCAGGGCTCGCTACCACCAGGCCCAGGCCCTCTTCTACCTGGGGAGGTTTGAGGAGGTCCTTGGGACCCTGAAGCCCGGCCTCCCCGCCTTTCTGGCCTGGCGGGCCGAGGGGCTGAAGGGGCGGGCCTTGGAGCGCCTGGGGCGGCACCAGGAGGCGGCCTTGGCCTATGAGAAGGGGGCGGAGCTGGCCCTGGGCCTTGAGCGCTACTGGCTCCTCCTGGATGCCGCCGCCATGTGGCTGGAGGCGGGGGAGGGGGAGAGGGCCCTTTCGGCCCTCGAGGAGGCCGAGGCCCAGGTGGAGGAGGAGGCGGAGGATGTCGCCACGCGCCACTACCTCCTGGCCCGGGCCCACCTCCTCCTGGGGAACCCCAACCGGGCCCTGGAGGAGGCCCACAAGGCCCTAAAGAGGGAGGAGGAGAGCGGCCAAAAGGGCTACGGCACCCCCATGGTGGCCGGCCAGGCCCTCCTCCAGCTGGGGCGCTACCAAGAGGCCATGGAGGCCTACAGGGAGGCCCTGGCCCGGGCCGATGCCCAGGAGCAGCCCTACGTTCTCCACGAGATGGGGGTGGCGGCCCTGGACCAGGGGGCCTATGTGGAGGCGGAGGGCTACCTGCGCGAGCTTCTGCGGGACGAGGCCTACCCCTACCGCGCCCAGGCCCTGGCCGACCTGGCTGAGGCCCTCTACCGCCAGGGGCGCTACGGGGAGGCGGAGGAGGCGGCCAAGGAGGCCATGGCCCAGGGGGCCGAGGCCTCGGGGGAGCTGATCCTGGGCCACATCGCCTACGACCTCATGCACCTGGAGGAGGCCCTTCTCCACTACCGCCGGGCGGCGGAGCGGGCCGAGGAGGGGAGCCGGGAGTGGGTGGGGGCCCAGGAGATGGTGGTGGATACCCTAGCCCAGCTGGGCTACCGCTCCCCCGAGGAGATCCTGGCCCGCACCGAGGCGGTCCTATCCCACGTGCCCCCATCGGACGAGTGGCACCAGGCCCTTTTGGCCTACAAAGAGCGGGCCGAGGCCCTCTTGCGTGAGGGAAGGCGGCCTAACTAGCCCTCTTGCGCAGGGGTTCCAGGGCCCTGAGCACCTCCTGGACCCGGAGGGGCTTGGGCAGGTGGAGGACTCGAAGGGGCCTAAAGAGGAGGCCCGGCGGGGTTTCGCTCACCAGGTAGACCGAGGCCAGCCTCCCCTCGGGCTGGGCCCGCACCTTCCGGGCGGCCTCCAAGGCCCTTTCCCCCTGGAGGACGATGCCCTTGGGCCGCTCCTTCAGGAGGCGCAGAAGCCCCTCCAGGTCCTTAGCCAGGAGGACCCGGAAGCGGTGGGCCTCGAGGAGGTAGAGGAGAAGCCGCCGCACCACCCCGCTTTCCGCCAGGATCAGGACCAAAGGATCCTCCGCTAGGAGGGTGGAGGGGCGCACCAGACCCCGGCCCTTGAGCTCGTGGAGCACGTGGTAGACCTCCTCCTCGGGGAGCCCGGAGAGGAGGGCCACGCCCTTGGCCCGCCTCACCCCGTCCAAGTGCTCCAAGACCGTCCAGGCCTCGGGGGAGAGGGGGTGGCGGGTGGGGTCCTCCACCAGGTGGAGGACCTCATCGGGGTCCACCTGGCCCCGCCGCCACTCGTCCAGGCGGCGGGCGGCCTCCATAAGGGCCCAGTCCGTGTCCAGGGTGTGGGGAAGGGGGATCTGGCTCCCCTCCACCAGAGGCTCGGCCAGGACCTCCCCCTCCTTCTCCCCCAGGAGGGTGGCCAAGGCCTCCAGCACTTGGGCCTTTAGGGCCTCCAGGAGCTCCTCCTCCCCGATGAGGCCAAGCTCCAGGGCCAAGGCCCCCAGGGGGGTGCCGGGGTTCTCCTGGCCTTGGCGCTCCACCAGGGTCTGGACCTCCTCGAGGCTCAGGTGCCCGAGGCGCACCAGGTACTCCCCCAGGTGGGGGCCGGGCTCGGTGCGGGCGTAGAGGATGCGGCCCGAGAGGAGGTGCACCCGGCCGTGGATCCGCCCCCTAAAGCTCACCACGGCGCTCTTCCGGCCCGCGCTCAGGGCCTTCAGGAGCTCGCCCAGGTCCAGCTCCGCCAGGGTGGCCCGGATCATAGGAGGGGTTCCACGGGGGGCGGGTAGCCCAGGTGGCGGTAGGCCCGCTCCGTGGCCACCCGTCCCCGGGGAGTGCGCTTGAGGAGGCCCTGCTGGATGAGGTAGGGTTCGTGGACCTCTTCCAGGGTGTCCGGGTCCTCGGAGAGGGCGGTGGCCAGGGTCCCCAGGCCCACGGGGCCCCCGCCGAAGCGGCGGATGAGGACCTCGAGGATCTCCCGGTCCCGCCCATCCAGGCCCAGCTCGTCCAGGCCCAGGGCGTTCAGGGCCTCCTTGGCCCTCTCCCCGGTGATCACCCCTTCCCCCGCCACCTGGGCGAAGTCCCGCACCCGGCGGAAGAGCCTCTTGGCGATGCGCATCGTCCCTCGGCTCCTCCTGGCGATCTCCCGGGCGGCCTCCTCCGTGATCCCCACCCCGAGGAGCCTGGCGTCCCGCTTCACCCCCTCCATGAGCTCCTCGAGGGTGTAGTACTCCAGGTGCTCCACGATGCCGAAGCGGCTGCGGAGGGGAGCGGTGATGAGGCCCGGGCGGGTGGTGGCCCCGATCAGGGTGAAGCGGGGAAGTTCTAGCCGCACGGTCCTGGCGGCGGGTCCTTGGCCGATGACGATGTCCATGGCGAAGTCCTCCATGGCGGGGTAAAGGTGCTCCTCCGCCTGGCGGCTTAGGCGGTGGATCTCGTCGATGAAGAGGATGTCCCCCTCCTCCAGGGAGTTGGCCAGGATGGCGGCCAGGTCCCCGGGCTTCTCAATGGCCGGGCCCGAGGTGGTGCGGAGGTTCACCCCCAGCTCGTGGGCGATCACGTGGGCCAGGGTGGTCTTGCCGAGGCCTGGGGGGCCAAAGAGGAGGAGGTGCTCCAGGGGTTCTCCCCGGGCCCTAGCAGCCTCCAGGTAAACCCCAAGCTTCCTCTTCAGGCGCTCCTGGCCGATGTACTCCTCCAGGGTCTTGGGCCTTAGGGTGAGGTCCTCGTACGCGGCCACGCCTTCTCATGATAGCCTCTTCCCATGCGCACGGTGAAGGACTTCCGCCAGGCCAAAGGAAAACGGCTCGTCTACCTCACCGCCTACGACTACCCCACCGCCCGCCTCGCGGAGGCCGCAGGGGTGGACGCCATCCTGGTGGGGGACTCCTTGGGCATGGTGGTCCTGGGCTACCCCTCCACCGTGCCCGTGACCCTGGAGGAGATCCTCCACCACACCAAGGCGGCCCGCCGGGGGGCCCCGGACACCCTCCTGGTGGCCGACCTCCCCTACCTCAGCTACGCCACCTTGGACCGGGCCCTCTTTGCGGCGGAAAGGCTCCTCAAGGAGGGCGGGGCGGATGCAGTGAAGCTGGAGGGCGGGGAGGAGGTGGCGGAGACCGTCCAGGGCCTCACCCGGGCGGGGGTCCCGGTCCTGGGGCACGTGGGCCTCACCCCGCAGACAGCGAGCCAGCTTGGGGGCTACCGGCTTCAGGGAAAGCGCCCAGAGGAGGCGGAGAGGATCCTTGGGGGGGCCTTGGCCCTCGAGGCCGCTGGGGCCTACGGGGTGGTCCTGGAGATGGTCCCTAGCGGCTTGGCCAAGGAGGTCACCGAGAGGCTTTCCGTTCACACCGTGGGCATCGGGGCCGGCCCCCACACCGACGCCCAGGTCCTGGTCTTCCACGACGTGGTGGGGCTTTACGGGGCCTTCAAGCCCCGCTTCGTCAAGCGCTACCTGGAGGCGGGAAGGCTCATCCAGGAGGCCCTTGCCCGCTACGCGGCCGAGGTGCGGGAGGGAGTGTTCCCGGACGAGGAGCACAGCTTCTAAAATGGGGCTTTGTGGTGCGCTTCCGCAGGGAGGGCCTGCGCCTGGACCAGGCGGTGGCCGAGGCCCTGGGGGTGAGCCGGGCCCGGGCCCAGGCCTGGATCCTGGAGGGCCGGGTCCGGGTGGGGGAGAAGGTGGTGCAGAGGCCCGCTTACCGCCTCAAGGGGGAGGAGGTGGTGGTGGAGCCCAAGGAGGAGCGCCCCCTGGTGGTGCCCGAGGACCTGCCCCTTCCCGTCCTTTACGAGGACGAGGACCTCCTGGTCCTGGACAAGCCCCCGGGCCTCCTCACCCACCCCGCCCCCGGGGTCTACACCGGCACCGTGGTCAACGCCCTCCTGGGTCGCTACTACGAGCCCGAGGCCGCGGAGCGCCCGGAGCTCGTCCGCCCCGGCATCGTCCACCGGTTGGACAAGGACACGAGCGGGGTCCTGGTGGTGGCCAAGCACGGGGGGGCCCTCGAGGCCCTGGCCCAGGCCTTCCGCGACCGCCTGGTGATGAAGCGCTACCTGGCCCTCACCGAGGGCCACCCCAGGGAGGGGGCCCTCGTCGCCCCCATCGGCCGCCACCCCGTGGAGCGCCACAGGATGCACGTGGGGGGGATCGCCCCCCGCTACGCCGAGACCCACTTCCAGGTCCTGGCCACCTCCGGCCCCCACGCCCTGGTGGAGGCCCGGCCCCACACCGGCCGCACCCACCAGATCCGCGTCCACCTCAAGCACCTTAGAGCCCCCATCCTGGGGGACGAGGTCTACGGCAAGAGGAGCCCCGTCATCCCCCGGCAGGCCCTCCACGCCTACGAGCTCCGCCTTCCCCACCCCCGCACGGGGAGAATCCTGGAGTTCCGGGCCCCCGTGCCCTTGGACATGGTCCAGGCCTGGGAGGCCCTGGGAGGGGTGTGGCCAGGGGGGATCGCCCTGGAAGGGGTATAATCCCCGGGATGGAAACCTCCCCGGCCCTCCTCGCACCCCCTAGGGCCCCTTCCTACCCCAAGGCCCGCCTCCACGTGGGGGACGCCCGGGAGGTGCTCCCCCGTCTCCCCGAGGCCTCGGTCCACCTGGTGGTCACCTCGCCCCCCTACTGGACCCTGAAGCGCTACGAGGACCACCCGGGGCAGCTCGGGCACATGGAGGACTACGAGGCCTTTTTGGACGAGCTGGACAAGGTCTGGCGGGAGGTCCATCGGCTCCTGGTGCCCGGGGGGCGGCTCGTGGTCGTGGTGGGGGACGTGGCCGTGGCCCGGAGGCGGTTTGGACGGCACGTGGTCTTTCCCCTTCACGCCGACATCCAGGTGCGGTGCCGGAAGCTGGGCTTTGACAACCTGAACCCCATCCTCTGGCACAAGCGGACCAACGCCAGCCTCGAGGCCGACCGCCCCGGCTTTTTCCTGGGCAAGCCCTACGAGCCCGGGGCCATCATCAAGACGGAGGTGGAGTACATCCTCATGCAAAGGAAGCCCGGGGGGTACCGCAAGCCCACCCCTGAGGGGCGGGAGAAAAGCCGCATTCCCAAGGAGCTTTTTGCCCGCTTCTTCCGGCAGATCTGGGACGACCTCCCCGGGGAGAGGAGGGGGCCCCACCCTGCCCCCTTTCCCCTGGAGCTGGCCGAGCGCCTGGTACGCATGTTTAGCTTCGTGGGGGACGTGGTCCTGGACCCCTTTGCCGGTACCGGCACCACCCTGATGGCCGCCCTCAAGTGGGGGAGGGGGGCCATAGGGGTGGAGCTGGTTCCCAAGTACGCCGAGCTAGCCCAAAGGCGCCTTAGGGAGCTTCCGGGGGCAGTGCTGGAGGTGGTGGGAGGCTAGCCGTGGACCCCCCGCCCTTGGCCCAAGAGCCGGAGGAGGCCCTGAGGGCGGTTCTCCTCGCCTACAAGCAGAGTAGCGGCCGCCAGAACCCCTTGGCGGACTACCTCTTGCGGCGTTTGCGCCCGCGCCTTCCCGTTCGCCTCCATCCCTACCTGAAGCGGGAGGTTCAGGTTCCAGGCCTGGCCCGGTCCAAATCCTGGGACCTGGGTTTGGTCTACCCTGAGGGCCCTACTAGGAAACCCCGGCTTCTCCTCTCCCTCAAGTCCATCCTGGCCAACCCCTCGGGGTCCAGGCCCAACCGGCTGGACGACCTGGTGGGCGAGGCCTCCTCCGCGCAGATGCTTTTTCCAGAGGTGGTGGTGGGTTACGTGGTGGTGCTGGACTACGGCGCCCCTGCCAAGCGGAAGGAGGGGTGCAAGCACCCCGTGGGGGACGAGCTCATGCCCCTCTATGCCCGCTTCCTCGAGGGCCTGGAAGCCCTCGCCAAAAGACAGCCTCCCCTCTGGGCCCAGGGCTTGGTGGAGGGGTACTGGGCGGTTGCCATGGACAGTCGTCAGGAGGCCCTTCTCCTGGAGCCCGAGGCCACCCTCAAGAGGGGCGAAGCCTTCTTGGACGCCTTGGTGGCTGCCTTGCGGGAGCGGGAGCCCTTGCTCTTTTAGCTTGCGGCCAGCTTGAGCAGGGGGAGCAGGGCTTCGTGGAGCTCTTCCGGCCTATCCCGCCTCAGGGTGATGTGCCCCACCTTCCGCCCAAGGCGCACCGCCTTGCCGTACCAGTGGAGGTGGGCCCCGGGCACCTTTAGGACCTCCCGGAAGTCGGGCCTGAGGCCGATGAGGTTCACCATGGCGCTATACCCCCTGGGGGCGGTGCTCCCCAGGGGGAGGCCCAGGAGGGCCCGCAGGTGGTTCTGGAACTGGCTCGTCTCCGCCCCCTCTATGGTCCAGTGGCCGGAGTTGTGCACCCGAGGGGCCATCTCGTTGAAGAGGAGCTCCTCGCCCACCTGGAAGAGTTCCAGAGCCAGGACCCCCACGTAGTCCAGGGCCTCGAGGGCCCTCCTCGCGTACCCCTCCGCCTTCTTCCATAGGGCCGCGGACGCCCCCGGGGCGGGGGCCAGGGAGAGGCGGAGGATACCCCCTTGGTGGCGGTTTTCCACCAGGGGGTAGAAGGCCACTTCCCCCGTGGTTCCCCGCACCGCCAGAAGGGAAAGTTCCCGGTCAAAGGGCACGAGGCCCTCGAGGATGAGCCCCTTCCCTCCCAGGGCACGAAAAGCGGCCTCCGCCTCCTCGGGGGCCCGCACCAGGGCCTGGCCCTTGCCGTCGTACCCGCCCCTCCGGGTCTTGAGGAGGGCGGGAAGCCCCACCCGCTTGAGGCCCTCCTCCAGGTCAGGGAGGCCCTCCACCGGGTGGAAGGGGGGCGTGGGCACCCCCAGGCCCCGGAAGAAGCGCTTCTCCAGGAGGCGGTCCTGGGCCACCTCCAGGGCCTTGGGCGGGGGGTAGAGGGGGAGGAGGCCTTCCAGGAAGCGGGCCGCCGCCACGGGCACGTTCTCAAACTCGTAGGTGATGAGGTCCAGCCCCTGGGCGAAGCGGGTCAAGGTGGCCTCGTCGTCAAAGCTCCCCGGAAAAAGCTCCCCCACCTCTCCGGCGCAGGCCTCGGGGGAGGGGTCCAGGAAGCGGAAGGAAAGCCCCAGGGGGTAGCCCGCCAGGGCCAGCATCCGCCCGAGCTGCCCCCCGCCCAGAATCCCAATCCTCACGCCTCCTCCCTGGGGTCGGGGTGGGCCAGGACGGCCTCGGTCTGGGCCTGGCGGTAGGCCTTGACCCTTCCCAGTACCTCGGGGTGCCTGAGGCCCACGATGCTGGCGGCCAGGAGGGCGGCGTTTACCGCCCCCGCCTTGCCGATGGCCAGGGTCCCCACCGGGACTCCGGCGGGCATCTGCACGATGGAGAGGAGGGCGTCCAAACCCTTTAGGGCCTGGCCCTCCACGGGCACCCCCAGGACGGGGAGGGGGGTGTGGGCCGCGGTCATCCCAGGGAGGTGGGCCGCCCCTCCCGCCCCGGCGATGATGACGAGAAGCCCCCGCTCCTCTGCGGTCTTGGCGTACTCGGCCATGAGGTCCGGGGTGCGGTGGGCGGAGACCACCCGGACCTCGTAGGGAACCCCCAGGGCCTCGAGGGTCTCCGCCGCGTAGCGCAGGGTGGCCCAGTCGGACCTGGAACCCATGATGACGCCTACCAAGGGGCGCATCGTACCGGATTGTACAAGGGAGGGCTCTCTGGTAGAAGGGGAAGGCTATGGACGCCCTGGAACTGTTTAGGCTCAACCTCCTTTCCCCCATGGTCCTGGCCTTCTTCCTAGGGGTGGCGTCGAGGCTCATAAGGAGCGACCTGGCCTTTCCCGAGGCCATGTATACGGCCCTTTCCCTCTACCTCCTCTTCGCCATCGGACTAAAGGGCGGGGTGGAGCTCTCCAAGACCCCCTTGGGCCTCCTCCTCCTCCCCCTATTGGCCACCCTCTTCCTGGGGCTCTTCCGGCCCCTTTCCGGTTACCTCTTGGCGCGGCGCCTCCTCCGGGTGGGCCGGGCGGACGCCGGGGCCCTGGCCGCCCACTACGGCTCGGTCTCCGCCGTCACCTTTCTGGCCGCCCTCACCTTCGTCCAGGCGGTGGGTGGGCGTCCGGAAGGGTTCCTGCCCACCCTGGTGGCCCTTTTGGAGGTGCCGGGGATCGTCCTGGCCCTCCTCGTGGCCAAGCGGGGGGGTGGGGATCTGAGGGAGGCCGTGCACGAGGTCCTCACCGGCAAGAGCGTGGTCCTCCTCCTGGGGGGGCTCCTCGTCGGGGCCCTTTCGGGAGAGGCGGGGATGGAGCGGGTGAAGCCCTTCTTCGTGGACCCCTTCTACGGGGTCCTCACCCTTTTCCTGCTGGACCTGGGGATGGTGGCGGCCTCGAGGCTTTCCACGCTAAAGGGGGTGGGCCCTCGCTTGGTCCTCTACGGGGCGGGCCTGGCCCTCTTCCACGGGGCCCTGGGGGTCTACCTGGGCCACCTGGCGGGGCTTTCCGTGGACGGGGCTACGGTCTTTGGGGCCATGGCCGCCAGCGCCAGCTACATCGCTGCCCCGGCGGCGGTGCGCCTCGCCCTTCCCGAGGCCAACCCCAGCCTGTACCTGGCAGCCAGCCTGGCGGTGACCTTTCCCTTTAACCTGATCCTGGGCATTCCCCTTTACCACGCCCTGGCCCAAGCCATCGGGGGGTGAGGCATGGACCTGGTGCCCTTGAAACTGGTGACCATCATGGCGGAAAGCCTTCTGGAGAAGAGGCTAGTGGAGGAGATCAAGCGCCTGGGGGCCAAGGGGTACACCATCACCCCGGCCCGGGGGGAGGGCTCCCGCGGTCTCCGGAGCGTGGACTGGGAAAGGCAGAACATTCGCCTAGAAACCATCGTCTCCGAGGGAGTGGCCATGGACATACTAAAGAAACTACAGGAAACTTACTTCCCTCACTACGCGGTTATCGCCTACGTGGAGAACGTGTGGGTGGTGCGGGGCGACAAGTACGTCTAAGTGCGCCGCGGTGGGACCTCCAGAGGAGGTCTGCCCGCGCGGCAGGGCCGGTCCCTCGTGCGGGAAGGTTTTCCCACGGGCACTCAGCCTTGGGGCTTTCGCCAGCGGGCCCATAGGGGGAGGAGGACCAGAAGGGCGAGCGCGGGCCAAAGGAGCCAGGGGGGTACCCTCTGCCCCAGGAGGTAGGCGAAGAGGACGAGCCCTTGGGTCCAAAGGAGGCTTCCTAGGGCCGAAAGCAGGAGGTAGGCGTGGAGGGGAAAACCTAGGGCCCCGAAGAGGAAGGGGACCAGGGTGCGCAACCCGGGCACGAAGGGAGCGACGAGGAGAGCCGAGGGGCCGAAGCGGGTCAAAAACCGCTCCCCCCTTTCCACCAGCTCTGGGGGAAACCGCTTTCGGATGGGCGGACCAAGCCTCCGTCCGATCCCGTAACCCACCCCGTGCCCCAGGAAGGCTCCCAGGAAGAGGAGGGGCAGGAGGGGGAAGAGGGCAAGCCTGCCCTCCCCGGCGAGGGCGCCTAGGGCCAGGAGGAGGGTGTCCCCGCCGGGCACCAGGAGGCCGAAGGGAAACCCCACTTCCAGGAAGAGCAGGAGGGCTGGGGTAAGGTAGGCCCACATGTCAAGAGGCCTGGGGAGCGGGCTTCCTCATGGCCCAGAGGCCTCCCAGGAAGAGAACCGCCACGATGAAGAGGCTGAAGGCCTCCTTGTCCAGTCCCACGACCATTTCAGGCCGCCCCAGGACCTCCTTGGCCAGCTTATCCCACCCTCCCAGGGCCAGCTTCACCGCGGCCAGGCCCACCACCAGATAGGCCAGGTGCTTGAACCGGGGGTAGCGGTCTAGGAGGCCCACCACCAGGCCGGCCAGCACCCTAAGGGCCAGGATGCCCAAGAGGACCCCGGTGTAGATGACCCAAAGCCTATCGGAAAGGGCCACGGCCACCAGGACCGAGTCTACCGCGAAGGCCAGGTCCATGAGCTCCACCTGGGCCACCACCTTCCAGAACTGGGCGGCAGTGGCCTCCAGGGGCGGAGGCGCGTGGGCCTCCTCGGGCTTCAGGAAGTGCTTGAGGGCAATGTAGAGGAGGTAGGCAGCCCCCAGGGCCTGGACCCACCAGAGCTTGATGACCAAGGTGGCGAAGAGGAGGGCGAGGCCCCTGAGGACATAGGCCCCCAGGATGCCGTAGAAGAGGGCCTTGCGCCTCAGGTGTAGGGGAAGCCTCTGCACCAGCACCCCTAGGATGAGGGCGTTGTCCGCGGAGAGGATCACCTCCAGGACGATCAGGATCAGGATCACCGAGATCACGCCAGCTTCCATGCCCACCTCCAAAACAAAAGGACCACCGCTTCTGCGGTGGTCTTGCCCGGGCTCTTCCGCCCCCGACCCCCCGAGGCCCGTGGCCTGTCCTGACGTGGGGCCGGCAAGGGGCTACTCCCCAACCAAAAGAGAGTATAGCAGCAAGCCGGGGCGGTGGGAGAGGGTATACTTCGGGCATGGACGATGCGCGCCAGCAGGCGAACCCCGGGGCGGGGGCTCTGCCCAGCAAGGAGCAGGTCCTCGAGGCCCTCAAGGTGGTCTACGACCCCGAGATCCCCGTGAACATCGTGGACCTGGGCCTGGTCTACGACGTGGAGGTCCACGAAAACGGCGTGGTGGACGTCACCATGACCCTCACCGCCATCGGGTGCCCGGCCCAGGATGTGGTGAAGGCGGACGCGGAGATGGCGGTCATGCGCCTACCTGGGGTGCAGGGGGTGAACGTGGAGTTCGTCTGGACCCCGCCCTGGACCCCCGCCCGGATGACCGAGGAGGGGAAGCGCATGATGCGGATGTTCGGTTTCAACGTGTAATCCGGCCCCATCCTGGCTTCGCCAGGATGGGGCGGTCTCTCGCCCCTTTGGGCTATGGCGCCAGGGGTGGGCCTAGAGGGCGAACCAAGACCAAAGGGGGGCGCACCCCGGGGGCTAGAGGACCGATGGACGTCCGCGCACCTACCGTAGAAGAAATCCCTGGCCTAGCGGGTCATCTGGGGCAAGTACAAATTCGTGTTGGCCGGTAATCCAGGCACGGCCGGAAACCTCGGGGATGATCGCTGGAAAGCCCGCAACGGCCGCTTCGCTCGCTATCGTGACGGTGAACGTGGTCCCCAGGATGCTCTCGGTGGTGAAGGCCTGGCCTGGCAGTAAGCGGCCACGGGCGTATTCCAGGGCTGCCCTCCCGCTCACGCCGGTCCCCGTGGGGGAACGGTCCACCTCACCATCCGCAAAGATGCAAACGTTGCGCGCCTGGTGCGCCGGATCCTGTGGCGGGCCGCTTATGATCGTCCCGTACAGGAAGCTGAGGTCTGGTTCGAGCGGGTGGTGGATGGGGTAGGCCGACATCACCGCGCGCTTGATGGCCATGCCGGCCTCGATCAGCTTGCGATAGTTGGCGGCCTCCAGCGTCAACCCCAGATCTCTGGCGTCAACATAGGCGTAGAACGCGCCGCCAAAGGCCAGGTCGTAGCGCACACGGCCCCAGCCGGGTACGTCCACAACCTGATCCAACGCATAGGCAAAAGAGGGCACGTTGCGGAAGGAGACGTGCATCACCCGGGAACGGTCCGGGCTCAAAGCCGCCTGGGCGACCACCTGGCCGGCTGGCGTGTCTATGCGCAGCCTTTCTTTGCCCGCCAGGCCCGAGCAGTCCAGGTCAGGGAAGGTGGAGGGTCGGGGCCGGGCCTCCAGCAGGCAGGTGACCAGAGCGATGATGCCGTGCCCACACATGGTGCTCCAGCCCTCGTTGTGCATGAAGAGGACGCCCAGGTCGCTTTCGGGGGAGGTGGGCTCGGTGATGAGGGCCCCGTACATGTCCGCGTGGCCGCGCGGCTCCAACATGAGGAGACGGCGCAACCCCTCCAGACGTTCCCGAGCGTAACGGCGCTTTTGAAGCATCGTTGCGCCGGGGAGGGGATCCAGGCCGGCCGTCAAAACCCTTAGCGGCTCCCCCTCGGCGTGCAGGTCTAGGGTGGTGAAACGCTGCCAGGTGGTGGCGGGCTGCCAGCTCATGATGGAGCCCACGGTCGGCGCGTCTCCCAGGCCGCCGCTGCCTTGGCTAGAACCAACAGATGTGTAACACCTACAATCTGTCCCACTTCATCGCAAGAGTACGGCCACGCCGGGGTCTTGTCAAGGGTTTTGTGGCTCTTCTGGCCCTTTCTCCCTACGAACCCAGGTCCTCACGCGAAGATCACAGAGGCCGCCAGGGCTCCCCTTTTCGCTAAAGTGGGGGCATGCCGGTCAGCCGCTACTACAATGTGAAGCGGGACGAGAAGGGGGAGAGGTACCTGGAGCCCTACGTGAGGGGCTTCCTCCTCCTGAGGC
The DNA here is from genome assembly GCF_003426945.1 of Thermus sediminis. NCBI lineage: Bacteria > Thermotogati > Deinococcota > Deinococci > Thermales > Thermaceae > Thermus > Thermus sediminis. The sequence continues at coordinate 1,801,617 of NZ_QURO01000004.1, forward strand.
TCCCCCTCCTCAACAAGGGCACGGCCTTCACCGAGGAGGAGCGAAGGGCCTTGGGCCTCGAGGGTCTCCTTCCCCCTTACGTCAACACCCTCGGGGAGCAGAAGGAGCGGGTATACCGCCGCTACCGCCTCCAGACCTCCCCCCTGGAGAAGCACATCTACCTGCGCCACCTCCAAGACCGCAACGAGGTCCTCTTCTACGCCCTCTTGGTGGACCACCTCGAGGAGATGCTCCCCATCCTCTACACCCCCACGGTAGGGGAGGCGGTGCGGGAGTTCTCCCACATCTACCGCTACCCCCGGGGCTTCACCGCCAGCACCAGGAACATAGACCAGGTTGAGGAAGCCCTTCAGAACGTCCCCCTGGAGGAGGTGCGCCTCATCGTGGCCACGGACTCCTCGGCCATTTTGGGCATCGGGGACCAGGGCTACGGGGGCATGGCCATCAGCATCGGCAAGCTCACCCTCTACACCGCTGTGGGCGGGGTGGGCCCCGACAAGACCCTCCCCGTGGAGCTGGACGTGGGCACGGACCGGGAGGACCTCCTCAAGGACCCCCTCTACCTGGGGGTGCGCCACAAGCGTCTACGGGGCGAGGCCTACTACCGCTTCCTGGACCGCTTCGTGGAGGCGGTGAAAAGGCGCTACCCCAAGGCCCTCATCCAGTGGGAGGACTTCAGCAAGGAGGCGGCCTTCACCGTCTTGGAGCGCTACCGCAAGGTGGTGCCCTCCTTCAACGACGACATCCAGGGCACGGGGGCGGTGGCCCTAGCGGGGGTCCTCTCCGCCTGCCGCCTCAAGGGGGAGCGGCTTAGGGACCAGGTGGTGGTGGTCTACGGGGCCGGGGCCGGGGGGATCGGGGTGGCCTGGGCCCTCATAGAGGGGATGAAGAGGGAAGGCCTTTCCGAGGAGGAGGCCAGGGCCAGGGTCCTGGTCCTGGACTCCAGGGGCCTCCTCCTCGAGGGGCGGACCATGGAGGCCTACAAAAGGCCCTACGCCCAAAGGGCGGAGAGGGTTATGGGCTGGCGCTTCGCCGGGGACTCCCCCAATCTTTTGGAAACCATAGAAAATGCCCGGGCCACGGTCCTCCTGGGCCTTTCCGGCCAGGGGGGAAGCTTCACCGAGCCCGTGGTCCGGGCCATGCTGCAATATAGCGAGCGCCCCATTGTCTTCCCCCTCTCCAACCCCACCTCCGCCACGGAGGCCCTCCCCGACGACCTCATCTACTGGACCGAGGGGAGGGCCCTGGTGGCCGCGGGGAGCCCCTTCCCCCCCGTGGGCTTCAAGGGGCGGACCCTTCCCGTGGGCCAGGGGAACAACGCCTTCATCTTCCCCGGCCTGGGCCTGGGGGCCGTCCTCGCCCGGGCCCGGGAGGTGACGGACGGGATGGTCCTCGAGGCCGCCTACGCCCTCCACGACTTCACCCAGGCCCACTTCCCCGGCCTCCTCTACCCCCCGGTGGCGAGGCTTCGGGAGGTTTCCCCCTACGTGGCCGCCCGGGTCATGGCCAAGGCCCTGGAGGAGGGGGTGGCGGAGGAGGAGAGGATCCAGGGCCTCTCCTTCAAGGGCCTCATGGAGTTCGTGCGGGGCCGCTTCTGGGAGCCCCAGTACCTCCCCTACCGCCCGGCCCCGGTAATCTAGGGGCGTGTGGCGGCTCCTCTCCTTAAGCCCCGGGACCCTGGCCCAGGGGGAAGCCCTGCAGGAGGCCCCCGAGCCCCAGGCCTTCCATCCCCTGGAGTCCCCCTGGGAGCCCAGGCGGGCCGGGCCCAGCCCCTGGCCCGAGCCCCTTTACTTCGTGGACGGCAAGGAGCGGGAGGAGGCCCTCCTTCAGGGGGAGGGGCTCGCCCTCCTGGGGTGCGTGGCCGCCGGGGCCCTGGTCCACCAGGGGGGCAGGATGACCCTCCTCCCCCCGCTGGTCCGCCGGGTGGGGGTGGGGCTCGCCGAGCCCCTTAGGGTGGGGGAGCTCCTCTACGAGCCCGTGGCGGCGGAGGGGACGGACTACGCCTCCTTGCGGGCGGGCCTGCAGAGGGTCCGGGAAGAGCTGGAAAGGGAGGTGGCCCGGGGGCTTTCCGGGGGGCTTTTGCTGGTGGACGGGCCCGTGCGCTTCGCGAGGCCCGGGGGGCTTCCCCTTTTGGGCTACGTCAAAACCCACTGGGCCCGCTACCTGCCCGAGGGCGAGGAGGCCCTTCTCCAGGCCCTGAGCCCGGGGGAAAGGACCCCCGCCTTCCGGGTCCGGCGGGGGGGGCGGGAGCTTGCCAGCTGGTACCTCCGCCTCCCCCTCCTCCCAGAGGGCCTCCGCCCGCCCCAGGCGGGGCTTCTCCGGGTAGAGACCCCCCTTGAAGCCCCCTTTTCCGAACTGGCGGACCTCTCCTTGGGCCTCTTTCCCGACCTGGCCTCCCACCCGGTCAAGGACCCCCGGGCCCCCCAGAACCTGGCCCCCATCGGGGCCCTGGAGTGGGCCCTGGGCCGGAGAATGGGGAGCCAGGAGGTGGTGGAGCGCCTCTTGCGGCGGCACCTAGGAGGTGGATAGTGGAGCGGATCGGCGTGGTCCTGGGCAGAAGGGAGGCCACCCCCCTGGAGTTCTGGGTGGGGGTGGAGGGGGAGGGGCTCCTAAGGCTAGACGACCTGGTGGTGGTGGAGGGGTTTCACCCCAAGGTGGGCCGGGTCCGCTACTTCGGCATGGTGGACCACGTGGCCAAGGTCCACGAGGGGGAGGCCTACGATACGGACACCTTCTTGGCTGTGGCGGGGCGGATCCCTGTGAGCCTGGCCTACGTGGCCCATGTGAGCGTGACCCGGATCCTCCCCGAGGAGTTCTTCCCCCCGGACCCGGGCTCCCCCGTCTACCTGGCCCAGGGGCTGGACCTGGAGCTCGCCCTCTACTACGACGCCATGAAAAACCAAAAGGGGAGCACCAGGCTCCCCGCCGGGCTTTTGCCGAACGGGGAGGTGGCCTACCTGAACCTGGAGTTCCTGAACGGGGTCAAGGGGGGGCACGTGAACATCAGTGGCATCAGCGGGGTGGCGGCCAAGACCAGCTACGCCACCTTTCTCCTGAAAAGCCTCCTGGAGAGCGGGGTCCTCGAGGACGCCCACCAGGCCAAGGTCCTCCTCTTCAACGTCAAGGGGGAGGACCTCTTCTTCCTGGATAAGCCCAACGCCCGCCTCACCGAGGAGGCCAAGGAGGCCTACGCCCGCCTGGGCCTTCCCGCCACGCCCTTCGGGAGCGTGGCCTTCCTGGCCCCGCCCAAGAAGGAGGGGTACGTCCCCGACCTGGATACCCGCCTCGAGGGGGTGCGGGCCTACCACTGGGACCTGGTCCAGTTCTGCCAGAGGGGGCTCCTCCCCTTCCTCTTCGCCGACCGCTCGGCCATGTCCAACCTGGGCTTCCTGGTGGCCCACGTGACGGAGCGGCTGAGGAGGCTAGCCGAGGGGCAGAAGGGGCCAGGCCTCCTGGTGGGGGACTGGCCCGGGGAGGAGCTCCCCGAGGAGGTCAACTTTGACGCCTTGGGCAAGGTGCGCCTGAAGAGCTTCGCCCACCTGGTGCGCTACGTGGAGTACAAGCTCCTGGGCCCGGAGACGGGGGAAGGGGAGGGGGATAAGGGGTGGGTGGCCCGGCAGGCCCGGGGCACCCTCGAGGCCTTTGTCCGCCGCCTTTGGGCCAGCGTGGAGGGCGTGGGCCACCTCGTCCGGGGGGACCGGCCCGGCAACCCCCCAGACCCCCTCAAGGGGGAGCAGGTTCACGTGGTGGACCTGGCCAAGCTCTCCCCCCAGGCCCAGATGTTCGTGGTGGGGAGCCTCCTCAAGGACCTCTTTGAGCGCAAGGAAAGGGGGCAGTACCGGGGCCGGGTCTTCATCGTCCTGGACGAGCTCAACAAGTACGCTCCCCGGGAGGAGGAGGGCCCCATCAAGGACATCCTCCTGGACATCGCCGAGAGGGGCCGCTCCTTGGGGGTCATCCTCATCGGGGCCCAGCAGACGGCAAGCGAGGTGGAGCGCAGGGTGGTGGGGAACGCCGCCATCCGCGTGGTGGGCCGCCTGGACGCCGCCGAGGCCGAGAGGCCTGAGTACCGCTACCTCCCCGCCTCCTTCCGTCAAAGGGCCCTCATCCTCCCCCAGGGGGCGGTGATCCTCCACCAGCCCGAGATCCCCGTTCCCCTCCTCCTCCGCTTCCCCTTCCCCGCCTGGGCCACCAAGCGGGAGGAGGTCCTGGAGGACAACTCCGCCGAGGCCTTGAGGCGGGAGCTCTTCTAGGGAATCCGCACCTCCAGGTCCTCCTGGGGAAAGCGGGCATCAAAGGCGTAGACCACTCCTCCAGGCCCCGCTTGGGCCCAAAGCAGGGCGTCGGCGAAGGACACCCGGGCGGAGGGACAGCAGAGGAGGAGGGCCTCGAGGGCCCACTCCTCGTCCACATCCCTAGGGGTGAGGTTTTTCCTGAGGAGAAGGCCCATGAGGGCGTCCACCACGCGCTCGCGGGGGATGCGGTAAACGGAGGTCAGGACGTAGGCCGTCTCCACCAGGACCAAGGCGGTGAGGCCCACCTCTTCCCCCTCAAGGGGGCGGGCTGCCCGCTCCGCCTTTTCCGGATCGTCTCCGGTGAGGTAGCGCACGAGGACGCTGGTGTCCACCAGGGGAATGGGCCTTTTCACCCTAGGGATGCCCTCCAGGCGGCTTCCTTGGCCTCCGGCCACGCCTCGTCCCCCACCCGGACCGCGGTGTAGGGGGCCAGGATGCCCTTGAGGCTTTTGTCCTCAGGAGGGAGAAAGACGAGTTCCACCCGGTTGCCCACCAAGCGCTGGAGGACCCGCCAGCCGGGCCCTACGCCCAGGCGCTCCCGGATGCGCTTTTGGATGACCACTTGGCCCTTTGGTCCTACCTTGACCCCTTGAGGCTAACTTCCTAGGTATAACTCCCCGCCCTAGCCCTTTGGGAGTAAGCTAACCCCGTATGAAGAAGACCCCGCTCTACCAGGCCCACCTGCGCCACGGGGGGCGGATGGTGGCCTTCGCGGGCTACGCCCTCCCCCTCCAGTACACCTCCATCGTAGAAGAGCACCTGGCCGTGCGCAGGGAGGCTGGGCTCTTTGACGTGAGCCACATGGGGGAGTTCCTCATCCAGGGCCCCGAGGCCCTGGCCTTTCTCCAGTGGGCCACGGCGAACGACGCCGGGAGGCTTAGGGTGGGCCGGGCCCAGTACTCCATGCTCCCCAACGGGAAGGGGGGTGTGGTGGACGACGTCTACCTCTACCGCCTGGGGGAGGAGGCCTACCTCATGGTGGTGAACGCCGCCAACATCGCCAAGGACTTCGCCCACCTCAGCGCCTTGGCCCAGGGCTTCCGGGTGGAGCTAAAGGACCTCTCTGAGGAGACCGCCCTCCTGGCCCTCCAGGGGCCCAAGGCGGCCGGGATCCTCCAGGGCCTGACGGGGGCGGACCTCTCCTCCCGCAAGAAGAACGACGTCTTCCAGGCCGAGGTGGCGGAGAGGCCTGCCCGCCTGGCCCGCACCGGGTACACCGGGGAGGACGGGTTTGAGATCTTCCTCGCCCCGGAGGACGCCGAGGCGGTCTTTGAGGCCCTCTTGCAGGCGGGGGCCAGGCCCTCGGGCCTTGGGGCCCGGGACACCCTGAGGCTCGAGGCGGGCTTCCCCCTTTACGGCCACGAGCTCACCGAGGAGACCAACCCCCTCTGTACCCCCTGGGCCTGGGTGGTGAAAAAGGAGAAGGACTTCTTGGGCAGGGAGGCCATGGTGCAAGGGGTGTGCCAGGAAAAGCTTCTGGGCCTGGTCCTGGAGACGGGCATCCCCCGGGAGGGGTACCCCGTCCTTTCCGGGGGCGCCCCGTGGGCCGGGTGACGAGCGGGGGCTACTCCCCCCTTTTGGAGAGGGGCATCGCCTTAGCCTACGTGGAGAAGGAGGCGGAGGAGCCCTTCTTCGTGGAGGTACGCGGGCGGGCTGTCCCTGCCTCCCCCAGCCCCCTTCCCTTCGTGCCGCTAAAATAGCGGGGGTTAGGAGGCGCCATGGACATTCTGAAGGACCGCTTCTACACCAAGACCCATGAGTGGGCCCTGCCCGAAGGGGACACGGTGCTGGTGGGCATCACGGACTACGCCCAGGACGCCCTGGGGGACATCGTGTACGTGGAGCTCCCCCAGGTGGGACGGGCGGTGGAGGCCGGGGAGGCCCTCGCCGTGGTAGAGAGCGTGAAGACCGCCTCCGACATCTACGCCCCGGTGGCGGGGGAGGTGGTGGAGGTGAACCTGGCCCTGGAGAAGAACCCCGAGCTCGTCAACCAGGACCCCTACGGGGAGGGCTGGATCTTCCGCCTGAGACCCCGGGACATGGCCGATCTGGACGGGCTTTTGGACGCGGAGGGCTACCAGGCGGCGCTGGAGAGCGCCTAGGAGCGCGGGGTTGGCGGGCCTTCCCTGCGCCCGGGGCAGTAGGCCCTCTCTGTGGTCCCGGGCCTAGTGGCCTGGGGATTTTGCCGGAGGATGATCCTTATGGACTACACGCCCCACACCGAAGAGGAGATCCGGGCCATGCTGGCGAAGGTGGGGGCGGAGGGCCTCGAGGACCTCTACGCCCACCTCCCCAAGGAGGTCCTAAACCCCCCCATCGCCCTCCCCGAGCCCATGCCGGAGTGGAGGGTGTTGGAGGAACTGGCCCGCCTGGCCGAGGCCAACCTCCCCGCCAGGAAGGCCTTTCTGGGAGGGGGGGTCCGGGCCCACCACGTGCCCCCCGTGGTCCAGGCCCTGGGAAGCCGGGGGGAGTTCCTCACCGCCTACACCCCCTACCAGCCCGAGGTGAGCCAGGGAGTCCTGCAGGCCATCTTTGAGTACCAGACCATGATCGCCGAGCTCACCGGGCTGGAGGTGGCCAACGCCTCCATGTACGACGGCGCCACGGCCCTGGCGGAAGGGGTCCTCCTGGCCCTAAGGGAGACGGGGCGGATGGGCGTCCTGGTCTCCCAGGGGGTCCACCCGGAGTACCGGGAGGTCCTCAGGACCTACCTGGAGGCGGTGGGGGCGGAGCTCACCACCCTTCCCCTGGAGGGGGGGAGGACCCCTACCCCGGAGGTGCCCGAGGGGGTGGGGGCGGTGGTGGCCCAGAACCCCAACTTCCTGGGGGCCCTGGAGGACCTCTCCCCCCTGGCGGAGGCCGCCCACCGGGCGGGGGCCCTCTTCGTGGCCGTGGCCGACCCCCTCTCCCTCGCCCTCCTCAAGCCCCCCGGGGCCTTGGGGGCGGACATCGCCGTGGGGGACGGCCAGGTCCTGGGCCTGCCCCTGGGCTATGGCGGGCCCCACTTCGGCTTCCTGGCCACCAAGAAGGCCTTCGTGCGCCAACTTCCCGGGAGGCTGGTCTCGGAGACCGTGGACGTGGAGGGGAGGCGGGGCTTCCTCCTCACCCTCCAGGCCCGGGAGCAGTACATCAGGCGGGCCAAGGCCAAGAGCAACATCACCACCAACGCCCAGCTCACCGCCCTCATGGGGGCCATGTACCTGGCGGCCCTGGGGCCTATGGGCCTAAAGGAGGTGGCCCTGAAGGGGGTGGCCATGGCCCACCGCCTCCGGGAACTCCTCCTCGCCCTCCCCGGGGTGGAGGCCTTCACCCCCGAGCCCTTCTTCCAGGAGTTCGCCCTAAGGCTCCCCAAGGACCCCCTGGAGGTGCGCCGCGCCCTGGCGGAGCGGGGCCTCCATGGGGCCTTGCCCGTGCCCCGGGAGTACGGGAGGCACCTGGCCCTTTTCGCCGCCACCGAGCTCCACGAGGAGGAGGACCTCCTGGCCTTGCGGGAGGCCCTAGAGGAGGTGCTATGAACTACCCCCTGATCTACGAGCGGAGCCGCAAGGGAAGGCGTGGCCTCAGGCTGGTGAAGGCGGTGCCCAAGGCGGAGGACTACATCCCCAAGGCCTTCCTGCGGGAAGACCCTCCCCGCCTTCCCGAGGTGGACGAGCTCACCCTGGTGCGCCACTACACCGGGCTTTCCCGCCGCCAGGTGGGGGTGGACACCACCTTCTACCCCTTGGGAAGCTGCACCATGAAGTACAACCCCAAGCTCCACGAGGAGGCAGCCCGCCTCTTCGCCCACCTCCACCCCTACCAGGACCCGGGGACGGCCCAGGGGGCCCTGAGGCTCATGTGGGAGCTCGGGGAGTACCTGAAGGCCCTCACGGGCATGGAGGCCATCACCCTAGAGCCCGCCGCCGGGGCCCACGGGGAGCTCACGGGGATCCTCATCATCCGGGCCTACCACGAGGACCGGGGGGAGGGGAGGACGAGGCGGGTGGTCCTGGTGCCCGACTCCGCCCACGGCTCCAACCCCGCCACCGCCAGCATGGCGGGCTACCAGGTGAGGGAGGTCCCCTCCGGGCCCGATGGGGAGGTGGACCTCGAGGCCCTGAAGCGGGAGCTCTCCCCCCACGTGGCCGCCATCATGCTCACCAACCCCAACACCCTGGGCCTCTTTGAGAGGCGCATCCTGGAGATCTCCCGCCTGGCCAAGGAGGCTGGAGCCCAGCTCTACTACGACGGGGCCAACCTGAACGCCATCCTGGGCTGGGCCAGGCCCGGGGACATGGGCTTTGACGTGGTCCACCTGAACCTGCACAAGACCTTCACCGTGCCCCACGGGGGCGGGGGGCCGGGTTCGGGCCCCGTGGGGGTGAAGGCCCACCTGGCCCCCTACCTGCCCGTGCCCACGGTGGAGCGGGGGGAGGAGGGCTTCTACCTGGACTTCGGGCGGCCCAAGAGCATCGGGAGGGTCAGGAGCTTCCACGGGAACTTCCTGGCCCTGGTGCGGGCCTGGGCCTACATCCGCACCCTGGGGCTAGAGGGCCTTAGGAAGGCCGCCGCCCTCTCGGTGCTCAACGCCCGCTACCTGAAGGAGCTTTTGAAGGAGCGGGGCTACCGCATCCCCTACGAGGGGCCCTGCATGCACGAGTTCGTGGCCCAGCCGCCCCAGGGCTTCCGCGCCCTGGACCTGGCCAAGGGGCTTCTGGAGCTGGGCTTCCACCCCCCCACGGTCTACTTTCCCCTCATCGTCAGGGAGGCCCTCATGGTGGAGCCCACGGAGACGGAGGGCAAGGAGACCCTCGAGGCCTTCGCCGAGGCCATGGGGGAACTCCTCAAGAGGCCCAGGGAGTGGCTGGAAGGGGCTCCCTACACCACCCCGGTCCGCCGCCTGGACGAGCTTAGGGCCAACAAGACCCCCAAGCTCACCTACTTTGACGAGGGGTAGCCCCTACCGGCCATCCCCTGGGAGCCGAGGAGGCCGTCCGTCGGGCTTTTCATAGCCCAAAATACCCCCTGGCCTCGGCCACGTCCTTCGCGATCTGGGCCTTCAGGTCCTCTAGGGAGGGGAAGCGCCTCTCCTCCCGAAGCCTTTTCAGGAAGCGCACCCGCACCTCCTCCCCGTAGAGGTCCCCCAGGAAGCCCAGGAGGTGGACCTCAAGCCGCCGCTCCTCCCCTCCCAAGGTGGGCCTCGTGCCCACGTTGGCCACGCCCTTGTACCGCCCAAAGGCCCCTTCCGCCTCCACCGCGAAGACCCCTGGGGGGAGGACCTTCAAGGGGTGGACCGCCAGGTTGGCGGTGGGGAAGCCCAGCCTCCGCCCCATCCCGTCCCCCTCCACCACCACCCCGTAGGCGCCGTAGGGACGGCCCAGGAGGTGGCGGGCCTCCTCTACCTGGCCCCCCTTGAGGAGGTCCCGGATGCGGCTAGACTTCACCACCTCCCCCCCAAGTTCCAGGAGGGGGACCGCCTTCACCGGGGCCACCTTTTCCAGGGCCTCTGGGGTTCCCGCCCGGCCCTGGCCGAAGCGGAAGTCCTCCCCCACGTAGATGGCCTCGGCCCCAAGGGCCTTTAGGTCCTCCAAGAAGGCCTCGGCGCTTCTCCTGGCGAAGGCCTCGTTGAAGGGGACGGCGAGGATCAGCTCCACCCCCAGGGCCTTCAGGGCCTCCACCTTCTCCTCGAGGTCCATGAGAAAACCCTCCCCCCGGGTGAAGACCTTGGTGGGGGGGTCAAAGGTGTAGACCAAGAGGGGCAGGTGGCGGGCCTTGGCCTCGGCGAGGGCTTGGCGCAGGAGGTGCTGGTGGCCCAGGTGCACCCCGTCAAAGGAGCCCACGGCCACCACCTTGGGCCCCCTGGGGACGTCAGCGACCTCGGAGAAAAGCATGGTAGTAGAGGACCCCCACGATCCCCGTGGCCGAGAGCTCCACCTCTCCCCGCTCGTGCCGGTTCAAGGCCTCCTCGGGCGGCATCCAGACCACCTCTATCTCCTCGTCCTCGTCGGGGGTGGCCCCCGTTTCCTCTAGATTCTCCGCCAAGAAGACGAAGGTTTTCTCGTCGGTGAAGCCGGGGGAGACGTAGTAGCTGAAGAGGTAGGTGAGGTTCCCCGTCAGCCCCGTTTCCTCGGCGAGCTCCCGCCTGGCCGCCTCCAAGGGGTCCTCCCCCGGCTCTATGAGCCCAGCGGGGATCTCCAAGGGGATAAGGCCCACGGCAGGGCGCATCTGGCGCACGAAGAGCATCCGTCCCTCCCTCAGGGCGATGATGGCTACCGCGGGCTTGTGCTCCACAATCTCGTAAGGGCCTTCAAGGGCTAGGTTCAGGATGCGGCCCCGGTAGAGGTAGGTGCGCTCCACGGTCCCATGTTACGGGAAACCTGAAGCCCTGGGGGCCCCCGGGCGGCCTGGCATCTTTGCTCGAGTTTAGAGTAGCTAGGAGCACCTGGCGGGTGTACCCGGGGCAATGTGCCCCGCTAAACTGGGGCCATGTGGCTTACCGACGGGAGAAAAAGCCTCCTTTTACGGGGGGAGAGCATCGCCCGGGTGGAGGAGGGCAGGCGGGGCCGCCTTTTTGAGGCCATCACCCCGGGCCTTCAGGACGCCCACGCCCACCCCCTCTACTGGGGGGTGGCCCTGAGGGGCCTGGACCTCTCGGGCCTCTCCCGGCCGGAGGAGGTGGCGGGACGGGTGGCGGAAAGGGCCAGGGCCCTCCCTCCCGGGGCCTGGCTCCAGGGCCAGGGGTTCCTCTTCCCCAAGCCCCCGCCCCCGGGCCTCCTGGACCAGGCGGCCCCGGAAAACCCCGTCTTCCTGCGAAGCCGGGACTACCATTCCGCTTGGATCAACCGCCGGGCGGCCCAAAAGGCGGGTCTGGGGGCGGGAACGGAGCCCCCGGAGGGCGGGGCCTTCCTCCGGGATGGGGAAGGAGTTCCCTACTTCCTTCTGGAAAGGGCCCAGGAGCTGGTCCTTCCCCACCTCCCCCCGCCCTCCCCGGAGGACCTCAGGCGGGGCCTCAGGGACTTCGCCCGTCGGGGCTACACCGCGGTCCACGCCATGGGGTATGAGCCCCCGGAGGCCCTGGACTGGGCCCTGGGGATGGAGCTCCCCCTGAGGCTCTGGTGGGCCCTGCCCCGGGGGGCCTGGCGGGGGAGGGCCCCGGGGTGGTACGGGGACCTGCACCTCGCCGCGGTCAAGTTCTTCGCCGACGGGGCCCTGGGAAGCCGCACCGCCTGGATGCACCAGCCCTACCCGGATGGCTCCACGGGCATGCCCTTGGATCCCCTGGAGGCCCTCCTGGAAGAGGGGGAGGATGCCTTGCGGGCGGGGTTCAACCTGGCGGTCCACGCCATCGGCACCCGGGCGGTGGAGGGCGTCTTGGAGGCCTTCCACCGCTTAGCCCCCTTGGCCTGGGAAAAAGGCTTCCGCTTGCGGATGGAGCACGTCCAGCACGTCCGGGACCAGGCTCTTTCCCGGTTTTCGGGCCTCCCCTTGGCCCTCTCCCTCCAGCCCCTCCACCTCCTGGAGGACCAGCGCTTGGTGCGGGCCTACGGCTTCCCTCCTTGGGAGGCCTTCCGCTTCCGGAGCCTCTGGGCCACGGGCCTGCCCCTGGCCTTCGGCTCCGATGCCCCCGTGGCCCCGCCCGAGTACGCGCTCAACCTCGAGGCGGCCACCCGGCATCCCCTTTCCCCAGAGGAGAGCCTTTTCCCCGAGGAGGTTCTCCAGGCCCATACCCTGGGGGCGGCCCAGGCGGCGGGCTGGGAGGGCTACGGGCAGCTTGGGGCGGGGGTGAGGGCGGACCTCACCCTGTGGGAGGGAGGGCGGCCTGTAGGCCGGGTTTATCGGGGGCAGTTGGAGACGTTTTAGAAGAAGGAGGGGTTATACTGGGCCCCGTGTACGGGGTCCTGGTCTGGCCGCCAGAGGACCTCCGGGTCTTCATGGAGGGGCTTCAGGCGGCCCATGGGGTGCGGGGCTTTGGCCCCCCCCACCTGAACCTCCGCCAGCCCTTTGAATGGCCCTACGAGGAGGAGGCGTTGAGGCTGGCCCTTTCCGGCATCCTCCGGGGCCATGCCCCCTTCCGGGTGCGCCTGGGCCGCTGGGGCTTTTTCCCCCAGGGGGTGGTCTACCTTCGGGCCTACGGGGGGAGGGCCTTCCAGAGGCTTTACCACGCCCTCGAGCCCCTGGCCCCTCCCCTCAAGGAGATCGAGGGACCCAGCTACATCCCCCACCTCACCCTGGCCCTGGGGCTTTCCCCCGAGGAGGCCCAGGCCCTGGCGGAAAGCCTCCCCCTTCCCGGGCGCCGCTCCTTCATGGTGAAAGAGGTGGCCTTGGTCAGGGGCCGGGACGAGGGGGAGCTTCTGGAGGTGGCCCGCTTTCCCCTGGTCTGATACCACCCCATGCTGGCCCAAGCCCGCATGGAGGCCCCGGCAAGGGGTTCCCAGGAGGCTTTTCTGAGCTACCAGAGCGAGGGAAACGGGAAGAGGTGGCGCTCCAGGAAGAGCTCCATGGGCCAGGTCTGCCGGGCCGTGGGGCCCAGGTCCACGGGGAAGGCGATGGCCTAGGCGGGGAAGAGGATGGGTGATGGGTCATGCCACCCCTGGCGGGGGTTCTGGGTAGGCCCTTTGGTTCCTGGGGATGGCCTTCCACCGTCTTCCCACACAAAGGGGCTACCCTTGGAGACGCCCTAGGGGAGAGAGGACCCCAAGGGGCAAAGGAGGAAACATGAGGAAGCAGATGGTCCACTTTCTGACGGCTTCGGTGCTCTTGGCCCTTCCGGTGCTGGCCCAGCCGGCCCCTCCCGGGGGCCCAAGGATGGCCCCACCCTCCACGGCCCAGTCTCTTGGCCTGCGGGAGATGGAGGGGGCCCGGCGGGAGATCGCCCGGGCCCAGTACTTGGCGAGCATCATTGCGCCGGCGACCCTCAAGCAGGAGGCCGACGCGCTGCTGCAGCAAGCCCAGCAGGACTACCAGGCCCAGGCGTATTTCCGGGCCAGGGAGCGGGCCAGGGCTGCGGGAACCATCTACCAGGCCCTGCGCTTTTTGGAGGTGGCCCCTGGCTACACCTCCAGGGGTCGCAAGGCCTACCAGGCCCCCTACCGCGCCCAAGAGGCCATCGCCCGGGTGGAGTACGAGGCTGGCTTCTACGGGGTCAACCAGCCCTTGGTGAGCCGGCTGCTGGAGGAGGCCAAGCGTCTGCTGGCCTCGGGGTCTGACCTGGCCAGGGCGGAGGCGGCCCACCAGCTGGCCCGGGCAGCCCATCACCTCATCAAGGCTGAACGGGGCTTCTAGACCCCTGGCCTAGAGGGGGGGAAACCCCCCTCCCCGTTTCTTGGGAGGTTACCCATTAGAATACCAGGTGTGCTGCTTGTGCTCCTCCTTTTGTCCCCCTGGGCCATCGCCCAGGCGCCCCGCCCGCTTACCCCCGAGGCGGCCTTTGCCCTGGTGGCGGGCTATCTAGGCGAGGGCAGCCTGGAGAGGGTCTACAAGTTCAAGTACGGACCTAAGCCCAAGGAGAGGTTGGTGGTCTACGAGTTCAGACTGCCGGAGGTGGAGGTCTGGCTGGAGGCTGGTAGCCGACGGGTAGTGTTGTACCGCCCCAGGAAGCCGCCCAAGCATCTGGCCGAGCCTCACCTGCCCTTTCCCCAGGCCCTCTCGTTGGTGCGAGCCCGCTATGGGGAGCCCTGGGAGTTGGAGCTGAAGCCCAAACCCAAGGAGCAGCTTCTGGTCTGGCGGACCAGGGGGCCCTTTGGTGAGGTCTGGCTGGAGGCGGCCACGGGAAAGGAGGTGTTCCGGCGGTGAGGCTGCTTTTGGTGGAGGACGAGCCCGAGGTGCGATGGCTTTTGTGGGAAACCTTGGAAGAAGCGGGCTGGGCGGTGGACGAGGCCGCCGGGGTGGGAGAGGCCACGGCGCTTTTGGAGGCCTTTCCCTACGATCTCCTGGTGCTGGATCTGGCCCTGCCCGATGGGGATGGCCTCGAAGTGCTCCGTCTCGCCCGCCTGAGGGGGATGGCGCTACCGGTGCTCATCCTTACTGCGCGGGACGCCCCCGAGGCCCGGGTCCGGGGGCTGGAGGAGGGGGCCGACGATTACCTGGTCAAACCCTTCTACCCCCGGGAGGTGCTGGCCCGGACCCGCGCCCTTTTGCGGCGGAGCCGGGGCCTTGCCCACAACTGGCTGAGCCTAGGCCGGTTGGAGCTGGACCTAGAAGGCCGGCGGGCCTTTTGGCAAGGGCGGGAAGTGCGGCTTTCGGCCCGGGAGTACACCCTTTTAGAGGCCCTGGCCTTGCGAGGGGAGGGGTTTTGTCCGCGGGAGTACCTTCTGGAGAAGGTCTGGAACGGGGAAGAGAGCGTGGACCCTCGCACCGTGGACACCTATGTGAAGTACCTGCGCCGCAAACTGGCCCCTGATGCCATAGAGACGGTGCGCGGGCTCGGCTACCGCTTCGTGGGATGAGCCTGAGGGTCCGTTTTGCCCTGTACGCCTTCGTGGTTGTGGCCCTGGCCCTGGGGACCTCAGGATTGGCCCTGCGGCAGGCCTTGCAGGCCTTCCTGCTACGCCAGGTGGACGGGGAGTTACGCGCCCTGCTGGATGCGGTGGCCCGGCGCCTGACCCCCGACGAGGACGGGATCCTGCGCCTAGATCTGGACGCGGAACTCTTCTCCTTCTTGACACCAGACACCCTGGTGCTATTGGTGGGGCCGGAGGGAATCCAGGACGCCTTGGGGCTTCTGCCCCCACAAGCCCAGCTAGAGGCCTTAGCCCGGGGGGAGGGGGGAGACTACCGGGTGCAAGCGGCGCAGGGGGACCAGGTACGGGTGCTAGTGGCCCGCCACCTGGGGGGGGTGCGCCAGGTGGTGGCGCTGGTGGACCGCCTGCTTCCCCTGGTCCTGCTGTTGGGTGGAGGGGTGGCCACCCTGTTGGCCTTCTCCCTCTCCTCCCAGGCCCTGGCTCCCCTGGCCCGGGCAACCCGGGCTGCCTTGGACCTAGCCAGGGAACGGGCTTGGAATCGGCGCCTTCCCCTCTCCCAAAGACCCGACGAGGTAGGGCAGGTGGTGGAGGCCTTCAACCAGGCCCTCGAGGCCTTGGAAGAGGTCCTAAACGCCGAACGGCGCTTTGCGCAAGAAGCCGCTCACGCTCTCCGCACCCCCCTTACAGTGCTTTTGGGCCACCTGGAGCGGGGGAGGTTGGAGGAGGCCCGGGTCCAGGCGGAGCGCCTGCGGGAGCTGGTGGAGCAACTCCTCCTGCTGGCCAGGGCCGAGGTGGATGCCCTAGCGCGGACTCTCCTGGAACTGGACACCCTGGTCTTCACTGAGGCCGAGGCCTTGCGCCCGGCCTTCCAAGCTAGGGGTTTGCAGCTCGCGGTAGACCTCCCAGAAGCTCCCACCTATGTTCTGGCCAACGAGCAGGCCCTCCGGGCCATAGTGGTGGCCTTGCTGGAAAACGCTTTGCGGCACACCGCCAAGGGGGGAAGGGTGCGGGTCAAGGTGCGGGGGGCCGTCCTTTGGATGTACAACGCACCTAGCCATCCCGCACCCGGTACGGGCTTAGGCCTCCGCCTAGTGGAAACCTTGGTGCGGGCCCAAGGGGGGAGTTTGCAGGTGGTGGAAGAGGGGGGGGGATTCCTTGTGATGCTACACTTCGGGGCGGCGTAGCCCCCCGGTTCCTGCCCGCTTCCCGTTGACACCGTTCTGCGCCGGCATGGGGGCCCTGGTGGGAGACTCCCCTGAGCCGGAAGAGCGAGGGGGGCGGACAGAGACCCCGCCCCCAGCACAGGTGGGTATAGGTAACCCTAGTTGCCACCCAAGCCATTTCCTGAGTGGGGAGGTTCAGTTGGGGGCCAGGACCTATGTACGCCCCGACCTGGACTTCCCTTGTTGCGAAACCAAAGCGCGGGCGCTCAGTCCAAGAAGTCCCGGAGCTTGCGGGTGCGGGACTCGTGGTACTTGAGCTTCCTCAGGGCCTTGTTCTCAATCTGGCGGATCCTCTCCCGGGTCACGCCGAAGTAGGCCCCCACCTCCTCCAAGGTGTGCTCCCGGCCGTCAATGAGGCCCTTCCGCAGCTTCAGCACCATGGCCTCCCGCTCGGAGAGCTTGGAGAGCGCCTTCTCCAGCTCCTCGGAGAGGAGGCTTTGGGCCGCCGCTTCCACAGGGGAGGGCAGGTTCTCGTCGGGGATGAAGTCCCCGTAGAAGCTATCCTTCTCGTCCCCGATGGGGGTTTCCAGGGATACGGGCTCCTGGGCGATCTTCAGGGTCTCCTCCACCCGCTTGGCGTCCCATCCCGGACCCATGGCCTCGGCGATCTCCTCGTAGGTGGGCTCCCGGCCCAGCTCCTGCTGGAGCTGCCTGGCGGTGCGGGAGAGCTTGTTGATGGTCTCCACCATGTGCACCGGGATGCGGATGGTGCGGGCCTGGTCGGCGATGGCCCGGTTGATGGCCTGGCGGATCCACCAGGTGGCGTAGGTGGAGAACTTGAAGCGGCGCTTGTACTCAAACTTCTCCACCGCCCGGATGAGGCCTTGGTTGCCTTCCTGGATGAGATCCAGGAAGGAAAGGCCCCGACCCGTGTACTTCTTGGCGATGGAGACCACCAGGCGCAGGTTGGCCTCGATGAGGTGCTGCCTGGCCGCCTCCCCTTCCCGGGCGAGGTGCAGGTAGCGCTTGAGCTCCTTGGGGAGGGCCTTGAGCTTCCCGTCCACCTCCTCAATGGTCTTGGCGTCCAGTTTCTCCTTTAGGCCGGGGATCTGCTGGATGCGGGCTGCGCCCAGGATCTTGGCCCGCGCCACCTCGCGGATGAGGTCTTGGTCCAGGCCCGTGGCCTCGGAGAGCTTCTTGATGGCCTCCATCCCCTCCTCCACCTTCCTGGCTAGCTCGATCTCCTCCTCCAGGGTGAGGAGGGGAACCTGGCCGATCTCGTGGAGGTACTGGCGCACGGGATCAGAGGTGGAGACCTTGGGGAGGGCGAGGTCCTCCTCTTCCTCCTCCAAAAGGCCCTCCTCCGCTTCCGGTAGGAGCTCCACGTCCACAGGACCCTCGAGGTCCAGGGGGTCGGTCAGGTCCCCTAGGTCCGCCAGGTCCGCCGCTAGGAGCTCGGGATCGGGCTCGGGGTGGTCGGTCAGCTCCTCGCTAGCCTCGTTGGGCTCGGTCGCCTGGGCAGGGGGTTCGGGGAAGGTGCCCTCCAGGGGTTCCTTGACCTCCAGCTCATAGGCCTTTACCTGGGCCTTCTTCTTGGCTTTGGTCTTCTTCATCCTCCCTCCCTTCGGGCGAACAAGACCTTGTACTCCCTCACCAAGAGGGTCTTGAAGTTGCCGAAGCGCTTCTCCAGCAGGGCCTCGTACTTGAGAAAGGGATTGGCCACGAGAAAAAACCCACCGCCCGGCTTCAGCCGGGCTGCCGCCGCTTCCACAAAGGCCTGGGCCACATCCAGGATGACCGCACCCCCCACGTGGAAGGGGGGGTTCGTAACTATGATGTCAAACCGGTCCTCCCGCGTCAAGGCCTCGTCCACGTCCGAGTGGAGGGCCTGGGCGCTAAGCCCGTTGGCCTCGAGGCTCTTCCTCAAGGAGAGCACGGAGACCAGGTCGTCCTCCACTCCCACCACCTCCCCGCCCAGGCGGGCCAGGGGCAGGGTGAGGGCCCCGTACCCGGCCCCCAGGTCCAGGACCCGCCTGCCCTCCAGGGAGGGGACCTCCTGGGAGAGGGCCTCGAGGAGGAGGAGGGAGGCCTTGTCCACCCGCCCGGCAGAGAAGACCCCGGGCAGGTGGTGGAAGGTGTAGGCCTGGCCTAGGATCTGCGCCTGGAAGCTCCGCCAGAGGGGGGGGAGGGGGGGAGGGTCCTTCTCCTTCTCCAGGAGGGCCACCCGGTAGGGGCCTTCCCGGGCCACCACCTCCCCGTAGCCCAGGAGGTCCCTGGCCCCCTTGAAGTAGCGTTCAAACCCCTTGTTCTTGTCCCCCGCCAGGTAGACCCGGCCCCCGGGCCTCAGGGCGTGGGCGGCGGCCAGGAGGCTCGCCTCCACGTAGGCCGAGCCCCGGCCTGCGGGAAGGGCCAGGACCACCAGCTCAAAGCCCCCCTCCTCGGCCTCCCAGGGGGGGGCCAGGCGGGCCCTTAGGCCGCTTCGCTCTAGACAGCGGAAAGCGGCCTTGGAGGTTTCCAGGCGCTCCACCTCCATCCTCCCCTCCAGGGGGAGGCTACCCCAGCCCACCCCCGGGTTCAGGTCTAGGGCCCGCTTCCCAAAAGGGGACACGGTCCTCTGCAAGAGCTCGTACACGGGGTCCCGGTAGCCTCGGGCCCCGGGCTTCACGTAGAGCACCCCCCCGGGGCGGGGCAGGGGGGTGAGGCGGTGGTACTCGGCCAGGGTAAGGCCCACGTCCTCCCAGGATACGCCCCTTGGGGGAGGAGGGCAATTGTGATACGATTCCTCTCCAGACCGCCCCCGGGGCGGGAAGGAGGGAAGGCGTGGCCCTTTTGGTTCAAAAGTACGGCGGCACCTCCGTAGGCGACCTGGAGCGCATCCACAAGGTGGCCCAGCGCATCGCCCATTACCGGGAGAAGGGGCATAGGCTTGCGGTGGTGGTCTCCGCCATGGGGCACACCACCGACGAGCTCATCGCCCTGGCCAAGCGGGTGCACCCCAGGCCCCCTTTTAGGGAGCTAGACCTCCTCACCACCACGGGGGAGCAGGTCTCCGTGGCCCTCCTTTCCATGCAGCTTTGGGCCATGGGCATCCTCGCCCGGGGGTTTGTCCAGCACCAAATCGGCATCAGGACGGACGGGCGCTACGGGGACGCCCGGATTCTGGAGGTGGACCCACGCCGAATCCAGCAGGCCTTGAACGAGGGCTACGTGGCGGTGATCGCCGGCTTCATGGGCACCACCGCGGAAGGGGAGATCACCACCTTGGGCCGGGGGGGCTCGGACACCACCGCCGTGGCCATCGCCGCCGCCTTGGGGGCCAAGGAGTGCGAGATCTATACGGACACCGAAGGGGTCTACACCACCGACCCCCACCTGATCCCCGAGGCCAGGAAGCTAGAGGCCATCGGCTACGACCAGATGCTGGAGATGGCCGCCTTGGGGGCCAGGGTCTTGCACCCTAGGGCGGTCTACTACGCCAAGCGCTACGGGGTGGTCCTCCACGTGCGCAGTAGCTTCTCCTACAACCCCGGTACCTTGGTGAAGGAGGTGGCTATGGAGATGGGCAAATCGGTGACGGGCGCGGCCTTGGACCTGGACCATGCCCAGATCGGCCTCATCGGCATTCCCGATCAGCCGGGCATCGCCGCCAAGGTCTTCCAGGCCTTGGCAGCAAAGGGCATTGCCGTGGACATGATCATCCAGGGGGTCCCCGGCCACGACCCTTCCCGGCAGCAGATGGCCTTCACGGTGAAGAAGGACTTCGCCCAGGAGGCCCTCGAGGCCCTGGAGCCCGTTCTGGCGGAGATCGGGGGGGAGGCCGTCCTCAGGCCCGAGATCGCCAAGGTCTCCATTGTGGGCGTGGGCCTGGCCTCGGCCCCGGAGATCCCCGCCAGGATGTTCCAGGCGGTGGCCTCCGTCGGGGCGAACATTGAGATGATCGCCACCAGCGAGGTGCGCCTCTCCGTCATCATCCCCGCCGCCTACGCCGAGGCCGCCTTGAGGGCCGTGCACCAGGCCTTTGAGCTGGACAGGGCCTGACGGCCTACCCCTGGGTGGCGGAGGCGCGGGCGCGAGGGAAGGGTCTAGGGGCAAGCGTCCAGGGCCATGTGCGTTTGACCCTAGACCCTTGACCTAAATCAGCCCCAGCGCCTTCACCTGGGCCATCTCGTCCAGGAGCTCCTTTGCGGTGATCTCCATGCGCCTCCGGGCGAACTCGCCCACCTCCAGCCCCTCCACGATCCGGTACGCCCCGTCCTTGGCGGTCGTGGGGAAGGAGTAGACGATCCCCTCGGGGAGGCCGTACTCCCCCTGGGAGGGGACGGCCATGGAGACGAAGTCCCCTTCGGGGGTGCCCAGGGCCCAGTCGCGCATGTGCTCAATGGCGGCGTTGGCGGCGCTGGCGGCGGAGGAGGCCCCCCGGGCCTGGATGATGGCCGCCCCTCGCTCCGCTACGGTGGGGATGAAGGTCTTCTCGTACCACTCCATGTCCACAAGGTCCAGGGCGGGTTTCCCATCCACCTCGGCGTGGAAGAGGTCGGGGAACATGGTGGAGGAGTGGTTACCCCAGACGGCGAGGCGGCGGATGCGGCCCACGGGCACCCCGGTCTTCTTGGCGAGCTGGGCCTTGGCCCGGTTGTGGTCCAGGCGGGTCATGGCGGTGAAGTTCCTGGGGTTGAGGCCGGGGGCGTTCTTGTAGGCGATGAGGGCATTGGTGTTGGCGGGATTGCCCACCACCAGGACCTTCACCTCCTTCTTGGCCACCTCCGCCAGGGCCCGGCCCTGCTCGGTGAAGATCTTGCCGTTTAGCTCCAGGAGGTCCCGCCTTTCCATCCCTGCCTTCCTGGGGGCAGCCCCCACCAGGAGGGCGTAGTCGGCGTCCTTGAAGGCCACCTTGGGGTCATCGGAGGCCTCGATGCCGGCGAGAAGGGGGAAGGCGCCGTCCTCCAGCTCCATGATGACCCCTTCCAGGGCTCTCATGGCCTGGGGGATCTCCAGGAGTTGCAGGATCACGGGCTGGTCCTTGCCCAGCATCTCCCCCGCGGCGATGCGGAAGAGGAGGCTGTAGCCGATCTGGCCTGCGGCGCCGGTCACCGCCACGCGAACGGGGCTTTTCATCTTTACCTCCTTCGGGCCTTCGCCCAGGGGGATTTTACCCCTTAAAGCCCCCGGTAGACGCGCCTTTCCGCCTCTATCGCCTGGTCCAGCTCCTGGATCTCCCGGAGGAGGTCCTGGCTGGGGTTTTGCCCCAGGCGCTCCTTCAGCTTGGCCCGGCGCTCCAAGTAGTAGGCCTCCCGCAAGCGGGCCAAGGCCTTCTCCACCACCTCGGGGAGGCGGGGGGCCTCCACCTCGGGGGCCAGCATCAGCCTCTCCAGGAAGATGCCCCCGGCCTCCTTGCGGCTTAGGACCCCGCGCAGGTAATCCTTGCGGGGCTCTTTGCGGGCCAGCTCCAGAAACTCTGCCAGAATGGAACCCTCGGGGGGCCAGGTGTGATCGGCCACGTAGAGGGTCCATTCCAGGAAGCTTTCCTGGGGCAAGGAGAGCAGGAGGGCGATCACGTCTAGCTCCAGGAGAAGGGTGCGGTTCCTTGGCTCCGCCTTAGGAGCTAGGGGCGGTGGGGGTTTGCCCCGCTTGCGGGCCTGGAGGTAGGCGTCTAGCTCCTGGGGAAAAAGCCCCAGGCGCTCGGCCACCAGGGCCTTGAGGCGTTCGGCCACCGGGTCAAAGGGCTCGGGGGATAGCATCCTTGGGGTGAGGGCCTCGAGGACCTTCCTCTTGTGCTCGGGCCGGGCGAGGTCCAGGCCCTTGATGGCCTCCTGGAAGCGGAACTCCACCTCGGGGAGGGCCTCCTCTAGGGCCTTTTGGAAGAGCGCCTTCCCCTCGGGGTGGAGGAGGAGCTCCCCCGGGTCCTTGGCAGGGAGGCGCAGGGCGTAGAAGAGGAACCCCCGGGCCATTTCCAGGTCCAGGCTCTGGAGGGTGGCCCTCTGCCCGGCCTGGTCGGCGTCAAAGGCGAGGTAGACCTCCCGTACCTCCTGGGCCTTGAGGAGCCGGGCCTGCTCCTCGGAAAGGCCCGAGCCAAGGACGGCCACGGTCTCGGCGAAGCCCATCTGGTGCAGGGCGATGGCGTCAAAAAGCCCCTCCACCACGACCGCCCGGCCTTCCCGGAGCCTTTCCTTGGCCTCAGGGAAGGCGAAGAGCACCTCGCGCTTGCGGAAGAGGGAGGTTTCCGGGGAGTTCAGGTACTTGGGGATCTCGTCCCCCAAGGCCCTCCCTGCGAAGGCCAAGATCCGGCCCAGGTGGTCCTTGATGGGGAAGGTGATCCGGCCCCGGAAGCGGTCGTAGTACCGCCCCTCCTTTTCCGCCAGCACCCCCGCCCTAAGCCCCTCCTCTGGGCTTACCCCGTGGCGGGCCAGGTGGGTGAGGAGGCCATCCCCCTTGGGGGGGGCGTAGCCCAGGCCGAAGCGGGCCAGGCTCTCCCCGCTCAGGCCCCGGCCCTTGAGGTAGGCCTGGGCCTCGGGGTGGGCCTTTAGGCCCTCTTGGAAGTAGGCCTGGGCCAGCTTCAGGACCTCGTAGAGCTCCTTCCGCCGCTCCCCCCCGCCCCGCCTGGGGAGCTCCACCCCGGCCTCCTCCGCCAGGCGCTCCAGGGCGGTCTGGAAGTCCAGGCCCTCCATCCTCTCCACGAAGGCGATCAGGTCCCCCCCCGCCTTGCAGCCGAAGCAGTGGAAGAGCCCCTTCTCCTCGTCTACGTAGAAGGAGGGGGTCTTCTCCTGGTGGAAGGGGCAGAGGCCCTTCCAGCGCCCCCGGCCTGCGGGCCTGAGGGCCACGTGGCGGGAGACCACCTCCCTTAGGGAGAGGCGGCGCTTGATGGCCTCTACTACGTGGACTAAGTCCATACCTTTCCCCGGCCGCGCCAGGCCTACGAGCCTACCTTCTAGCATACCGCACCCCCGGAGGGCCCTGCCCCTCACCAGGAGGGCCACCTCCCGGCCGCGGGCGGGAGGCGCTCGGGGGCGAATCCCGGGATTCACCCCAGCCTCTCCCGGGGCTCGAGGGGTTTTCCCCTCACTCCCGGAAGAGCATCAGGGGGGGCCAGAGGAGGACCTCGGCCCGCTCGGGCAAAGGGGTTTCCCCGTGGACCAGGAGGGGGATGGGGCCTTCCAGAAGGTAAAACCCCTCCCCCAGGGGCCTCGCCCTTCCCCCCAGGCGGTAGACGGGGCCTTTCCGTTCCAAGAAGGGGTCTCCCTCCAGGGGCCTCGCCTCCCGCACCAGCCCGTGCAGGAGGGCCCGCACCCGGCCCGTGGGGGCTGGGGGGGCTCCCCGGTCAAAGGCGTAGACCAACTGCCCCGCCACCAGGACCTCCAGGAGGGGGCTCCCCCAGGGCTCGGGGAAGAGGTGGACCTCCAGGGCGTAGGCTTGGAAGCGGGCGAAAAAGGCCTCCGGGCTCTCCTCGAGGACCATCCCCTCGGGACGCATGAGAGGAGTTTAATGCACCACCCGAGGGGGGAGGGAGAGGGCCAGGTTGGCGGCTAGCATCAAGGCCGCCCTCTTGTCCAGGTACTGGTTGCCGTTGCCGCACTTGGGGGAGAGGACGCACCGGGGGCAGCCCTCCTCGCAGGGGCAGGCCTTGAGGAGTTCCAGGGTGGCCCTAAGCCACTCGGGGAAGCGGCGGGCCGCGGCCCGGGCGTACCCCACGCCCCCGGGATAGCCGTCGTAGATGAAGACCGTGGGGCCTCCCTCTGAGGGGAGGGGATGGGGGTAGAAGGGGTAGGACAGGCCCCCGAGGTCCTGCCTTTCCGCCAGGACGAAGAGGGGAAGAAGGCCAATCATGGCGTGCTCCAAGGCGTGGATGCCCCCGGGGATCTGGTGGGGGGGCACCACCTCAGGGGGGTGAAACCAGAGGGCCTCGGTGGGGAAGGCGATCTCGGGCAGGAGGAGCGGGACCTCTTCCAGGACGCTTCCCGTGAAGAAGCGCTTCTTCACGTAGCCCACCACCCGCTCCCGCAGGACCACCCGGCCCACATAGACCCCGTGGCCCACCGCCTCCCCGGAGAGGACCTCCAGGTGGGTCTCCGCCCGGGGCTCGGTGTAGTAGTCCTCCAGGGCCGGAAGAAGCCAGATCTCCCGCCTTTCCAGGTCAATGTTCCGCACCAGGTAGCTCTCCCCCTGGTGCAGGTAGACCGCCCCCGGATGGGCCTCCCAGTAGGCCTGACGCTCGTCCAGGTAGCCCAGGACCTCCCCCTCCGGGCCCCGCAGGGTAAAGGTGGCCCCCAGGCCCCTCAGGGTGATCTCCCGGTGGGGGCGGCGCCTTGGGGTGTGGTACCGCCCGTCCTTCTCCTTGAGCTCCGAGAGGGCCTCGAGGCAGAGGACCTCCTCCCGCCTTAGGGGCATCTCAAAGGCGGCGGCGTGGAGGTGGAGGGGGCAGAGGACGGGGTTCTTGGGGTCGGCGATGGCCTCCTCCGGGGGGGATTTTAGGAGGAGCTCGGGGCGGTGGAGGAAGTACTCGTCCAGGGGGTCCTCCCGGGGGATGAAGACCACCAGGGCCCGCCTCTCCCCCCTTCCCGCCCGCCCCGCCCTTTGCCAGAAGGCGGCCATGGAGCCGGGGTAGCCCACCAGGACCACGGCGTCCAGCTCCCCGATGTCCACCCCGAGCTCCAGGGCGCTGGTGGAGACCAAGACCTGCACCTCCCCCCGCTTTAGGCTCTCCTCCAGCCGCCTCCTGTCCTTGGCGGTGTAGCCCGCCCGGTAGGGGCGCACCCCGGGGTGGGCGGCGTAGCGGGCGATGAGCTCGGCGCCCTTGCGGCTGTTGGCGAAGACCAGGGCCCTTAGCCCCCCCTCAGCCAGGGCCCGGGCCAGGTAGGCGGCCTCGAGGAGGGGGCTCCGCCTTCTTTCCCCTTTCCGGTCCAAGGGCTTGGGCAGGAGGACCAAGAGCTCCCTCTCCGAGCGGGCCACTTCCTCCCTGAGCTCCAGGAAAAGGAGGCCGGTGAGGGCCTCCGCGTGGGCCTTGGGGTTTTTGATGGTGGCGCTGGCGGCGATGACCTGGGGACTCGCCCCGTAGTGGCGGGCCAGGCGCAGGAGGCGGAAGAGGACCAGGGCCACGTGGGTGCCAAAGACCCCCCTATAGGCGTGGAGCTCGTCCAGGACCAGGTAGCGAAGCCGGGAGAGGAAGGGGGCCCACTCCCCGTGCCGGGGCAGGAGGCCATAGTGGAGCATATCGGGGTTGGAGAGGAGGATGAGGCCCTCCTCCCTAGCCCGCCTGCGGGTGGGGCCCGGGGTGTCCCCGTCGTAGGGGAAGACCCCTCCCAGGCCCAGGGCCCGGGCCATGGCCCTTAGGCGCGAGAGTTGGTCGTGGGCCAGGGCCTTGGTGGGGAAGAGGAGGAGGCTCGTGCCCCCTTCCAGGGCCGCCTTCAGCACGGGGACCTGGAAGACCAGGCTCTTCCCGGCGGCGGTGGAGTAGGCCATGACCAGGTTCTTCCCCGCCTCCAATGCCTCAAGGGCCCGCTTCTGGTGGGCGAAGGGGGTGAGGCCCAGGGCCTTTAGGACCCCGGCAAGGGCCCCCCGTAGGGGGCGGGCCTGGGGGGGGCCTTGGGGATGGTCTTGGCGAAGGGGATGCGGCCCCGAAACTCCTCCTGGGACTCCAGCCACGCCTGGTAGCTGGGGAACCCCTTCAGGGCCTCGGGCAGCATCGCATCCTCCCCTTGGCTTGGCCACAAGCTAGATTGGATCTAGACGAGGACGGCGCGTCTTCTTTAGTCCCCGTCCCGGCTTCGGCCAGGACGGGGCGCTCAGAGCATCCCCGCCAAGAACCCCTCTTCCCGGATGACGCGGATGAGGTCCATGACCGTGAGGGCCTGGGGGTCGTAGGCCACCATGACCTGGGCCGGCCCCGCGGCCTGGACCTCTTGCACGCCCTCCAGGGCCTCTAGGGCGTTCAGGATGCGGGCCATCCCCTCCGGGGTAGGCTCTCCCCGGATGCCGATCAGCGCGCGGTTCATGCCTCTATTCTAAGACCCCCCGCCTCTCCCCCCGTGCCCCCCGGCTCCCCAGGACCCTGACGGCGAGGACCAAAGGCCCCACGGCGAAGCCCTCCTCCAGGAGGGCCCTTTCCAGGTCCCTCCTTCCAGGGTCCAGATGGAGGGCCACCTCGTAGACCCCGGCGTCGTAGGCGCTCTTCACCACGGCCCTGAGCAGGCCCCGGAGGGCCTCTTCCGTCCTCCCCTCTATCCGGGTCACCAAGACTGTAGTGGCCTCCCCCTGCCAGACCGCCTGGGCCAGGGCGAAGCCCAAAGGCTCCTCCGCCTCTGCCAGGAAGGAGTGGCCGGTGCGGGCGAAGAAGCGGAGGGTCCCGAGGCCCAAGGGCCTTTCCCCCGCCACCCGGTTGAGGTGCTCCAGGTCCTCCTCTGTGAACGGGCGAAAGCGCATGGATCCATTATCCCTCCCTGCGCCTCAGGAAGAGGAGGGCCTCGAGGAGGAGGACCATCCCCGCCAAAAGGGCCAGGTAGCCCCCCAGGCCCCCTGGGGCCTGGGGCAGGAAGCTTTCGCCCGGGACGGGGAGCAGGGTTTCCTCGGGGGAGAGGAGGCCCTCCCGCACCTCGCGGTGGGGCCTGAGGAAGTTGTAGACGAGGAGGGGGAAGAAGGGCCGGTCCTGGACTGCGGGAAGGGGCGGGAGGTAGAGCCCCCCTTCCGCCATATAGATGAGGCCCACCCCCCCCTCCCCCTCGGCCAGGGGGCGCCAGGGGCCGAGGGGTTCAGGGGGCGGGGGGAGGCTCTCCCCCAGGAGGGCCACCCCCTCGAGGAGGGGGTGGGGGGTGGTGAGGAGGACGGGGGTGGGGCTTCCCCCAGAAGGGGCCAGGTAAAGGGTAGGCCCATCGGGAAGCCCTTCTGGGACACCGATGAGGACCCGGACCTCCCCCCCGGGGACGGCCCCTAGGAGGAGGAAGAGGCGCTCCAGAGCGGGGAGCCTGGGGTAGTCCACCGGGAGGCGCCTCAGGCCGAAGGCGGCCTCGTCGTCCAAGGGGAGGGCGTCCTCCCCCAGGAGCCGGGCGGCGAAGGAAGTGGGGAGGTCCGCGAGGGGGGCGAAGCCCCTGGGGGGGACGAGGACCTCATGGACCCTTCCCCCCACCTCCACCCGGGCCACCAGGGGGCGGTTTGCGCTGTTCCCCAGGGCTAAGAACCCCGGGGCCACGGCCACGATGCCCAGGTTCTCCCTAGGGCTTCCCACGCCCAGGTACCCCTCGGCCCCAGGGGGTGGGGGCCGGTCCGTGGCCACCACCACCGGGGCCTTGAGGAGCCTCCTCCCCAGGGCCATGGCCTCCTCTAGGTCCGCCCTCCGGTCCCCAGCCTCCAGGGCCAGGAGCTGCCCCCTCAGGGCCACCCCCGGGGCGGGACCGAAGGCCTCCGGCCGCTCCCCCGCCCGCACCAAGACGGCCTCCGGGGCCCTCTCCAGAAGGGGGAGGAGCCGCTCCTTGGCCAGGTCCAGGCGGGTCCTTCCCCCTTCCCGGACGGCCATGCTGGCGGAGGCGTCCACCACGAAGACCATAGGGGAGGAGCCCAGGGGGGGATCCTCGAGGGCCACCACCACCAGGCCCGCCCCCAGGAGGAGGAGAAGGAGCCTCGGGTCCAGCCTAGGCCGAAAGCGCCTTGCCCTGCCCCGCTTCCAAAGCCACACCCCAGCCCAGGGCCTGGGCTTGGGGGCCCGCCTCCGGTAGAGGAGGTAGACCAAGAGGAGTACAGGGAGGAGAAGCCAGAGCAACCCCCTTAAGCTTAGCCCCAGGACGGCCCCTTTGCTAGAGTGCGAAAGGGGATGTGGGTCCTCGGCATAGACACCTCCTGCGACGACACCGGGGTGGGCCTGGTAAGGGAGGGCCAGGTGGTGGTGAACCTGGTCCTGAGCCAGGCCCTCCACCAGGGCTTTGGCGGCGTGGTGCCGGAGCTCGCCAGCCGGGAGCACCTCAAGGCCCTCCCCCGCCTCACCCAGGAGGCCCTCGCCCAGGCGGGGGTCGCCCCCAAGGACCTGGCCCTCATCGCCGCCACCCGGGGGCCCGGCCTGATCGGGGCCCTCCTCGTGGGTTACACCTTCGCCAAGGGCCTGGCCTGGGCCCTGGAGAGGCCCTTCTACGCCATCCACCACCTAGAAGGCCACATCGCCGCCGCCTGGCCCGAGGGCCTAGAGCCCCCCTTCCTGGTCCTGGTGGCCTCGGGGGGGCACACCCACCTCTACGAGGTCCTGGGCCTTGGGCAGTACCGCCTCCTCGGGGCCACCCGGGACGACGCCGCCGGGGAGGCCTTTGACAAGGTGGCGAGGCTTCTAGGCCTGGGCTTCCCCGGGGGGCCGGAGCTGGAGCGCCTGGCAGGGGAGGCGGAGGAGGGCGTCCCCTTCCCCGTGCCCCTAAGGGACCAGGAGGGGTACGACTTCAGCTTCTCCGGCCTCAAGACGCGGGCCTTACACTTGGTGGAGAAGGGCCTCCCCAAGGCCGCCCTCGCCAAGGGCTTCCAGGAGGCGGCCATCGCCCACCTCGCCGAGGTGGTCTTGAGGGCGGCTAAGGCTGCGGGGCACGGAGCCCTCCTCGTGGCCGGGGGGGTGGCGGCGAACCGGGCGCTTCAGGAGCGCTTTAAAGAGGCGGGTCTGAAGGTCCACTTTCCCCCCAAAGGCCTTTCCCAGGACAACGGGGCCATGATCGCCCTGGCCGCCTGGCGGCGCCATAGGGCGGGCCTTCCCCCAAGCCCCCTCGCCTTGGGGGCCACCCCTTACTGGCCCCTCGAGGCCACCTGAAGGCTTTCTCATCCAAATAGGGGTACAATCGGGTTTAGGATGCTCGGCCTCATACGGAAGCTCTTTGACAACAATGAGCGGGAGATCGCCCGCTACCACAAGCAGGTGGTGGAGCCCGTAAACCACCTCGAGGCGGAGGTGGAAAAGATAGGGGACCTCGCCGCCGCCTACCGCGAGCTCAAGGAGAAGCACGAGCGGGGGGCGAGCTTGGAGGAGCTTCTCCCCATGGCCTTCGCCCTCACCCGGGAGTCCGCCAAGCGCTACCTGGGCATGCGCCACTTCGACGTCCAGCTCATCGGCGGAGCCGTCCTCCATGAGGGCAAGATCGCCGAGATGAAGACCGGGGAGGGGAAGACCCTGGTGGCCACCTTGGCCGTGGCCCTGAACGCCCTCAGGGGCAAGGGCGTGCACGTGGTCACGGTGAACGACTACCTGGCCCGGCGGGACGCCGAGTGGATGGGGCCCGTCTACCGGGGCCTGGGCCTAAGCGTGGGGGTGATCCAGCATAGCTCCACCCCGGAGGAGCGCCGCAAGGCCTACCTGGCGGACGTCACCTACGTGACCAACTCCGAGCTGGGCTTTGACTACCTCCGGGACAACATGGCGATAAGCCCCGACCAACTGGTCCTCCGCCACGACACCCCCCTCCACTACGCCATCATCGACGAGGTGGACTCCATCCTCATCGACGAGGCCCGCACCCCCCTCATCATCTCCGGCCCCGCGGAGAAGGCCACCGACCTGTACTACAAGATGGCGGAGATCGCCAAGAAGCTGGAGAGGGGCCTGCCCGCCGAGCCCGGGGTGCGCAAGGAGCCCACGGGGGACTACACCATTGAGGAGAAAAACCGCTCGGTCCACCTCACCCTCCAGGGGATCGCCAAGGCGGAAAGGCTCCTTGGGGTGGAGGGGCTCTTCAGCCCGGAGAACATGGAGCTCGCCCACATGCTCATCCAGGCCATCCGGGCCAAGGAGCTCTACCACAAAGATCGCGACTACATCCTCCAGGATGGCCAGGTCATTATCGTGGACGAGTTCACGGGCCGCCTCATGCCCGGAAGGCGCTACGGGGAAGGCCTCCACCAGGCCATCGAGGCCAAGGAGGGGGTCAAGATTGAGCGGGAGAACCAGACCCTGGCCACCATCACCTACCAAAACTTCTTCCGCCTCTACGAGAAGCGGGCGGGGATGACCGGCACCGCCAAGACCGAGGAGAAGGAGTTCCAGGAGATCTACGGCATGGACGTGGTGGTGGTGCCCACCAACCGCCCCATGATCCGCACCGACCACCCCGACGTGGTCTACCGAACGGAAAAGGGGAAGTTCTTCGCCGCGGTGGAGGAGATCGCCGAGAAGTACGAGCGGGGCCAACCCGTCCTGGTGGGCACCATCAGCATTGAGAAGTCGGAAAGGCTTTCCCAGATGCTCAAGGAGCCCAGGCTCTACTTCCCCCGGCTGGAGATGCGCATAGAGCTCTTCAAAAAGGCTAGCGCCAAGCAGGGGGGAGAGGCTTGGGAGCGCCTGAGGAAGCTTTTGGAGAGGCCCACGGCCCTCAAGGACGAGGACCTCGCCCCCTTTGAGGACCTCATTCCGCCCAAGGGGAACCTGCGCACGGCCTGGGAGGGCCTAAAGAGGGCGGTGCACACCCTGGAGGTTCTCCGCAAGGGCATTCCCCACCAGGTGTTGAACGCCAAGCACCACGCCAAGGAGGCGGAGATCGTGGCCCAGGCGGGCCGCTCCAAGACCGTCACCATCGCCACCAACATGGCGGGCCGGGGCACGGACATCAAACTGGGGGGCAATCCCGAGTACCTGGCCGCCGCCCTCCTGGAAAAGGAGGGGTTTGACCGGTACGAGTGGAAGGTAGAGCTCTTCATCAAGAAGATGGTCTCCGGCCAGGAGGAGGAGGCCCGGGCCCTGGCCCAGGAGCTCGGGGTGAAGGAGGACCTCCTGGAGAGGATCCGCCAGATCCGCGAGGAGTGCAGGGCCGATGAGGAGCGGGTGCGAAGCCTGGGGGGCCTCTTCATCCTAGGCACCGAGCGCCACGAGTCCCGGCGCATCGACAACCAACTCAGGGGCCGTGCGGGCCGCCAAGGGGACCCTGGGGGGAGCCGCTTTTACGTTTCCTTTGACGACGACCTCATGCGCCTCTTCGCCTCGGATCGGGTCATCGCCATGCTAGACCGCATGGGCTTTGACGATTCGGAGCCCATCGAGCACCGCATGGTGACCCGTTCCATCGAACGGGCGCAGAAGCGGGTGGAAGACCGCAACTTCGGCATCCGCAAGCAGCTTCTCCAGTTTGACGATGTGATGGCCCGTCAGCGGGAGGTCATCTACGCCCAGCGCCGCCTCATCCTCCTGGGCAAGGGCGAGGAGGTGCGGGAGGCCGCCCTTGGCATGGTGGAGGAGACGGCGGCCTCGCTGGCGGAGAACTTCTTGAACCCTGAGGTCCATCCCGAGGACTGGGACCTCGAGGCCCTGAGGACCGCCCTTCTGGACGTGGCCCCCCAGCTGGCCGACTTCCCTTGGGAGGAGCTGCGGGGGCTCAAACCCGAGGAAGGGGTGGAGCGCCTGGTGGGGGCCGCCCTCAAGGCCTATGAGGCTCGGGAAGGGGAGCTCACCCCCCCGCTCATGCGGGCGGTGGAGCGCTTCGTGATCCTGAACGTGGTGGACTCCGCCTGGAAGGAGCACCTCCACAACCTGGACGTGCTGAGGCAAGGGATCTTCCTCCGGGGCTATGGCCAGAGGGACCCCTTCCAGGAGTACAAGATCGAGGCCACCCGCCTCTTCAACGACATGGTGGGTTTCATCAAGGCCGAGGTGACCAAGTTCCTCTTCCGCCTCAAGGTGGAGGCCGAGCCCGTCCGTCCCGTGCGGGAGGCCCCGTACGTGCCCGTCCCCGAACCCAAGGGGGAGACGGGCACCTTCGGGATGGCCCGCAAGCGCCCTGCTACTCCCCCGCCCCAACCGGGGCTTTCCCGAGCGGAGCGCCGCCGCCTCATGCGGGAGGAGAGGCGGCGCAAGAAGGGGTAGGGCGCCACCCCCTTCCTCAGGGGCCCCATCCAGGCAAGGCCAGGGCGAGGTGCTTTCAGGCCTCCACCTGGAGGCTTTCGGGGTCCAGGTTGGTGTAGACGTTCTGCACGTCGTCTAGGTCCTCGAGGGCCTCCAAGAGCCGCATCACCTTGGCCGCCTCCTCAGGGGGGAGGACCACCGGGGTCTGGGGGCGCTGGGTGACCTCGGCGTCCTCCACCCGGATGCCCCGCTCCCTCAGCGCCTCGGCGATGCGGAAGACCTCTGCGGGCTCGGTGTAGACCGTGAGGCTTTCCCCCTCTTCCTCCAGGTCCAGGGCCCCCAGCTCGATGGCGGCTTCCTGGGCCGCCTCGCTGTTCTCGCACACGATCACCCCTTTGCGCTCGAACTGCCAGGACACGCTTCCCGAGGTGCCCAAGGTGCCCCCATGCTTGCCGAAGACGTGGCGCACCTCGCCGGCGGTGCGGTTGCGGTTGTCGGTGAGGGCGTAGACCAAGACGGCCACCCCTCCCGGGACGTACCCCTCGTAGACGATCTCCTCGTACTGCTCGGCGCCCTCTCCGCCTCCTTGAAGCTTGGCCAGGAGGCGCTCAATGTTCTCCATGGGCACGTCGTCGGCCCGGGCGGCCTCAATGGCGTTCCTAAGTTGGACGTTGGCCTCGGGGTAGGGGCTTCCCCCCGCCCTGGCGGCCGCCTGGATGGCGCGAAGGTGCTTGGAGATAATCTTGCCACGCCTTAGGTCGTTGGCGGCTTTCTTGCGCTTGATCTGGGCCCACTTGCTATGACCGGCCATGGCTCACCTCACCCATTATAGCTAGCTCCTCCAGGACCCGCTCCGCCAGGCGTTCCCCTGCCTCGCGGAAGGGGTGGAAGAGGAGGGTTACCCCGGCCGCCAGCAGGGCGGGGTCCTCCTCCAGGTGGAAACTGGTGGCGGCCAGCACCCCCCCGAAGCCCCGCTCCTTGAGCCAACGGGCCGAAAGGAGCTTGGCCTCCAGGTCCGGCAGGGCCAGAACCACCGCCTTAAGGCCCGAAAGGTCCAGCCTTTCCCAAAGCTCGGGGTCCTCTGCGTCCCCGTAGAAGACCCTTCGCCCCTTGGCCCGGTGGCGCTCCACCTTCTCTGGCTCGGCGTCCAGGCCCACGGGGGTCACCCCCTGCTCCTCCAGCACCCGGTAGACCGCCCCCCCGGTGCGGCCCATGCCCACGATGAGGACCGAGGCTCCGTCCAGGCGCCGGGGCTCCTGGTCCGGGTGGGGCCCCTGGCGCTCCAGGCGCAGGAGGAGGGGCTCGAGGCGGCGGTAGAGGGTGTGGGCATACCGGGAAAGGGGAGCGGAGAGCCCCATGGAAAGGGCTACGAGGAGGGCTAGGGTGGTGAGGCCCGAGGGGAGGAGCCCCGCCCGTTCCAGGGCCACGCCGACGATGAGGGCGAACTCCGAGTGGTTGCCCAGGTACACCCCGGCCACAAAGCCCGTGCGGGCCCTGAGGCCCATGAGGAGGAAGAGGAGGAGGAAGAGGGGGGCTTTGAGGAGGGAGAGGAGGAGAAGCCCCAAGAGGAGCCCCACCTCTACCCCGAGGAGGCCCTGCTTCATGCTGATCTCCAGGAAGAAGGCCACCAGAAAGGCTTCCTTTAAGCTCCAAAGAGCCTTGGCCATCTCCGCTCCCCTGGCCTGGCCAGAGAGGAGGATCCCCATGAGGAGGGCCCCCAGCTCTGGGGAGAGCCCCACTTGCCGGAAGCCCTCCCCCCCCAGCAGGGCCAGGCCCAGGCCGTAGAGGACGAGTAGCTCCTTGTGGCCGCTCTTTTCCAGGAGCCAGGCCACGGGGGGGCGGAGGAGGACGAGGAGCGCCCATGGGCTTACCTCCTGGGTGCCGTAGAAGGTGAGGAGGCCCACGGCCACCAGGTCCTGGAGGATGAGGATGCCGATGGCAAGCCTCCCGTGGTAGGTGGTGAGCTCCTTTTTGTCCTCCAAGAGCTTGGCTACTAGGACCGTGCTGGAGAAGGCCAGGGCCACGGCCAAGGGGAGGTTGCCCACCAGGAGCAGGGCCAAGAGGGCGAAGAGGAGGAGGTGAGTCCCCCCCACGAGGAGGACCCGGGCCTCGAGGAGATCCTTCAGCCTAAGCTTCAAGCCCACGCTGAAAAGGAGGAGGAGCACCCCGATCTCCGCCGCGTGGCGCAGGAACTCGGTCTCCCGGAAGCCCAAGGCGTGCAGGGCAAAGCCCGCCCCCAGGTACCCCACCACGGGGGGAGGCCCAGGCGGTTGGCGAGGAGGCCAAAGGCGAAGGCAGCGGCCACCCAAAGGGCTTCCACGCCCCAAGGGTAGCAAAGGGGCGGCTTGGAGGTTACCCCACCCCTAGGCCGGGGAGGCTATTCCTTCTCTCCTAGAGCCCGGTCCAGAAGGGCCCTCCACTCCTCGTAGGGCATAAAGCCCATGCGCTTTTCCCCAGCGATGAAGAAGGTAGGGGTCCCCGTGAGGCCCAGGTCGGTGGCCAGCTTCTGGTCAGCCAGGACGCCCTGCCGCATGCGCCCCGAGGCCAGGCAGTCCTGGAAGGCCGCCGTGTCCAAGCCCAGCTGTCCCGCTAGGTCGGTCAAGTAGCGGTCCAAGGGGGTGTCCCCAAGCCCCCCCCAGGCTCCTGCCGCACGGAAGAGAACCCCGTGGTACTCGTAGTAGCGCCCCTGCTCGTGGGCGCAGGCCGCCGCCTCGCCCGCCCGGATCACATGGGCTTGGCCCGGGAAGGGGAAGTCCCGGAAGACGTAGCGCACCCTGCCGGTGTCTATGTACTCGGCCTTGAGCCGGGGCAGGACGTTTAGGGCGTGGTTCTGGCAATGGCCGCAGAGGTAGTTGGAAAAATCCACCACCACAAGGGGGGCATCCTCCCTACCCAGGGCGAAGCGGGCCCCTTGAGCGGGGTCCAGGCCCCTTTGGCCCCTGGGGCCGAAGAGGATCCAGCCCAACCCCAGAAGGGCTAGCACCAGCACTATGGCCACGACAGCCCGCGGCATGGGCTTACTTTACCACAGCCCTTGGCCCCGATGGGGACCTGCTGGAACCCTCCCTCAGGGGCGACCCAGGTAGAAGGGATTCTGGTCCGTGGAGACCAGGGTCTCGGCCTCCAGGGCCTCCTGGAGGTCCTTGGGGAGGACGAACATGGCCTCAAGGTAGTGGGAGGAGAGGTGGCGCAGGGCGAGGCCCCGCTCCCGGATCCGGGCCTCTATAACCCCCTCGGAGAAGGCCGCGGGGTCAAAGGCGTCCGAGGCTAGGAGGAAGCCGAAGTTGAGGAAGAAGCTGGGGATGTGGTTATGGTAGCTCCTCACGTAGCGGAAGGCCTCCCGCACCGTGCGGTGGACCACGGGGTGGACCCGGTAGTGGTTGAGCAGGATCATCCCCGCCTGCATGCCCATGACCCCTCCGGGGTTCAGGCGGCTCTTGACCAGGCGGTAGAACTCCACGGTGTAGAGGAGCTTTGCGGGGTTGTCCTCTCCCACGGGGTCGGTGAGGTCAATGAGGATGACGTCGTAGGTCTCCGATTGGCGCTCCAGGTAGGCCCGGGCGTCCTCTATGACCAAGACCGCACGGGGGTCCTCAAAGGCCCCCTGGTGCCACTCGGGCATGTGGGCCTTGGCTACCTCCACCAGCTCCCTGTCTATGTCCACCATGACCGCCCGTTCCACGGTGGGGTGCTTGAGCACCTCCCTCAGCGTGGCCCCTTCCCCACCTCCCACGATGAGGACGCCCTTGGGCTCGGGGTGGGCCAGCATGGCGGGATGGACCAGGGTCTCGTGGTAGATGTACTCATCCTTTTCTGTGCTCTGGACGTCCTTGTCCAGGACCAGGACCTTGCCGAAGATCTTGGTTTCAAAGAGGAAGTAGTCCTGGTACTGCGTGCGCCCAGAGGCGATGACCCGCTCCAAGCGGCGCAGCAAGGTCTCGTAGGGGGTGATGTGCTCCAAGAAGTGCATGCCGTAGTCCATACCTAACCCTCCTCAGCGCCGAAAGCGCGGCGCCTTATGGCGTGCTCCGTGCTCCGCCAGTAGCGAAAGGCGGACTCCTCCTTGGCCCCGAAGGCCCGGGAGAGGCCCCTCAAGACCTCCTCGGGGTTCGCCCCCTCCCGGTAGAAGTAGAGGTCCAAGGTGGCCGAGGCCCCATCCTCAGGCCAGGTGTGGATCATCACCGCGGCCACCGGGCTCACCACCGCAGC